>DATDRF010000101.1:0-23442 GCA_035291905.1 Bacteroidota bacterium
ATGATCTCAAGGTGGAGCTCGCCCATCCCGCTGATAATGGTCTGGCCGGTCTCTTCATTTGAGGAAATACGAAATGTCGGGTCCTCCTCGGCAAGTCTCTGAAGGGCCTCACCCAGTTTTTCCTGATCGACTTTCGTTTTCGGCTCGATTGCAACGTCGATGACGGGCTCGGGGAAGATCATCTTCTCGAGAATAATCGGATCCTTTTCCTCGGTGAGAGTATCACCCGTCTTCGTATTCCTCAGTCCGATAGCCGCGACGATATCGCCCGTGTATGCCTCCGAAATCTCTTCCCTGTGATTTGCGTGCATCCGCAGGATTCGGGCAATTCTTTCCTTACGATCTGTCGTTACGTTGTAAACATAGGAACCCGCCTTGAGAACTCCCGAGTAGACGCGGAAGTATGTCAACCGGCCGACAAACGGATCACTCATGATCTTAAATGCCAGGGCTGTGAACCTTTCAGAGTCCGATGCTTTTCGAACGACATCGTCATGACGGTGAGGGTGGTGGCCATGGACCTCGCCTCCGTTGATGTCAACCGGTGAAGGGAGAAAATCGACAACAGCATCGAGAAGATTTTGCACACCCTTGTTCTTGAACGAAGATCCGCAGAGAACGGGGACAATGCTCACTTTGAGGGATGCTCTCCTCAGGACATTGCGGACCTCATCAGGAGAGATTTCTTTTCCGTCGAGGTACTTCACGAGCAGCGTATCATCCTCATCGGCGACCGCTTCGAGCATCTTCTGCCTGTATTCCGCCGCCTTTGTTTTGAGGGAATCGGGGATCTCGATATCATCCCACGATGTTCCCTGAGATCCTTCATGATACATTCGGGCCTTCATCGTAATGAGGTCGATGATCCCGGCAAACATGTCTCCTTCACCAACCGGCAAATGAACAGGAACGGCGTTCGCTTTCAACCGATCCTTCATCATTTGCACGACGCCAAGGAAATCCGCTCCGGCACGGTCCATTTTGTTTACGAACGCAATACGCGGGACACCGTACTTATCGGCCTGCCGCCATACTGTCTCCGATTGCGGTTCCACGCCGCCGACCGAACAAAACAGTGCCACGGCCCCGTCGAGTACGCGCAGGGAGCGCTCCACTTCAATCGTGAAGTCCACGTGGCCGGGGGTATCGATAATGTTGATCTGATTTTCCCTCCAGAAGCACGTGGTGGCGGCGCTGGTAATCGTAATGCCGCGCTCTTTTTCCTGTTCCATCCAGTCCATCGTCGCGGCTCCATCATGCACCTCACCCATCCGGTGAAGAACTCCTGTGTAGAACAGGATCCGTTCCGTGGTGGTCGTCTTACCGGCATCAATGTGCGCCATGATGCCGATATTACGAGTTCGTTCCAATGAATATTCTCGAGCCATTTCTTCCTTCACTCTCCGGAAAAGAGATAGCTCTCCGGAGGAATCAACATGTTTTAGGTTTTACTATTCTCTTGTCGCCAGAACTTTTACCACTTGAAGTGGGCAAAAGCCTTGTTCGCTTCTGCCATCCGGTGAACGTCCTCTTTCTTCTTGATAGCTCCTCCTTCACCGGCAGCCGCAGCGATGAATTCCGCCGCGAGCTTGTGCGACATTGACTTATCCGAGCGGTCCTGGGCGTTAAGGATCAACCAGCGGATAGCAAGAGCGGTTCGCCGCTCGGGGCGAACTTCTGTGGGTACTTGATAGGTAGCACCACCAACCCTGCGTGCTCTGACTTCCAACAGCGGAGAAGCATTACTGACAGCCTTGCGGAACACCTCGACGGGCTTGTTCTTCGTCCGTTCTTCAATCAGGTTGAAAGCTGTGTACAGGATGCTGCGAGCAATATGTTTCTTCCCCTCTTTCAGGAGGGAGTTGATAAATCGGGCAACGAGGAGATCCTGAAATTTCGGGTCAGGCCCAATCTGGCGTTTTGCTGATCTTTTCTTTCTCATGAAATCACTGAGCCGGTTTCGGCTTCTTTGCTCCGTATTTTGATCTGGCCTGCTTCCGATCCTGCACACCCTGAGTATCGAGCGTGCCGCGGATAATATGATAGCGGACGCCCGGCAAATCCTTCACTCTTCCGCCTCTGATCATCACGAGGGAGTGCTCCTGAAGGTTGTGGCCTTCTCCCGGAATGTAGGCAATAACTTCCTGCTGGTTGGTCAGCCGCACTTTTGCGACTTTCCGCAGAGCGGAGTTTGGTTTTTTCGGTGTCGTGGTGTACACTCTCGTACATACACCCCTCTTTTGGGGGCATGACTGGAGAGCGGGCGATTTGCTTTTCCACGAAACCCGTTCCCTGCTGGAGCGAACCAGTTGATTAATTGTCGGCAATCGGATTAACTCCCGTAAACGATTTCGAAAAACCCCTGAACAAAAAAAGCTTATTAATGTACGATATTTCAGTCAGAATGTCAACGACCTCTCACCATTACGAGGCCGCCACCCGCGACTTTCTCTTCCGCTTCTTGGGTTCTTCCTCGGTCCCCTCGCCGGCAGGCGCTTCAGCGACCGGCTCCTCGACTACCTCCTCGATGTCCCTGGGTGTGACCAGAATATCCCGGAAGAGCTTCTGGCCTGTTCCTGCGGGGATAAGGCTTCCCATGATGACATTCTCCTTCAGTCCAAGGAAATGGTCAATCTTTGCCTCAATTGCGGCATCGGTCAGGACCTTCGTGGTCTCCTGGAATGACGCTGCCGAGAAAAAGCTTTCGGTTGAGAGCGAAGCCTGGGTTATGCCCAGAAGGATCGGCTCCGAAACTGCCGGAAGGGCGTCGCGAACCTCGCAGACCTTTTTCGATTTCTTCTTCAGGTCGGTATTCGTTTCGCGTGTCTGTTTCTTCGTCGCGAGCTGGCCGTTCTTGAACTTCGAATCGCCTTTGCTTACCACGACGACTTTACCGCGCAGGGAGTCGTTCTCATCGTGAATACGTCCTTTGTCAACGTTGTCCCCTTCGAGGTACTTCGTGTCGCCCGGATCGACGATGCGTTCCTTTTGCATCATCTGGCTCACAATGATCTCAATGTGCTTGTCGTTGATCTTCACGCCCTGCATCCGGTACACTTCCTGGATCTCATTCACGAGATACTCCTGAACTGCGGTCGTTCCCTGAATGCGAAGGATATCGTGCGGATCGATGGCGCCTGCCGAGAGCCTCTCTCCTGCCCGGACAACATCGTTCTCCTGAGCAAGGATGTGCTTTCCCAGCGGGACCATGTACGTCCGACGATCCTTTCCGTCATGACTTTCCACGAACACTTCCCGTGATCCTCGCTTGGGCTGGCCAATCTTCACCACACCATCGATTTCCGTAACCACCGCGGGATCACCCGGATGCCTTGCCTCGAACAGCTCTGTAACTCTGGGCAGACCTCCTGTGATATCCCTTGTCTTGCCGATATCGCGGGCAATCTTCACCAGCACCGCACCCGCTTTGATTTCCTCTCCGTCGTCGACGATGAGATGTGCACGGGTCGGGATGGGATAGTTTGCGACCTTCTGGCCCTTTGCATTGACAACACTCAACGCTGGAATCAGGTTGCGATCCTTGCTGTCGATAACAACCTTCTGGATGTGTCCCGTCTGCTCATCGGGTTCTTCCCGATAGGTGACGCTCTCCTTCAGGTCGATGTATTTCACCGTGCCGCCATGCTCGGAGATGATCACGGCATTGTACGGATCCCATTCATAGATCAGTTCGCCCTTTGTCGTCGCATGTCCGTCGCGAACCATCAGGGTCGCACCGTAGGGAACGTCGTACTTGGTGAGAATCCTGTTGTCTTTGTCGAGAATGTTGATGATCCCGCTCCGTCCCGACACGACCGGATGCTTTTCCTCCTCGGAACCGTACTCGATGAACTTCACTCCTTCATACTTCACAGTACCATCGAACTTCGAGAGGATCTGCGACTGTGAAGCGATGAGGCTCGCCGTTCCGCCGGTATGGAAGGTACGAAGTGTGAGCTGCGTACCGGGCTCGCCGATCGACTGCGCCGCAATGACACCGACAGCCGTCCCGGCGGCAACAAGCTTGCCGGTAGTCAGGTCACGTCCGTAACAGCTTGCACACACTCCACGTTTCGCCTCACAGGTAAGCACCGACCGGATCTCCACCGTTTCGATGGATGTTTCCGAAATTCGCTGTGCCCTTTCCTCGTCGATAATCTCGCCAGATTTGACAATGACCACGCTGCTGAGAGGATCGGAGACATCATGAACCGAAACACGGCCAAGAATTCTCTCCGCGAGCGGTTCTTTAACGTCCTCACCCTCCTTCAAGGCACCGGTGGGAACGCCCATAATCGTCCCGCAGTCATCTTCAGAGATGATCGCGTCCTGTGCCACGTCAATGAGGCGGCGTGTCAGGTAACCGGCGTCTGCCGTCTTCAAAGCCGTATCTGCCAGACCTTTTCGGGCTCCATGTGTCGAGATGAAGTATTCGAGAATCGAGAGCCCTTCGCGGAAGTTTGCCGTAATGGGGTTCTCGATGAGCTCGCCTGTCGCACCCGAGAGCGACTTCTGAGGCTTCGCCATGAGACCACGCATTCCGGCCAACTGACGCACCTGCTCCTTGGATCCTCGCGCACCTGAGTCAACCATCATATAGAGAGAATTGAATCCCTCCTTGGAATGAGAAAGCTCGTCAAACAGACGCTCTGCAATGCGGTTGGTAGCCCGCGTCCAGATGTCGATCACCTTATTGTATCGCTCACCGTTCGTGATGAAGCCGCGGTAGTACTGGTTCTCCACCGATTCGACGTCTTTCTGTGCCCGCGTGACGATTTCGTACTTCTCTTTTGGAATCGTTACGTCGGTAATCGAAACCGAAAGTCCGCCACGGGTCGCGTACATGAAGCCAAGGTTCTTCAGATTATCAAGGAATGTGGCTGTTTCAACGCTTCCCGACCGACGGAACACGGTCGAAATGATCTGAACGAGTCTCTTCTTATTGAGAAGCTCGTTGATGAACGGTGTACCCGGCGGAATGATCTCGTTGAAAACGACCCGACCGGTCGTTGTTTCCGTCATTTGCCCGTCCACGCGAACCTTGATGCGGGCATGGAGGCCGATCCGGCGCTGATCGTACGCAATCCGGACTTCGGCGGGGGAAAAGAACGTCATTCCTTCGCCGACATCGCCTGCTTTGGACTTGGTCAGGTAGTAGCATCCAAGGACCTGATCCTGCGTGGGAGTGACAATCGGGGCACCGCTGGCAGGCGAGAGGATGTTGTGACTGGAAAGCATGAGAATGCGCGCTTCCAGCTGCGCCTCGTACGAGAGAGGCACGTGCACGGCCATCTGGTCACCGTCGAAGTCAGCATTGAATGCCGTGCAGACCATCGGGTGAATCCGAATCGCTTTCCCTTCAACCAGCACCGGTTGAAATGCCTGAATACCAAGACGGTGCAAGGTTGGCGCACGGTTGAGCATCACAGGATGTCCGTCAATGATGTGGTCAAGAATATCCCAGACCTCGGGTCCCTTCTTCTCCACCATCTTCTTGGCGCTTTTCACCGTTTTCACCAATCCGCGCTCGATAAGCTTGCGAATGATGTGGGGTTTGAACAACTCGACAGCCATATCCTTCGGCAATCCGCATTCGTGCAGTTTCAACTCCGGACCCACGACGATGACCGATCGTCCCGAATAGTCGACGCGCTTTCCAAGCAGATTCTGCCGGAAACGACCCTGTTTCCCCTTGAGCATGTCAGAGAGGGACTTGAGCGCCCTGTTGTTGTCGCTCCTGACAGCATTCACCCTGCGGGAATTGTCGAAGAGCGAATCCACCGCCTCCTGCAACATGCGCTTCTCATTACGAAGAATGACTTCGGGGGCCTTGATCTCAATGAGTCTCTTCAGACGATTGTTCCTAATGATCACACGGCGATAGAGATCATTCAGATCAGACGTTGCAAATCGTCCACCTTCCAGGGGAACGAGAGGCCGAAGCTCGGGGGGAATAACGGGAATAACATCGAGTACCATCCACTCCGGCTTGTTGGGGGCGTTCTCCTCGCTCTTGCGGAACGATTCGATAACGCGGAGACGTTTGAGAGCCTCCGTTTTCTTCTGGACAGAACCCTCTTCCCGGACACTCTCTCGAAGCAACACGGCTGTCCCTTCGATCGCAACACGTTTGAGAAGCTCCTTGATCGCCTCGCCGCCCATCATGGCGATGAACTTCTTGGGATCACTCTCTTCCAGGTCGCTGTTGTCCTCGGGAAGTGACTGGAGGATCTCCAGGTACTGGTCCTCGGTTATGAGGTCCTGTTTCTGAAGGCCCGTCGTCCCTGGATTGATTACGACGTAGGATTCATAATAGATTATCTTTTCGAGCTCTTTGGTCGAGAGACCCAGAACATACCCGATCTTGCTCGGGAGCGAACGGAAATACCAGATGTGGACCACCGGAACGGCAAGGGCGATATGCCCCATGCGTTCTCTCCGGACGCTCTTTTGGGTTACTTCGACGCCGCAACGATCGCAGGTAATCCCCTTGTATCGGATGCGTTTGTATTTTCCGCAATGACACTCCCAATCACGCACGGGTCCGAAGATCTTTTCACAGAACAGTCCGTCCTTCTCCGGGCGGAATGAACGATAGTTGATCGTCTCGGGCTTCGTCACTTCCCCGTGTGAACGGGAAAGGATCATGTCGGGTGACGCAAGGCTGATCGTTATCTTCGAAAAGCTTTTCTTCGTGCTTGCGTCGGCTGGTGAAAAAGGCATTGGATATCCTCCAATTTACACTGACAAATCCTGAATCACGGTTTACGTTGCAGGGAAGTCCGGGTGGTTACTCGATTTTCACTTCCAACCCAAGGCCCTGCAATTCACGGACGAGAACGTTGAACGACTCGGGAACATTCGGTTCCGGGAGGTTCTCGCCCTTCACAATCGCCTCGTACACTTTGGCGCGACCGACAACGTCATCGGACTTCACGGTCAGGATTTCCTGCAGGACGTGCGCGGCGCCGTATCCTTCGAGCGCCCACACTTCCATTTCTCCGAACCTCTGACCGCCGAATTGCGCTTTGCCGCCCAGAGGCTGCTGTGTAATCAGCGAATACGGTCCGATGGACCGTGCATGAATCTTGTCGTCGACGAGGTGCGACAACTTGAGCATATAGATGTATCCAACCGTTACTTCCTGGTCAAATGGCTCGCCGGTCCGACCGTCGTGAAGGACGGACTTGGAATTAACATTCAAACCGGCTTTTTCAAGCTGCTGCTGAACCTCTTCCCAGGTTGCGCCGTCGAAGATTGGCGTCGAATATTCCTGCCCCAGTTTTTCTCCGGCCCATCCAAGGGCGACCTCGAAGAGCTGACCGAGGTTCATTCTGGAAGGGACGCCAAGCGGATTGAGGACGATGTCCACGGGGGTCCCGTCAGGCAGGAACGGCATGTCTTCGACCGGAACCACCGTTGAGACGACACCCTTGTTTCCGTGACGACCTGCCATCTTGTCGCCGACGGAGAGTTTCCGTTTCTTGGCCACATAAACCTTGGCAAGCTGCACAATGCCGGGAGCAAGCTCGTCCCCGAGTTGAATCTTGTTCTTCTCGTGACGATGGAGCTCTTCGACCTCGGTCATCTTCTGACGATAGTTCTCGTAGATCTTCGTAATGATCGAGTTCTTGCGTTTGTCATCGACCCAATCCTGGTTGTAATCGAGCGAATCGATGGTCTCCAGAGCCTGGAATGTGTCCTCCTTGAGGGCTGTTCCGCTCCTGATGACAACATTCCCGTCGGTATCGCGGATCCCTGCGGATTTTTCGCCGCTCAGAAGCATGTCGAGCTTCTTTCCGAGCTTTTCCTGGAGGTCCTTCAGATCCTTGCGACGTGAGCGATCGAGAGATTCAAGCCGTCGCTTGTCTTCCTTCTTGCTCTCGGTATCCTTCTTCTTCCTGCTGAACAATTTTGTCGAAATGACAATCCCCTTCATTCCCGGAGGAGCCTTCAGCGAAGCATCCTTCACATCGCCCGCTTTGTCTCCGAAAATGGCCTTGAGGAGTTTTTCCTCGGGTGTGGGATCGGTCTCGCCTTTCGGAGTAATTTTCCCGATAAGGATATCGCCTTCATTGACTTCCGCCCCGACGCGAACGATTCCGTTTTCGTCGAGATCTTTCGTCGCTTCTTCGCTCACATTCGGGATTTCCCGCGTCAGTTCCTCTTCACCGCGTTTCGTGTCCCGAACCTGGAGCTCGAATTCTTCAATGTGGATTGAGGTGAAGACGTCTTCTGACACACATCGTTCGCTCACGATGATAGCGTCTTCAAAGTTGTATCCTCTCCACGGCATGAACGCGACGAGGACGTTTCTGCCCAGCGCGAGTTTGCCGCCGTCCGTTGCACAGCCGTCGGCCAGGACATCACCGCGTTTGAAACGTTGTCCGGGCTGGACGATGGGCCTCTGGTTGATACACGTATCCTGGTTCGTACGGAGGAACTTGGTCAGCTTGTACTCCACCCTCCGTTTGTCATCGAAGCTCACCAGCGCTTCGGCACTGTTCTCGTCGATGTCATATTGCACAAGGATGCTGTCGGCGCTGACGGATTCGACCACGCCGTTTCGTTCCGCAACGATGAGAGTTCGTGAATCGCGCGCCACTTTCTCTTCGAGGCCTGTGCCGACGATCGGCGCTTGCGGCCGAAGGAGGGGGACTGCCTGCCGCTGCATGTTCGATCCCATCAGGGCGCGGTTTGCGTCGTCGTGCTCGAGGAACGGAATGAGCGCAGCCGCCGCGCTGACGATCTGGTTCGGGGCAACGTCCATATATTGAAGCTTATCGGGCTCGACAACGGGATAATCGCTTTGGTAGCGAGCCTTCACGCGATCTTCCTGGAACTTGCCTTTCTCGTCGATCGGGGCATTGGCCTGTGCGATCGTAACCAAGTCTTCGCGTTCGGCGGTGAGGAACTCCACATCTTCCACCACTTTCCCGTTCTTCACCTTCCGATACGGCGTTTCAATGAATCCGTAGTCGTTGATCCGGGCGTGGATGCACAACGAGGAGATCAGACCGATGTTCGGACCTTCAGGCGTCTCGATAGGGCAGAGACGGCCGTAGTGTGTATAGTGAACGTCGCGGACTTCAAATCCTGCGCGTTCCCTGGTCAACCCGCCGGGTCCAAGAGCCGAAACACGACGCTTATGCGTCATCTCGGCGAGCGGATTGGTCTGATCCATAAACTGTGACAGCTGATTTGTACCGAAGAATGCGTTGATGACGCTCGTGATCGTACGTGCATTCACCAGGTCCTGCGGCGTGGGGGATTCATTGTCCCGAAGATTCATACGCTCGCGGATTGTCCGGGTCATGCGCGATAGACCGATATTGAACTGCTGAGCGAGCTGCTCACCCACTGTCCGCACCCGTCGATTTCCCAAATGATCGATATCGTCGACCGTTCTCTTTCCCTGCTGGAGGTCGATAAGGTACTTGACGATCGCGATGATATCTTCCTTGGTCAGGGTCGTGATATTGGCCTGAATCTCAAGGTTCAACTTCGCGTTCAGGCGGTGTCGCCCCACATCACCGAGGTCGTATCTCTTTGGGTTGAAGAAGAGGCGGTCGATGAGGTTTTTCGCGGTATCGAGATCCGGAGCATCGCCGGAGCGAAGCTGACGATAGATCGCCTCGAGTGCATCCTCTTCAGAACGGGCCGAGTCTCGGAGAATCGTATTGGCAATGACGGAAACCTCGCTTGCCTCGCTCTTCAGAAGGCGGATCTTCTTGATTTCGGCCTTCTTGATGTGCTTGATGTGATCTTCAGTGAGCTTTGTATCTTTGTTGATGAAAATCTCACCGGTCTTCTTGTCGAAGACGTCGCTGCAGACTGTCCGTCCGATGTAATCCTTAAGATTGACTTTCATAGCGTCAATCTCTTCAACGAGCTCGAACAGCTGGAGGATCGCGTCGTCCGAAGAATATCCCAGGGCACGAAGAAGCGTTGTGACCGGGAATTTTTTCTTGAGGTCGATGTACGCGTACATCACATTATTGATGTCGGTCGAAAACTCCACCCACGATCCGCGAAACGGGATGATGCGTGCAGAGTACATCATGGTGCCGTTCGGGTGAACGGATTCCGAAAAGAAAACGCCGGGGGAGCGATGGAGCTGGCTGACAACGACCCGTTCGGCCCCATTGATGATGAAGGTTCCGCGATAGGTCATGGCAGGCAGGTTGCCGAGGTAAACTTCCTGCTCGACGGTATCGGTAAACTCGTTGCTTCCCTCTTTCTTGGACGAGAGCCGAAGCTTCGCCTTCAGGGGTACAGCATACGTCAATCCTCTCTCCTGGCACTCGACAACGGAGTACTTTGGCTTTTCGACGTAGTATTCCATGAATTCCAGCAGGAAGTTTTCCCTGGCGTCCATGATCGGGAAGTTCATCTCAAAGACCTGCTGGAGGCCCAGTTTCTTCCGCCGATGCGGAGGAGTCTCGGCCTGCAGGAATCTGTTGAACGAGTCGATCTGAACGTTGAGCAGATCGGGAATATCAATAACCGAGGGAATTCGGCCGAAGGAGATGAGGCCGTTCGTTCCGTTGGATTGGTTTTTCAAGTCAACCGCTCCTTTAGATAATATGTGTCAAAAGCATTGTAACGTTGATGTACTGCGGAAGGTCGGTCAGCAACGCGGAATGTTTTTCCCATCAGAACTGAGCGGACGAAGAGAACTTCGGGTCCGCTGAAGACAGCTTAAGCCGATGATTCTTAAGCCTTATTCAGGTGAGAATCACCGGCCCTTTGTACTCTCTTCTGAACGAAGAGACAAAGTTAAAACAAGATCTGTCTGGAAAAGAGTTCCGGTTGTCGGCCAGGGACCTTACTTCAATTCGACCGTTGCGCCGGCTTCTTCGAGCTCTTTCTTCAGTTTCTCTGCATCGGCCTTGGAAAGACCTTCCTTCACGGTTTTCGGTGCACCGTCAACGAGGTCTTTGGCTTCCTTGAGTCCGAGTCCGGTAGCGGCGCGAACAACCTTGATCACATTGATCTTCTGAGCGCCACTGCTCTTCAGCTCGACATTGAACTCAGTCTTCTCTTCTGCGGCTGCGGCTCCGCCGCCGGCTGCAGGCATGGCACCGGCCATCATGACGGGAGCTGCCGCGGTCACACCGAATTTCTCTTCGAGCGCCTTTTTCAGCTCGGCCGCCTCCAGAAGAGTGAGCTTTTCAATCTTTTCCACAATTTCATTTACTGCTGACATGGGTTTCTCCTTAGAAATAAATGTTCAACTTGGTTAGGCGGCCTGCGCCTTTTTCTTTTCGATCGCGTCGACCACGCTCACAAGATCCCGTAACACGGCATTGAGTGCTCCAACAACTCCCGAAATGGGAGATTGAAGGCTGCCGAGGATCGAGGCGATCAATTCCTTCCGTGACGGAAGTTTTGACAGCTCGTCGAGCTTCGCGCCGTCGAAGACCTGCTTTTCAATCACAGCGATCTTTAACTTGATCTTGCCGGTCTTGTCGACAAACTTCTTGATGATCTTTGCAGGCGCAATGGCATCATCGTAACTGAAAGCGATCCCTGTCGGGCCCTTCAGCTTGTCGCAGACGCGATCAAAGCCGGTGACCCGCTCGAGCGCCTTCTGTGCAAGAGTATTCTTGACGACGGTGTACTCGACGCCAGACTTTCGGAATTCGCGACGCAGTTCAGTTTCTTCTGCAACCGTGATTCCCGAGAAATCGGCAAAGTACATCGCAGAGGCTTTCGAAGCTTTCTCGGCCACTTTGGCGATAATTGCTTCCTTCTCCGACTTGTTCATACTTCACCTTTCAATCGATGGTCTTGTCTGATGAGAAGCCCGCCGGAAACCGCGGCATCGGACAAGGGTACCCAGGTTAGTGAGTGCGTAACAATCTTTGAGTCTTAGTGCGCAACCATTTCGTTGCGGTCAATTTCAACACCCGGTCCCATCGTCGTGGAGAGAAAGATGCTCTTCACGAACTGTCCTTTTGCCGTCGCAGGCTTAAGGCGCGCAACGGTGTTGAGGAACGAATGGACATTTTCAACGAGCTTTTGAGGTTCGAATGAAGCCTTGCCGACCGTGGCGTGCAGTATTCCAGCCTTGTCGACACGAAACTCGATCTTTCCTGCCTTCACTTCCTTCACGGCCTTCTCGATCTCCATGGTGACCGTGCCGCTCTTGGGGTTGGGCATGAGGCCCCGGGGGCCGAGAACTTTGCCCAGTTTGCCAAGCTCACCCATGGCGTCGGGGGTCGCAACAATCACATCGACATCCGTCCACCCGCCTTTGATCTTCTCGATGTAGTCGGTGAATCCGACATGGTCCGCACCGGCTTTTCGTGCCTCTTCATCTTTTGGCGGTTTGGTGATCACAAGGACGCGCACTTCCTTGCCGATTCCATGAGGAAGAGCGACAGTGCCTCTCACGGCCTGATCCGCTTTTTTCGGATCGACGCCAAGGCGGACTGCTATGTCGATCGATTCCGAGAATTTTGCGGTGGCCGATTCCTTGACTTTCTGGACCGCATCTGAAACCGAATACGGTTTATGTTCAACCTTTGCTGCGGCGGCTTTGAACCGTTTGCTGTACCTTTTCATGTGCTACTCTCGCTTTACTGATTATTCTTCGACGACAATGCCCATGCTGCGGGCCGTTCCCGCCACCATTCGCATTGCGGATTCAACATCTGACGCATTCAGGTCGGGCATCTTTGACTCGGCGATTTCACGGACCTGCTTCTTGGAGACTTTTCCGACCTTCGTGCGGTTCGGTTCGCCCGATCCTTTCTCCAGCTTTGCCGCACGGAGCAGCAGCGTGGCAGCCGGAGGAGTTTTCGTAATAAAGGTGAAGGACTTGTCACTGAAGACCGTAATGATGACGGGGATGATGAGTCCCTGCTGGTCCTTTGTCCTTGCGTTGAATTGCTTGCAGAATTCCATGATGTTGACGCCCTTTTGTCCAAGGGCGGGGCCGACCGGGGGCGCGGGGTTTGCCTGTCCGGCAGGAATCTGCAACTTGATAAAACCTACAACTTTCTTTGCCATGAGAATGCCTCTGTGTTAAGAACGTTTACTTTTCGAGTTCAACCTGACCAAAATCCAGCTCCACCGGAGTTTTCCTTCCAAAAATGCTCACCATCACTTTCACCTTCAGCTTCTCCGCATGGACTTCCTGAACGAATCCGTTGAAGTTATTGAACGGACCCTCGACGACCTTCACAGGATCCCCCACGCGGAACGGCACCTCGACCATCACCACGTCCTCTCGCTCCTCCATCTTTCCGATGAGACGCCGTACTTCATCCGGCTGAAGCGGGACAGGATTGTTCTTGTCGGGCACAAAGCCCAGAACCGAAGGTGCCTCGGAAATCAAATGTGTCGTTTCTTTGTCGATGGCGACTTCCACCAGGATATATCCGGGGAAGAAGTTCTTCACCTTTGCTTTTTTCTTACCGTCCTTCACCTCGATCACTTTTTCCGAAGGGATCAGAACGCTCCCTATCTTTTCGGCGAGGTTCAGGCGCGTCGTTTCAGCTTCGATGAACACCTTCACCTTTGCTTCGTGACCAGAATACGTACGAACAACATACCAACGTTTTTCCAACTCTTGGTTCCTTTAGAGAAATGCCTTGAGTGCCTCGCTGAGGGCTGTATCAACCACCCAGGTGAAAAGAGAAATTATGAGCGTCACGACAATCACAATCTTCGTCGACTCGTACAGCTCCTCGCGCGTCGGCCAGGTGACTTTCTCCATCTCCTTTGTGATATCGGTAAAAAAATTGATGATCTTTTCTTTCATGGTACCTTATCCTAGTCAGACGACAATCTGCACGTCAGGAGGGACTCGAACCCCCAACCTGCGGTTTTGGAGACCGCTGCTCTACCAATTGAGCTACTGACGTATTGGATCAGCGGCTTCGGCCAGCGCCCGCTACTTTGTCTCCTTGTGTGGAGTGCGCTTATTGCACCACGGGCAGAACTTCTTGTACTCGACCCGGCCCGTCTGTTTCTTCTTATTCTTTGTGGTGCTATAATTGCGCCGTTTGCAGGTTGAGCATTCAAGCGTGATGATATCTCGCACGACGACGTTCTCCGGATTTGATAACGTTACTGTTTCAGCTGAGTTTGCGACCGGGATTTCCGCCAAAGGTCGTCAGACTTCGACGGACTCTGTCGAGCGGATCAGCCTTCCGCCAAACTGACGGCGGACAAGTCGGCTGAGAACCGGTGACCTCTTACACCTTTGCAGAGCTTGCGACCGGGATTGAACCGGTGACCTCGTCCTTACCAAGGACGTGCTCTACCAACTGAGCTACGCAAGCATAACATGGAAAATTGGAAATAGTAAATTGAAAATTGTTAGATGCCTGTCAATCTTCAATTTCCAATTACCCATTTTCCTTGTTGAGAGCGGGAGACGGGACTCGAACCCGCGACCAACAGCTTGGAAGGCTGTGACTCTACCAACTGAGTTACTCCCGCGTAACGTCTGATCCCTCTGAGTCAGGTCCCGCTTCGCTGCGCTCAGCGGGATCCTCAAAATCACAACCACTCACAAAAAAACGTTCGTGGGTGATTTTGGGAGAAGGCTGTGACTCTACTCCGCCTTCGTCCACACAACGGACTCCGGCGGACAGGCAACTGAGTTACTCCCGCGTAAAATTTCGGATTGCAGATTGAAGATTGTAGATTGGAAAAGCACCTCAATCTAAAATCTGCAATCTCCAATCTTCAATCCTCAGTGGGCAGGGGAGGATTCGAACCTCCGAAGGCATAAGCCGTCAGATTTACAGTCTGATGCGTTTGACCGCTTCGCTACCTACCCGAGATAAGCATACGCGATCCGCGCAAGGGTCAAGCCGCCCCTCATGTTGGAGCTGGCGACCAGACTTGAACTGGTGACCTGCTGATTACAAGTCAGCTGCTCTACCAACTGAGCTACGCCAGCGTTGAAGTCACAAGTCCGCTCCACGACGTGGAGCGACCATCACTCCAAAGGAGTGAGAGCATCTCGTGCCGCACATGCTTGCAGCGCGAAGTCGAAGCACAACGTTAGGGAAAAAGGGATTGTGCGCGGTTTTTTCGAGACTTATAATATATCATTTTTGCTGAGAAAGTCAACGTCTGGCGGGCGAAAACAGCGTGTTTCTACCTGGAAGGGGCCTCAAGTTCCCGTCCGAGAGCCTCCGCCGGCGGGAAGGCCGGATCGATTTCCCTCACCCTCTGCAGCCACCGACGGGCAGCCTCCGTCTCCCCACGGCTTCTTCTCCAATATGCGTGAAATGTGAACATTCTCAAGTATTGGAGGGTTAGTCCTTCGGTAAGGCGGTTGCGGTACGTCGCCGGTTGCCACTGGAGAGCCACCTCCCGCTCCTTCACCTTTTCCCCCGGCCGGACAAGCCTGAAGAGAAGTCCCTCGGGAATTCTCTCAAAACCGGGAGCAAATTGCGACTCGATTTCGGCACCCAGATACACCGGCCTCAGTTCCGATGTTCTCAGAATCATGTCATTGATCATTCCGTTGAAGGCTGCCTCAATCACGCTTCCGTCATACGGTTGATCATGCTCGAATTTCCGCAACTCCCTCAGGAAGACCAAAATGCGATCCTTTGAGCGCTCGATCAGCCAGGGGAAGTGCCGTTCGAGTTGGAGAAAGTACCACGACCGGCGAAGCAGCTCCTTGTCAATCACGACCACATCAGGCCGATGACCAAGAACATGCTGCTTGTAGTATGATGCCGAAACAAAATAGTCCCACTGAAAGGTGAAGATTACCGCGTTCGAATCGGCCGAGGCAAAAACATTTTCAACGTAGTCACTTACCAGGAAATTGTCAGATTCATCCACACCGCTGCGATTGTTGACCCATTGAAGTACCGGGACGAGCAGCAAGAGTGTAAGAGCGAATGAGGGAATGCGGCTGCTGCTGAAAGTTCTGAAGACGATTTCCTGAATCCCAAACACGATGAGAAGACCAACCCCGATGTACGCGAGAAGAAAATACGAATCGATGTCGTGGATGTCGTAATTGACTGAATATGCCAAACATCCGAATATCAAAAGAAGGATGAAAAGAAGAAGATCTCTTCGATTTCGCCAAAGAACGACGACCCCGAAGAACATCAACCCGATTGCGAGCCAATTGAACTCAGCAGGGAAATGATCGAGAAAATAGGTGAACTGTTTTTCGGCGCTCTCAAAACCGGAAAAAATCCAGCTTCGGTATTGCTTCCCCGAAACGTGCCAAAGGAGTCTCTCTGGTTCGGCAGGATGGCCCCAATCAAGCAGGGGGCCCGCCGCCGAACGCACGGGGAGATAGAGATACGCCGAGAGGCCCAGAAGAAAGAAAGGAGAGTTCTTCAACAGAAAAACGAATGACGGGCGTCGCAACCCTCTCCGCCTAAAATACAGATACAGAAAAGCGGGAGCAGGCAACAACGTGGTCATGTGATTGGTGAAAGAGAGGCCAAGCACAAACAGGAAAAGGAGGAACCATCGCGACACAGACTCGGAATCGTCAGAGAGCTCTTCCATTCCTTTGACAAACGTGAACGAGACGACCATGATCATCAGAAGATGGAGGGAATAGACCTCGATTCCCGTCGACTGGGCCCAGATCGTTGTGCTGAGGCCTACGATGAGCGAGCCGACCGCTGCGGCAATCAGAAGAGGTTTCTCCTCCCCATCAGGCGGTTTCCTGGATCTGCGCTGCCCGATCGAGGACAATCCAACAAGAACCGAGAACTCAAAGAACATCCCAACGGACGCCGCAGCGAGCAACAGACTCCATACGTTGAGCTTGAAAATGAGGGGGACGTCAACGGGGACGACAGCGATAATCCTCCCGAGAAGAGTGAAGAGAGGATATCCCGTCGGATGGGCAATTCCGAGAGTCGCGGCGGCTGTTGCGAGTTCTCCCGAATCGATAAAAGAGACAGCCGGATTCAATGTTGTCGCATAAACCGCCGCGACAATCAAAGAAAGGGCGGCCGCAAGATAGTGTCTTTTGGAAAGTGAGAAAATGCGATCGATCATCTCTTACCGATCTTCAATGCACGTTCAAAGAGGCGACGGTTCTGCCGCTGGAGCGAACGGACTTTTTCCTTCAGATGCCGCACGGATTTCAGGCCCAGAAAACCGGCAAGGAACTGCATGCCCGAATCAACCTCAGGAAGGGCGAAGACCGGTTTTTCAGTATTGAGACGGAGAAGTGTCTCAAGCGTTCTCATAAGCAGGAGGTTCTGCTTCAACATGGCGGCTTCCGGCCTGGAAAGTATTTTTTCGGTTGCCGCCGCCCGAAGAACTTCGAAGCTGTTTGTGGCTTTCATGGAATCAGATCCCTTCCCGAATCGAAGTTGAAGCATCTGCAAGGCAAATTCCAAATCGACCAATCCTCCTTTTCCAACCTTGAGATCCGTCCGATGTGACGAACGTTCTTCTTCCATCTTCCCACGCATTTCTCTTACGGAATTCAGCCATTGTTCCGGGAGAGACGCCTCGTAGACGCGCGTATCGACCAACCGGCGGAACCGATCCCCAAGGGCCGCGTCGCCAAGGAGATACCGACCCTTCGTGAGGGATTGGCGTTCCCACAGGGAAGCGCGTTTCGACAGGTACTCTTCATAATAACCGATCTCCGTCGCCAGGGGCGCATTCTTCCCCTCAGGCCGAAGACGGAAATCCGCCTCATATGTCCCGGCGTCGCCGAGCCGACGCACAAACTCCTTTGCAGCACGCTCGGCTGCTTCCGGATCGAGGGAATCCTTATTATAGAGAACGAGCAGGTCAAGGTCGGAGCGAACCGTAATCTCACCGCCTCCCAGCTTTCCCATTGCCACCAGTCCCAAGTGACCCGAATTTTCAACAGACGAGAGGTCGCGCCGAAGGAGAAACTCCGCCAACTCCGAGAGCTCGCGGGTAACAGGGTCTATTCCGCTCTCACCGAGGAGGAACGGAAGGAGGATCTTGAATTCGTTGTATCGTTTGAACCGCGCCGGATCGTGCTCCAACAAAAACTCCCAGCCTCGACTCTTCGAGAAAAACTCCTCGGGCTGGCCGGAAAGGACCTCGAAAAGAAGCGGTTCTCGTGAAAGAAGCTCTGCAGCCATTCGGCTTCGGGACGAGAGGCAAAGGAGCATTTCAAGCATCTCGGGCTTGTTGAGACCCTGAATGAGCGTTCTTCGGAGAGAAGCGGCATCTGCCAAAAGCGAAAAGTTCGCAAGCCCCCAGTCGGGCGCCCCCAGCTTCTTCAAAATTGAAAGAGCCCGCATCCGGATCGCCGTATCGCGAAACGGTGGGAGTTCGCGGACAAGAAAGTCGAGTGCCTTTTCCGCTGC
The DNA here is from genome assembly GCA_035291905.1 of Bacteroidota bacterium. Lineage (GTDB taxonomy): Bacteria > Bacteroidota > Ignavibacteria > UBA10030 > UBA10030 > JACPLA01. Next base: position 18,309 of record DATDRF010000101.1, read on the forward strand.
CGCGATGTCGATAAATCCGTATTGGTCGAGGCGCGTGAGGCGCACGCTCTCCTGACCGGCAGCCCTCCCTGCTTTCTTCTCCCGAAACACAGCATCGAAAACCTTGCGGACCGATCTTCTCTGCCGGTTGATTTTTCTCAAGAGCAGTTGACCTGACGAAAACCCGAGCCGGCGGGCCAGAAGTGAAGTCTCCACCTGAGTTTCCGGAAGCGAGTGCGTTTGAGATCCGTGCAGCAGTTGGAGCCGGTGTTCCAGAATTCGATAGAACTGATATGCGGCCGTCAGTGTCGCAGTGTCGGGCTTCCCGATTTTTTCCCTTTCGCCCAGTCGCTGGAGAGCCAACATGGTATTCGGCTCCCTCAAATAATCGTCCTCCCCCGCTCCGAGAAGCTGAAGCGCCTGGACAATGAACTCTATGTCCCTGATACCGCCTTCCCCGAGTTTAATGTTTGCTGTCTGATCGGCATGCTGTTCGATCCGTTCCTTCATTTCTCTAATCTCGTCCAGGGGGCTTACGAGGGCTGTCTTGGGAAAGACAAATGGCCTGAGTTCTGCAAGGAACCGGCGACCGGTTTCGAGGTTCCCGGCGATGGGGCGCGCCTTGAGCAACATCTGCCTTTCCCACAGCGCCCCGCGAATCTCGTAATACTGCGCATAGGCGAGGCGTGAGAGCGCAAGCGGTCCCGCGTTCCCTTCGGGCCGAAGGCGCATGTCGACCCGGTACAAGTGCCCCTCTCCCGTAAATTCCGTCATCCTTCTGATGACAAATTCTGCCAGTCGATTATAGTATTCATGGTACGTGCGAATTCTCTCGTGGGGTGCGTCGAATTCCCCATCTTCGTCGTAAACGAAAACAAGATCAATGTCGGAACTGAAATTCAGCTCCTCCCCTCCCAACTTGCCGAGGCCAACAACACAGAGCGTATTCTTGAGATATGCTCCCGTCTTTGCCCCCAGATCGCTGTGACCGAGTTCGATGATCGCTTCAACCACGGCATCGGCAAGCCCCGAGAGTTCGGCGGTAATTGCCGCTACGCCACCCTCCTTGAGAATGTCACGGGCACCAATCCGGAGCATTTCGCGCCGATGAAATCGCTTCAGCGAGTCGAGCTTCTTCTCCAACCTCGTAAAGAGCTGAAGAGACGCCAACGCCTCGTTGATGAACTCGGATCGTGATTTTGTCACCTTGAGAGCATTGCTGGTTGTCAGCCAGCGGAAGAGCTCCGGATCCCGCACGAGAATATCGGCCAAATACTGAGATTGGCTGAAAAGTTCGAGGGCAATCTCCTGAAGTACTGGATGCTGTTGAAAGTCGTGGAGAATGCTCGAAGAGAATCCGGCAGAGAGAAACCGATGGAGGTTGTTCGCTGCTCGGATCGGATCCGCGGTCCGGGCAAGATCTTCCCTCAGCTTGCGAAAGAACTTACCAGGATCAAGCCCCGCCCCGATGACCAGCCACTCAAAAGATTTGAGTTCCTGAGAAGAGAGTGAACGGCGGGAAGATGTTTTTTGCCTAGGGGACATTCGCGATTAAAATAGAAAAAAAAAGATAATAAAGTCATTACCTGTTTTCGTGTCCTTCGTATCTTTGTGCCCTTTGTGTCTTTGTGTTTTTTGAACCACCAACCTGCCTGCCGGCTGGCAGGGACACCAAGAACACGAAGACCGTTTCCTTGCTTCTCGTCCTGTCATCCTCTATATTTCTCCACCTTCGCCACCAGTTCCTGCCAACATTCAAGGTGATTCATGATCAGACTGATTGCACTCTACAAAATGCCCGAAGATAAGGCCGCTTTTGACACGCATTACGACGAAGTCCACACGCCGCTCGTGAAGAAAATGCCCGGCCTGAGGAAGCTCGAAGTCGCCCGCATTACCGGGGCACCCATCGGAGAACCCAAACATCACCTGATCTGCGACATGTATTTCGACGATCAGGACGCTGCAAATGCCGCTCTGGCCTCGCCTGAAGGTAAGGCGACAGCGAGAGACCTGATGAGCTTCGCCTCCACCCTTGTCACCCTGTTCTTTGCCGAAGTATCGTAAAGGAGATTTCATGTCCAAGTACTCGGGTTTGCTCCCCAAGAGCTTCAGATTGAAGAACATCCTCTATGAAAAGAAGGATTGGGTTGCTACCGTTACGATCAACCGCCCGGAAGTCCACAATTGTCTTAACCTGGAGACACTCCAGGAACTCGGAGCGGTCTTTCAGGACGCGTCCTGGGACGACCGAGTTGCCGTGGTGGTGGTAACCGGCGCCGGGAACAAGGCATTCTGCACAGGTGCCGATATTAAAGAGTGGAATGAGGATTTCCTGAGCAAACCGAATGATTTCTACAAATGGATGGGTGTGTTCATTGAAACGTACGAGCGCTTACACAATATTGGGAAACCCACAATCGCCCGCCTCAACGGAATGGTCGTAGGAGGCGGAAACGAGCTTCAAATGTCTTGCGACCTCGCCATCGCCGCCGATGATGTTGTGATTCGGCACGTTGGGACGGCACGCGGGAGTGTGCCCGCCGCCGGCGCGACTCAATGGCTTCCCTTGATCGTTGGCGACCGCCGCGCACGGGAAATGCTCCTCCTGTGTGAAGAGGTCCCTGCGAAGCAAGCGCTTGAATGGGGGCTTGTGAATGAAGTCGTACCGAGGAAAGAGCTCGACCAGGCAGTCAAGAGGATGGCAACAAAACTGATCAACAAACTCCCCGAGTGCACCCGCTTCACAAAGCAACAGCTGAACTTCTGGCGGGAATTCTCATGGGGAATGACGATCGGGAGCGTGCGGGATTGGCTCACGGTACATACAGGAGCAGAAGAAATACGCGAAGGAATCCGGGCCTTTCAAGAGAAGAGACCCATCGATTATGTGAAGATAAGGGAGATGATGGTGGGGAGCAGAGGTCAGAATTCAGAGATCGGAAGTCAGAAGTCAGAAGTCAGAGATCAGAGGTCAGAGATCAGAGGTCAGGGATCAGAAGTCAGAGGTCAGAAGTCAGAGGTCAAGAGTCGAAAGTCAAAAAAGGGGAAGGAAAAGGGGGTAAGAGAGTAAGAGGGTAAGAGACAAAATGGAGAATCAATAAATCAAAGATCTACAAATCAAAAATTCCCCACGACCTACCTTATGTCCTACACTCACCTGCTTGTGACCAAAGATCCTTCGGGATTTGCGATTGTGCAATTCAACCGCCCTGATGTCTTAAATGCCCTGAACATGAAGCTCATGGAAGAGCTCGTCGACGCGTTCGAGGCGTTAGACAAAGACCCCGATGTGCGATGCATCATCCTCACCGGAAACGAAAAAGCGTTTGCGGCTGGGGCCGATATAAAAGAGATGGCCGATGCAACATCCGTCGACATGCTCATTCGGGACCAATTTGCGCGTTGGGACAGGATTCGGAAGATCAAGAAACCGATTATTGCCGCCGTGAGCGGTTTTGCCCTTGGCGGCGGTTGCGAGCTGATGATGGCCTGCGACATCGTTATAGCATCTGAAACGGCCAGAATCGGACAGCCGGAGATCAACATCGGAGTGATGCCGGGAGCAGGCGGAACACAACGGTTGACCAGGGCGGTCGGAAAAGTCAAAGCGATGGAGATGGTTTTGACGGGATCGATGATCACTGCCCAGGAGGCCCTGCAATGGGGCCTTGTCAACAAGGTGGTGGCTGTCGAATACTTTCTCCAAGAGGCAAAGAACCTCGCAAAAGAAATCGCAAGCAAACCGCCTCTCGCCGTCAAAATGGCGAAAGAGGCAGTGTTGAAGGCATTCGATACTACCATAGAAGGCGGACTTGAATTCGAGAGGAAGAACTTCTACCTCCTCTTTTCCACCGAAGATCAGAAGGAAGGAATGAAGGCATTCGTCGAGAAACGCAAAGCACAGTGGAAAGGAAAGTAGGAACCATGCCGGAATTCAAGACCTTACTGTACTCTCTTCACGACGGCGTCTGCACCATCACGATGAATCGGCCGGAGGTCTACAACGCCCTCAACGAACAGATGAAGGATGACCTCAGCGACGCGTTCAAAGAGGCGGAAAAGGACGGGTCGGTACGATGTATCGTGCTGCGCGGGTCCGGAGAGAAGGCGTTCTCTTCGGGACAGGATCTGAAAGAGCACTCCGGGGGCGATACAAAACGATCACTAAAAACCTCACTCGAGAAGAAGTATAATCCACTGATTCGACGCATGCGGGGCATGGAGAAGCCGATCGTCGCAATGATCAACGGTGTTGCAGCGGGAGCAGGACTCAGCATTGCCCTTGCCTGTGATTATCGAATCATGGCTGACACTGCGAAGCTCATTGAGGTCTTCATACGGATCGGGCTTGTTCCCGATTCAGGTTCTCATTGGTTCCTGACCCGGTTGGTCGGGTTGGCAAGGGCGTTTGAGTATTCGGCCCTCGGGCAGGATGTCTCCGCAGAAGAGGCGGAACGGGTCGGATTAGTCAACCGGGTCGTTCCCGCTGCTGAGCTGGAGGCAAAGACGCTCGAGCTGGCCCAAAAATTCGCGAAGGCACCAACGAAGGCGATTGGGCTGATTAAACGCACACTTAACAAAGCCCTCCATTCGGATCTTGATACAATCCTTGATTACGAAGCGGTGATTCAGGAAATCGCCTCAGAGACTGAGGATCATCAGGAGGGGGTGAAGGCGTTTCTTGAGAAGAGACCTGCGCAGTTCAAAGGCAAGTAGAGATTCCCTTTTTTCATGCAAATTCCGTTGTACGTCGGAATTCCCGACTGCGTTCCAACAACAAATTTCCGCCAGAAAGCACGGCGGACCTGCAATAATCTCGGGGCAAGCAAGTCGTCGGGCAGGTCATTCTGACCCACAAAGCACTCAGAATTCTGCATTTAAAGTTCCCGCGTCAATAAGTCGTTCCTTCATGTGTTAGGAATCATTCATGCATTTTTGAGAGTTCCCTTGCATTTCATCCCTCCGACATTGACATTCATGCGAAGCGGATGTACTTTTTCGCGTCATCGAGAACAAAAGAGCGTGAATTGTCTCGAATGTAATAACTGCTTCGAGTGATTTTGCCGCATTCCATGCGATTTCTCTGTCGAAGAGAGGCATGTTCCTTGTGGCAACAGAATTGACTCAAGGTGTATCCGTATCAGGCGGGGCC
>DATDRF010000102.1:0-5185 GCA_035291905.1 Bacteroidota bacterium
TCACTTTGAAGGAGGGCCTCGATTGCACTCCTGCTCATGCCCTTGTGGGCTGATTGCTCCACAACCGCTCGTTGGATCTTGCCGTCCTTCGCAATAAGGACTTTGAGAATGACAATGCCATCGATCCGCTCCGACAGTTCCCACAACGGATATTGCGGTTGCTGAGAGTGAATCGCCTCGGGTAGGGTGAATCCTGGAGTTTGACCTGTGAGGTACGGGGCATCAGCGTAGGTTGACGTTACACCTTTTCTGTAGGCGAATGTATCTGAGATCACGAAGCTGTTGAACTTTGTCTCCTGGCAAAGCGATGTCAGGGAAACAACTATCGCACTGAGGCATATGAACAAGAATCTGTTTTGGAGCATGGATTCACTCCTGACGGGGCGGCGTAACCCTGGATTCAACCAGCATGATTGATAAAAGTATTTCAGAAAGCAGGAACCACGGGCATACCCTGCTCATCTCCTCCCCACTCCTTGCTCCTTGCTCACCCAACCCTACTTCCCGCCCCGCACCTTCTTCACCCAACCCTTCCCCGGGCCGTTCCAGATGATTGTGAGCGCAATGGCTATTATCAAGATGATTGCCGAAGATGTGCTTGACATATGGTCAGTCAGTTAGTGGTGAGTCGGTTAGTGGTTCGTTGGCTTCGTATCCCTCTCGGCCCGGGAGCGGAATGTTTCGACCGCACGCATGATCCCGGGATGTTCTTTTCCGGCCCTGGACGTTTCTTCATACACTCCTGTAAGAGAACGCTGAAGCAGCTCATTGTCCGTCAGGCACTCGGTCTGCGAAAGCGATCGATCAGGGGCGCAGAGATTCATGTCACGAAGAGAGAAATAGTTGCGCCACCAGTCGGGTGATTCCAGACTCGAATAGAACTTCTCTCGATCAAGGCAATAGACTTCCAGGGAATACTCCGCCCAGTCTGCCAGGTTAATCCTCCCGTATTTGAAACACAGGCGTTGTATGTTGAACAGGTCTTCGTTGATCATCACAAATGCTGCCTTGCTACTCATACACTCATCTACTCATATACTCCCCTACTTCACTTCACCTTCGTAATGAGAAATCCCAATTGACCCTTGCAACTGACCCCAACAACAAAAGCTCTCAACGGGCTCTGTACGGCAATGGTATCGACTTCAGCCTGGGTTTCCAAAAAGTGAGCGAACCACACGGTTGTGTCGGATGCATTGGAAAGACGAATATACCCGCTTCCTCCCGCGAGATTTACACCGTAGCTGATCGCTATCGTGGAGGCATGCATTTGCAGATCATAACCATCCCAGGAATTGAAATTGTTACCCGATATGGCGAGGACAAACCGGCTGGAGTCGTTGACGACGGAACGCATGCCATCTTTGATTTCAACGGGATCCGTTGTGTGGGTACAGGAAAGTTGGAGAAAACCGATAGCGATGGGCAAAAGAAGACCGCGCGTGGTAATCATGATGATCACCCCCTCATCTTGGGTGGTCGGCACCTGCCTGCCGAAATTCTTCCTCAAATGCAGGCGCCAGCCCGCCTCTGTGAATTCACTGAGGCTGGCGGCGGGGGGCGCAGGCAGGTTTTCGAGTTGTCGTACATCCCCATCCCCGTGGAAGGAACCTAACGTAGACAATGTAGTCTGATGGAAGGAATGTGTCAAGTGACGGCGCCCGGCGAAGATAGGAAGGAATACTAATTTGATTTGGCGAGCCCGAAGGGAAAAGTTCGGGTCAACCATCCTCCATGGGAAATCAGTACCGCGGTCGCTTTCTTCATCGCCATCCCATTCTCCTCTGTACAATTTCTACCACATGATTTTCACACTTTCTGCTACAGATTTTGACCCTCCGGTGTAGTTAAGTTAGTGACATGTAGGCCTGTGACGACAAGCTACGTGGACCCCTCCTGATTGAACAGGCATCCGGGTGTTGGCAATGAACAATGGAATCTACGCGCTCTCCTCCCAAATAGCGTTCATCATAGACCATCAACAATCCATAAACTCTATTTGGGAGAACCAACATGAATCCGAATCGCAAGATCGTCGTCAGTCTCATCAGCAGTGTGTCTTTTCTTTGCCTCATCGTTGCCTTCCTTCTGCTTTCCTACGAAAGGACGCAGGCGGAAAAGATCCTCTATACCGGCAGGGAGCATCATGTCATCAGCCTGGACAAGGCCCGCAGACTGACCGAAACCTATCAGAATGCCGCGAAGCCTGGCGACGTGATCGCAGGGTACCTCGGAAGGGATATTTTTCAAAGGATTCTTGAGCAGGAGGAGTGCGTCGGTATAAGAATCTACAACGCCGTTTCTGAGGCTGGAAACCCGACATTTGTCCTTGTCGGGGTCGACACCAGCGGGAACGACATTCTCGGAGGACCTTTCGGCGACGAAATCTGGCCGTGTCCTCCCTATTGTCCCAGTCCCGGCGGGCTCACGCTGATTTCTGTTCAAGGCGACATCGCAATGAAGAAGTAATCTGTTCCCTTGAGGGGAAGCGCCGACATGGCACTTCCCCTTATTGTATCAAGTTGAGACTGGCATGAAAAACAACGATATTTTCCACTAACATCAAGGAGAAAGCGGTCGGATGGAATTTCCCATACTGGGCTACGTTGCAGTATTCGGCGCGATAGCACCTTTCTTTGCGGCCCTGTTCAGAATCCGTTCTCTCGATACCGAATTGCGTCTCCTCCTCTTCATGTTTGCCGTGGGTGTTCTCAACATGGCGCTCCAGATCATCATCCCGTATTTGGGCTATTACAATCTGTTTCTCGCCCACTTCTATTTGCCTTTTGAATTCCTTTTCTTCCTCTGGATCTTCTCGCGCTGGTTCGGCACATCGCCGCAGTTTGTTCTGAGATTGATCTCCGTTCTGTTTGTTCTCTTCTGGATCGTCTCTCATCTGACGTTGGAGAGGTTCGTAGAGCCGGCTCAATACACGTCGCTTGTATCGAAGATACTGGCTCTCGGCGTTACGGTCTTTTTTCTCCATAGGATTTCAGCCGATTCCGAAGAGAGCATCCTGAAGGATTCACGCTTCTGGTTCCTCTCGGGCCTCCTGGTCTATTCCTCGGGAGGAATCCTCTTCTCGGCGCTTCGCAATGTGATCGACAAGCTTCCTCCTGAAGGAATCGATTTTGCGTTCTCAGCGCACTGGATCATTTCGATAGTGTCAAACGCGCTCTATGTCATTGGATTTCTATGCAAACCCCGGAATTCTGGTGGGCAGTTGGAATTGGCTCGATAAGCCTGGCCGCCATTGCAGTCGTCTATATCATTTCGATCGCCCTCAACCAGCGCCGGTTCATAGCCGGGCAGCGTCGGCAGCTCGAGATCATTCAGGAGAGCGAGCGCAAGTACCGCAATCTCTTTGAGAACTCCCAGGTGGGGATCGTGCGGATCTCCGTCGACGACTTCAAGGTCCACGACTGCAATGCCACATCCCTGAGAATGTTCGGAAAGGAGACCGATACCGGTATCGAAATGCTCCTCACCTCTTCACTCTCCGAAGAAGACCGGCGCATGTTCGCCGCGCATCTCAGGAAGGGAGAGCCGGTCGAAAACTTCCAACGGCGTGTTTCCGTCGATTCGGCAAAGCCCCTGTGGGTCTCATTTTCGTTCCGGATGTTCCCGGGGACGGAATTTGCGGAGGGAATACTCGTCGACATTACGGAGGGAAAGACTGCGGAGGAGCAGCTTTTGGCCTCCCACCAGCAGCTCAGGAACCTCTCCGCGCATCTGCAATCGGTAAGGGAGGAAGAACGGGTGAGAATCGCGAGGGAGATTCACGATGAACTGGGCCAGGTGCTGACCGTGGCAAAATTGTACCTGTCGGTCCTGTTGGACGGAGTCGTTTCGGGAAAATCGACTTCCGGCGAAGCAATTTCGAAAAGCCTTGAATCCATTACGAACATTGTGGATGACTCCATTACGCTGGTCAAAGGGATCGCGTATCAGCTGAGGCCGATGATTCTGGACGAGCTGGGGCTCAAAGAGGCGTTGGAGTGGGAATGTGCGGAATTTCAGAAACGGACGGGGATCGCCTGCCGAATGCGCTCCGGCGATGAACTTGAGCTTGGCCGTGAAGAGTCCGCGGCGGTGTTCAGAATTCTTCAGGAGGCCCTTACGAACGTTGCCCGTCACGCAATGGCGTCCGAAGTTGACGTGGAAGTGACAACGATCGGCAGGATGCTCTCGCTTCACGTCAGGGATAACGGCCGGGGAATACCGACCGGCGACAGGCAAAAACCAAAATCCCTCGGGATTGTCGGAATGAAGGAGCGTGCAATCTTTCTTGGCGGCCGTCTTAAAGTCACAAGCGGCACGAATGGCGGGGCTGAAGTTGTTCTTGAAGTGCCGATAAAAGGAGATCGATGATGGCAACGAATGTTTTTCTGGTTGACGACCACGAACTCATGAGAGAGGGGCTCAAAATCGTTCTGAAGACTCACCAGGGAATCGCCGTCGTAGGTGAAGCGGGGAGTTTTGATGAGACGGTCACAAAACTGAAGAAAGCCGAGGTTGATGTCCTCGTTCTGGATCTCAGTCTGCCCGATAAAAGCGGGCTGGAGGTGCTGAAATACATCCGGCAGGAGCATCCCGAGGTCAAGATCCTCGTCCTCAGCATGCATCCCGAAGAGCGCTTCGCCCTGCGCGTCCTGCGGGCGGGGGCTTTGGGCTATATCAACAAGCAATCGGCCGCACACGATCTGATCACCGCCATAGAACGGGTCATGAACGGGGGGAGGTATCTGAGCTCCCAGATGACGGATCTGCTCATCACCGAGCACTCGAACGAAAAGACGCTCCCCCATCAACAGCTGACCGACCGCGAATTCGAGATTCTTCGGATGATCGCCATGGGAGATCCCGCAAGCCTCATTGCGGATAAACTCACGCTGAGCGTCAATACCATCAATACCTACCGCGCCCGCATCCTGGAGAAGATGAATCTCAAAAGCAACGCCGAGATCATCCGCTACGCCCTGGAGCACTCCCTCATCGACTGACCCCTTTTTCCCGCATATTCTCTGTCACGTAAACTGTGACAAGAAATGTACGAAAAGCGCTATTGTTCCTGAGAGCCCGAATTCGCAGTTTCCTACATGGGCCTGCTGACGAACGAAAATCCTCCCTTCCAACCTTCGGCGCAAGAGCTTCAAAGCGAGAAGGTGATGCAACTCCTCAAGCC
>DATDRF010000103.1:0-93178 GCA_035291905.1 Bacteroidota bacterium
GTGGAAACCCCGTGAACGGAGGTTTGCAGATTATTGGCACTGATGGATCGGCGGTCCTGGTGCAGAATGACGACTTCGTCGCTGGGGATACATCGACAGCGAGATTGGTGTATGTGATTACGGTCCCTGGTACCTACTATATCAGGGCTGCCGGATCAAACTCCGGTTCCGTGGGAACCTATTTGTTGGAGCTTAGCAGGACAAGCCTGAAGCCCAATGTTGTTTCTACAAGTGTGTCTGTGACTCCGACGACCGCCACGATCACCACCGTGGTTGATCCCAACAGCCTCCAGACGACCGTCCGGCTTGACTATGGCCTTACTACGTCGTACGGAACGTCGATCCAGTTCATCGGAAGCCCGATCGCTCCGACCCAGCAGAGGCAGTCCCTTACCCGAACACTCACCGAACTGGCTGACAACTCCGATTTCAATTTCAGGATTGTTGCTGTCAACAATGTCGATTCGGTCCTGAGCCAGAACATGACGTTCCATACTCCACGTGCAACGGCGCTTGCCGAAGCGGAGCCGAATGATTCGGCCCACCTTGCTCAAGAAATCGTACTTGGTGATTCGGTCAATGGGTCAATTTTGCCCTTGAACGACGTCGATTACTACAAAGTGCACGTCGTTGCGGGCGACACGGTGGAATTTTTTGCGACTCGCCGGGGCACATCGGAGTTCTATGGCAGAATTCAGGTGTATGACAGCGCTGGGCAGTACACCTATGAGGATCAATCCTATTTTCCGCGGAGCGATTCTCTTCATTCGATCATCAGTTTCGGCGATCCTAGAACCCTCTACATTCGATACCTTTACTCCAGCAACTACAACACAAGTTTCCCCGGTGCCGTGAATGATGAGGAAATCCTGCCGACGCCACAGATCATGCCGCTGAGTGCCGTACAGACGGCGAGCCAGGATACGGGGGAGTATCGTCTCTTCGTAAGACGGTTCATTCCTTCAGCACCTGAGGGATACTCTTACGTTGGATACAACAGCCTCTTTTCCGATGCCATGCAGCTTAACAGTACAATCCAGGCAAATGGGCTGCCGACAGACGTGAATTTCGAATATGGGCCAACTCAAAGCTATGGGACGCAGGTTTCCGCGTTGAACGGACCATTCACAGGTTATTGGCGTCAAGGAGCAAACAGTTCGTTGATCACCGGACTTCAGCCGAACACCACGTACTATGTGAGAACATTCTTGACCAATAGTGCCGGCTCATCCTATGGCGGCGGAAATACTGTTACGACACCACCTGCTCCCGAGGGGTGGACACGTCAAATCAGCGGGACGGACTACTTCCTCCGCGGGATTGCTTTTCCGTCGGAATCGATCGGTTTTGTCGTTGGTAGCGGGTCGACGATAAGGAAAACAATCGATGGTGGAGTGAATTGGGCCACCCTTACTCCTGCCACGGGCGGCACATTCTACTCTGTATCGTTCGTTTCCACTTCTGTCGGTATGATCTCCGGCTCCAGCGGGACAATTCAAAAGACGATAAACGGCGGAACGACGTGGTCGCAAGTTGGGGCCGTCGGTCAAAGCATGATGGGAATAAGAATGCTGAACGCGAATGAGGCGATCGCCGTCGGTAATGTCGGAATGATTGTTCGAACCACAAATGGCGGGACATCGTGGGATACTGTCCGTACAGGCACGGAGTATCTCCGCTCTGTGGCATTCTCTCCCGACGGAAATACGGGATATGCTGTAGGCTACACATCAAACAGCCTCCCGTTTTTCACAAAGACAACCAACAGGGGTGCGAGTTGGCAAGACGGTATGTTTACCGGCAGTTACCTTCTGATGTCTGTCTGGTGCCTTGACGGTCAAACGGCAATTGCGGGCGGTGGGAACCACACCTTCTATCGAACTTCTGATGGAGGTACGACCTGGACAGAATCAACTCCCCCCCAAGGGAACGGTTACTATGTCTACGGAATGGCGTTTGTCGATACTTCGGCCGGAGTTGCCGTGGATAACAGCGGAAGTATCTATCGTACCTACGATGGAGGCCGGAATTGGGCTTTTCACAATAGCGGCACCTCTAACTTGTTGTACGGCGTCGCCATGCAAGGAAGGTCTGCGTACGTCACGGGGATCGTTGGCACGATTCTGAAATCTGTTGGGTTGCTAGCCAAGCCAGCCAATCTGGTCGCCAGCTTCGTCTCTTCGGATTCCGTCACTGTCACATGGGGCGATATCAATGGAGAGACGGGCTATTTCGTTGAGCGAAAAACGACAGCGGGTGGAAGTTATGGCCGGATTCGGACGCTTGGCGTCAATACAGCGAGCACGGTCGACACGGCGACACCCGGACACGTCTACTATTACAGAGTTCAAGCTTTTGATGCTGTTGACACAACACTCTACTCGAGCGAAGACTCGGTCCTCGTCCCGCTTCGGCGTCCGACGAATCTTTTCGCCGCGGCTCTGGGGAAAACAAAGGTTCAGCTGACGTGGCAGACTGGCGGCATTGATGCCCGCGTGGGCTATATTATTGAACGGCATACCGGTGGATCCTGGGGTGTCATTGACACGGTTGGCAATGTGACGACCTACATCGACTCCACGGCTAGTTCCGGAACATTCTACACGTATCAGGTGAAGTCGTACAATGCAGAAATGTCTTCGGGTTATGCTGCGGAAGCGAACACAACAACACCGGGACTTGTCACGGCCCCCTCGAACCTGACGGCGACATATCAGGGCCCGAACTTTGTGAACATCTCGTGGTCCGATAACGCTTCAAATGAGACCGGTTATTGGATCGAGAAGAAGATTGGCGCCGCGGGTTCCTATACTCTCTGGCGGGACGTTGGCGCAGATTCGACAAGCACCGCTGATACGATCCAACGCGGCAGAATCTATTACTACCGCGTTCGGGGCTATTCCGCAGCCGATACATCGTCGTACGCTGCAGAGGACTCGGCGTTGGCTCCGCTGTATGCTCCTTCGAATCTTGTCGCTTCCACCGTTTCGTCGTCCAGCATCGGATTGTCATGGCAGAATTCGTCGGATGCCAGAACCGGCTACAAGGTTGAACGAAAGGCCGGCTCCGGCGGATCTTACACGGAGATTACCACGCTCGGCGACGTGAGTTCCTATTCTGATAATACACCTGCATCCGGGACGCAGTACTACTACCGATTGCGATCATACACATCGGAACTGAATTCTGAGTATTCGAACGTGGATAGTGCCTTGACGGCATTAGGCAAACCACAGAGTATTGCCGCCAATCCCTCCAGCGTGACAAACGGATCCGTCACGATCAGTTGGTCAGGTCCAAGCGGTGCAACAAACGCGTGGTACAGCATCGACGCACCTCCCTCGAGCGGCCTGTCAACTCAGATGCCGCTGGTCGCGAATTCGTTTGTTCTCTCGAGTCCCCCCACGGGCGCGCGATGGGTGTTCGTCGCCCTTGAGAATACCGAAGGTTTCACCGATTATACCGCATATGATTCCGTGCTGACACAGTTTGACAACGTCGACCCGGTGATCACCGATCAGTCGGTTCTTCCGACCATTGAGATTACGGGGACGAATGTCAGCACTCCGACTTCAGTCACTCTTCAGGCCCAGATCGTAAAGCCTTCGGGAATCGCCAGCTTGCTGCTTCCACAACTGGAATATAAAAAGACGAATTCGGCGACCATAATAATCGTGCCGTTCCAGAACCTGGAAGGCGGAAGCCTCAATCTTGGGAATCTCAACTCCCTCTTCCTGACGATTGGAAAACCGAACGGGCTCGAATACCGGATCACTGCCTCGGACGCAGCAGGCAACACGGCGGCCACCGTCTGGAAATCGTTCACCGTATTTGTGAACACTCCTCCCGTCAGCGATTTCGTGCCTCCTGCCGCAGGGACTACCGATGACATCACCGCACTGGTCACCAACTACCGGCTCTTCTCCGTACCGTATGACCTCTCGGATAAGAAACCCGGAGCATACATGGAAAAAACGATCGACGGACTCGGACCTCATGCAGAGGAGGGTGTGAACTACTACCATTGGAGAATGCAGCGCTATTTCAATGCCAACTATCAGGATTATGAGGATTTCAAGAGTCTGGATGTTCTGACTCCCGGGACCGCATTCTTCCTCCTCTCTCGTGTGCAAAAAACTATCACCTTTGGAAGCGGGAATCTGGTCAAAGCGTCGGATATGTACAACAACGGAATCCAGGTAATTGCAGGCTGGAATCTGATTGGCAATCCGTTCCCGGATGATTTTCCGGCCGATAGCCTCTTCGTCCTGGCAGGTTCCATAGCGAACAAAGCGTACTACGACGGGACGGGACCGGATGGCGGTTGGTATAAGACCGCCCCGCAGATTAACACGCTCAAGAAGTGGGAAGGGCTTGCGATCAACGTCACCCAGAATACAACCCTGAGGTTCAAGGCAGTTCCGCAAACGAGTGAAGAGGAATTGCCCCCGATTCCGATGGCGATGTCTGCTGAGAAGGTCATTGGAGAGAAGAAAGAGGGCGGGTGGCTCATGAAAATCGATGCTCATCGTTCGGGCACCCCTGTGGTCGACGTAGGGAACATGATTGGAGAAGCACCGAACGCTGAAGAGGGCTATGATCCGTTCGACAGCTTCCAGCCGCCGCTTATTCCCGGGAAATCTCTCGCTTTGTACTTCAAGAACCAGGACGGGGCCATGTCGAGCGACATAAGGCCGATTCAGACAAACGGATCCTCCTGGGAAATGAAGGTGATGACAGGTGACCGGGGTGCGAGAGTGAAGATCGGGGTGAGCGATGTCGTTGCCCTTCCGGATCTGGCTCTTGAGGCTTATATGCTCGATATCGATGACCATATGGCCTATGACTTGAGAGAGCGGCGGAACGTCGAGTTCGGTTCGAAGGAAGGAACCCGCAATTTCAGAATTGTTGTAGGGTCGAAGGGATATGTCGACAGCGTGAGTGCAAGCCTCGGCATCGATCTCGTTCCGCAGGTCTTCATGCTGTATCAGAACTATCCCAATCCGTTCAATCCCGAAACCGCATTGAGGTTCTGGTTGCCGAGTGTCGCTTCTGTCTACAAAGTCACGCTCAAGGTGTACAACATCATTGGGCAGGAAGTGTCGACGCTCATCGACCGTGACATGAAGGCGGGATACTATGAGACGACCTTCAGCGGACGGAACATGGCATCCGGAACGTACATCTACCGCCTGACGGTGGACGGCGGAACAAAGGAAACGTCGTTTAGCTCCGTAAAGAAAATGGTGATGGTGAAGTAAATCGAATTACTATTTGCAGGAGTCGTTCATGAGAAGGTACCAGATTGTATTCCTCCTGATTCTAATGGTCTGCCTGACCGCATTGGCTCAGGATTTCCGGCAGGACTGGCCGCGCATCATGGTTCTTTTTGACGAGAAGGTTGACGGACAGCCTGTCGACGCGAGAATCGTCGCAACCCGATTGGAAGAGATCTTCCTCGAAAAAGGATTCCGTCTGGTGGATAAGGCGCAATTTGAGGCTGTGACCACCCGTGACATTGCGTTGGCCGAATCAAACCCGATGCGCGCCAAGGAGATCGGACTTCGTTATGGCGCTGAATGGGTGATCGTTGGGAAGGTTGAGGCGAGCTTTGACGCGGAAAAAGTGTTCTATGGCATAACGAACTATGAGTACGCGTCGAAAGGGAGCGGCAAGATCATTATCACCGATACCGGCGAGATGATCGCAGTAACCTCCAAGAACACAAAGAAGAGCGCGACGGGAAAGAGTTCGGCGTCCACCGGGAGCCTGAATGCGCTCGGGGATCTCATTGCGAACGACCTTTACGTGAAATCCAGGGTCCGGATGAAGCAGGAGGAATCAGGCCCGCGGTTCATTCAGATAGCAATGGTCGGATTGGATGCCAAGATGATAGCACAACTGGAGAAATCGCTTCCGCAGGATCTGCCGATCATTAACTATTTGAAGCTTCGTTATTTTGAGAAAGACGGCGCTGTGTTTGACGCGAACGTTAATGGAACGATTGATGACCTTAGACGTGAACTCGGAAAACGGTCGGACCTTGCGATTATCGGCTTCACCGGATCACGGGTGGATATCAGCACCAAGGAGAACGAGGAAAAAGCACGGGGCTCGGTTGTGGCAAGCCCGTTGGAGATAACGCAGTTTGCAGTCGAAAATATCTTCCCGTCCCAGGTGAATTACTACGCCTACAATTCCCTGGCGACCATTGAGGTCGAGAATTCGTCGAAGTCTGAGATTCGCAATGTGAAGGTCTCCGTCTTTGTGCCGGGATACATGAATCTGCCTTCCGAACAGATCGTTCCGAAAGTGGACCCGGGTTCGAAGCAGACCTTCAAACTTTCAGCCACGTTTGACGCGAAGCAGCTCTATACGCTCAGTGCAAACGCAACGGCTCAGGCAAAGGTTGAGCTGAGCTACGTCTTCAATGGTCAACCTCAGACACGGAGTCTGGTGCGCCCGGTGACGTTGTATAACAAGAACACAATCAGCTGGCGACGAGGCGAGTCGATCGGTGCGTTCATAACGGACACCGATGATGCCGTCGTGGGATTCTCCCGTTACGTCGTGGGAAGCGTGGGCGGAAGCGATATTCTGAAATCATCAAAACTCCCGCGGCAGGTCATCAATGCGATGGCTGTCTGGAATGGCGTCAGAGCGTACGGTATCAATTATGTTTCCGACCCATGGAAAACTGCCGAAGGAGAAATCCTCGACCAGATCCAATATCCGCGTGAGACCCTCTCCTCGAAAACGGGTGACTGCGACGATTCTTCGGTTCTTTTGGCTGCGTGCCTTGAGAATATCGGGATTAGAACAAAGCTGATCGGTACGAGCGATCATATCTTCATCATGTTCGACACGGAACTTTCTCCCAAGAACGCATATCTCTTGTCTCTTGATGAGAAAGAGGTGATTCCGTATGAAGGGACCGTCTGGGTTCCGCTTGAAACCACAATGATCAATGAACCATTCCCGAAAGCCTGGCGAATGGGCGCCCAGGAGTACTACAAGAACGTCGAATCGGGCGGGAAGATTGAGATCATCGACACGCGCAAGGCGAAAGAGGCTTTTCCTCCGGCCAACCTGCCTGCATCGGCAAGGCCTTCCTCACCTTCTGCTGAAAAAATCATTCAGCTGGCATCAGCCGATCTTACGGATTACGAATACCACCAAAGTCAGCTGCTCGGTTTGGCCGACAGGATGAAGACAAGCGAGAATCCGGCCGACAAAAACAAGGCCGCGATGACGTGCGCGAAGGCAGGGGATTACGAGTCTGCTGTGGCAGCATTGGCAGGTGTCAACACCCCTGGTGCGTACAACACGCTCGGAAACGTGTACCTGATGAAGAACGAGCTCCCGACCGCACAGGAGTTCTACCAGAAAGCTCTTGCGATGACGACGGATGACGGGGGAGTCTACATGAACTTTGGTTTGGCCCGATATCTTTCGGGTTCGGAAGAAGACGCGATGGAGTCGTTCCAGGTTGCGATATCGAAGTACGAGTCCCGGGAAAAAGCTCTTGAGGTTCTTGGACTCGAGCGCATCAATGAGGTGCTGGGAACAAGGGCTGCGGGAAAATCGGAAGTCCAGGTCTCCAAGGCGGACATCTTCGCCCTGATCGGGAGATCACTCCAGAATGTCCCCGACAAGGGGAAATCGCTCGCTCAGGCATCACGTGTTCGCGAGAAATACAAGGATCAGCAAAACAAGTACGTGTTTGGAGGCCGCCGCGGTGCGGATCCGACACAGATTGCGAGCATTAAGGAGTTCCTGTACTGGAAAGAGTAAAACAAGCGACGTTTGCCGTCGGTATATCCCCCGTCCTTTCCACAGGGCGGGGGATTTTTTTGTTGGGAAAGGCCATGCATAAGGACCTTCATTGCAGGTCTGCCCATTTTTGGCTATTTTCCCCCTGTAATGCCCTCCAATATCATCGCAATCGTCGGACGTCCCAACGTCGGTAAATCAACACTCTTCAATCGTATTCTCGGTTTTCGGGAAGCCATTGTCCATGATGCCCCCGGTGTAACCCGCGATCGTAAATACGGCGATGCAGAGTGGGCAGGGACACAATTCACCGTCATCGATACCGGCGGCTATGTCCCGCGCTCTGAAGATGTCTTCGAACTGGCGATTCGCGAACAGGCACAGATTGCGGTCGAAGAGGCCGACCTTGTCCTCTTTATGGTCGATGCAAAAGATGGGATCCTTCCCCTCGACAAAGAGATCGCTGGAATACTGAGGAAGTCCGAAAAACCCATTCTCCTTGTCGTAAACAAGATCGACTCCGCAAAACAGGAGATGAACTCGGCCGAATTCTTTGCGCTTGGGCTCGGGGATCCGATCAGCATCTCGGCCCTTGGCGGCCGTCAGATCGGCGATTTCCTGGATGAGGTTACCTCGCACTTCAAGGCCGAGTCGCCGGAACCACCCGGTGAGAAGCCTCTCCGAATCGCCGTCGTGGGGAAGCCCAACGTTGGCAAGTCCTCTCTCGTCAATGCGCTTCTGGGGAAGAAGCGCCAGGTTGTCACGGATATCCCGGGGACGACCAGAGATCCCATCGATTCAATCCTCACTTACCAAGGGGAAGAAATCGTTTTGGTTGACACGGCCGGACTCAAGAAAAAAAGTAAAGTGGCCGAAAGTGTGGAATTCTACAGTGCGTTACGCACGCTGAGAAGCATTGAGCGCAGTGACGTGGTTGTTATCCTGCTTGACGCGTCACGCCCCATCGATCATCAGGATCTTCATATTGTCGAAAGCACGGTACAGCGCAAGAGGTCAGCCCTCATTGCCGTCAACAAATGGGATCTGATCGAAAAAGACTCCAATACGGTCAAGGCGTTTGAACAGGCAATATCGATGGACCTCGGCATGTACGACTATTTTCCTGTCGTGTTTGTCTCTGCGCTGACAAAGCAGCGGGTTTCCAAAATTATCGACATGGCAAAAGAGATCGAACAGGAGCAGTCAAAGAGAATAAAGACGGGGGAGCTTAATGATACCCTTCTTGCGGAAATAGAAAACTATCCCCCAAAGACCTCATCTCCAAAAGAGATCAAGATAAAGTATGTGACGCAACTGAAGACGAAACCTCCGTTGTTTGGGTTCTTCTGCAATGAGCCGAAACTCGTTCAGGAATCGTACAAACGATTCCTATCCAACAAGATCAGGGAACACTTTGGATTCAAAGGTGTTCCCATCACCATCATGCTGAAAAAGAAATGAAGCGAAGGATCCTCGTCATCGGAGGAACGGCAGCGGGGCCGAGTGCCGCAAGTAAGGCGAAACGGACGGATCCGGACGCCGAAGTCATCATGTTCGAGCAGGGGGATGATATTTCGTCCGGAATTTGCGAGATGCCGTACTATGTCGGCAATGTTGTCGATGATGTGAAGAAGCTGACTTCCTTTACGCCTGAGAGGCTTGAGAAGGAAAAAGGAGTGATAGTTCGCGTCAGGCACCACGTCGACGAGATTTCTCCTTCAAGCAGGAAGATCGCCGTTCGGAACCTTGATTCTGGCAAGGTGCGGGAAGAACGTTATGACAGCCTGGTGATTGCCACAGGTTCCCGCCCCCGTTCAATAGGATTAGCCGGTGAGAACGCAAGGAACGTCTTTCACGTCAAATCTCTCGAGGGAACAATTGGCTTGAAGAGGGTCCTGGCGGATGAGAAGCCCGGATGCGCGGTCATTATAGGGGGTGGGTATATTGGGATGGAGATGGCTGAAGCGTTGGCGGCCAACGGCCTCCGGACAACCCTGCTTCACCGTCACAATCTGCCGATGATGGGTCTGGAAGAGGAGTCGCAGAAGGCGGTTGCCGTTGAACTCGCCGCTCATGGGGTGGAGTTCGTTCCGAACGTGTCTGTGCAAGCTCTGGCTCACAACCCCGGCGGAAGCGTCTACGCAGTGAAAACGGCAGAGCGTACGTACGATTGCGATCTGGTTGTGATCGCGGCGGGGGTTGAGCCGAATACCTCGCTTGCCGCCGAATCGGGAATTCGCCTCGGGCAACATCGCGGGATCCTTACGGATCAGCGACAGACTACGTCTGATGATTCGATCTATGCAGCAGGAGATTGCTGCGAGGTGCGGAATCTCGTAAGCAACAGATTCTCCTATATTCCGCTTGCGACAACAGCAAGCAAGCAGGGTTGGACGGCAGGAGAAAATGCGGCAGGAGGGAGCGCAGTGTTTAAGGGGGTGATTCGTGCTATCGGCGTGAAGATATTCGACCTCCAGGTAGCCCATGTCGGTCTTAGCTCAAAGGAGGCTCGGGAATCGTCTTTTGATCCCGTGGTTGAACATATTGAAGCTCCTTCGAAAATCTCGTTCTACCCGGGGAGTGAACGAGTGCATATTATCGCTGTCGCCGATAAATCATCCGGCAGGGTTCTCGGAGCCAACGTATACGGCAGAGAGGGGGCCATCATGCGGGCAAATGTCCTCGCGGTTGCCATTCAGCACGGGCTCACCGCGGACGAAGTTTCCAGGTTGGATCTGATCTACACACCGCCGTATGCTCCTTTGTGGGACCCCGTCTTGGTACTCGGAAATCAACTTCGAAAGAGAATCGAGAATGAAAAACCTGGTCATCATTGAACATCCTCTTGTCAGACGCGACCTGTCGATCTTGCGCAACAAGAAGACGCCGAGCAATATCTTCAGAGCCGTTCTCCGCCGCACGGCGAGCCTGATGGCTTATGAAGTGACGATGGACCTGGAGCTGAAGAAGACCGTTATCCGGACCCCGCTGGAGAAGACACCCGGATACCAGGTAAAACGGTCGATAGTTCTTGTCCCGATCCTCCGCGCCGGCCTGGGCATGGTCGGTGGATTTGTCGAAGTGCTTCCCGACGCAAGGGTGGGCCATATTGGCCTGTATCGGAATGAGGAGACGCTGCAGCCTGTTGACTACTATTTCAAGGTTCCGAAAAGACTTCAGGACGCGATGGTTCTTGTGCTGGACCCCATGCTTGCCACGGGGGGAAGCGGTGTAGCAGCGTTAGACTACCTCAAGAAAAGGGGAGCGCGTCATCTGCGCTTCGTGAGCCTCGTCGCCGCTCCTGAGGGGGTCCGTGCAATTCAACGGGGCCATCCCGATGTGAGAATCTATACCTGTGCATTGGACCGAAAGCTGAATGAGCACGGGTACATTCTCCCGGGACTTGGCGATGCCGGCGACAGAATTTTTGGGACCGAATAGCCGAAGTGAAGACTCTCGCCGTCATAGTGTGTTTGTGTTCTATGGTGTACGCCAACGGGCCGTTTCAAAAGGTTCCCTCGCGCGTCATGGACTCATTGTTGACAAGTGGGATCGACCAGACGCTCCGTCAGGAGTATGAAGCAGCCGGGAAGACGTTTCAGCTTGTCGTGCGGGAATTTCCGGACCATCCCGCCGGATTTCTCTATCAGGCTGCATTGATGCAAACCATGGCAATGGATTATGACCTTCAGATCGAACGTACCCCGTTCGACTCTCTGCTCGCTCTGGCCCTGGAAAGGTCGTCAGCGATGATAGACCGCGAGCCTGATTCGCCATGGGGCTACTACTATCGGGGTACCATGCTGGGCTATGACTCGTATGCCCGCGCTTTGCGCGGTGACTGGTTCGGTGCAGCGAGCAAGGGAATGTCGTCTGTCTCGGACTTTCATCATGCGGTGGAATCTGATTCCTCGTTCTTTGATGCCTACGCGGGGATTGGAACATACTACTATTGGAAAACCAGAAAGATCGAATTCCTTACATGGCTTCCCTTCGTCGGCGACAAACGAGAGGAGGGGATCGAGCACCTTTTCCTTTGCATCGAAAAGGGGGAATACAACAGATACGCTGCAATGAGCTCTCTTCTGTCGATCTATCTGGACAAGCAATCGTATGAGGAGGCGGTATACCTGGCGAGGGAGGCACTTCGAGCCTATCCGGCGAACCGCCTGTTTCTCTGGAGCCTTGCCGCCTCTCTTGAAGGCCTGGCAGATACGACCGGAGCGTTGGTGGCGTACAATCTGCTTCTCGAGGCGATGGTCAATGATCGGCGGGAAAATTCGTACAATGAGCTTGTGTGCCGTCTCAATATGCTCAAACTGGAATCAGGTCGGAAACTTCCTCAAACTCTGAAACCGGACATTGACAAGATTTTTGCACTCAAGTCCAGGATGTTCCCCGGACATTTAGAGATGCGGGCAGAGGCAAAATTCGAGGAGACCATTCGGATTCGCGACATGCTCTTGAAACAGGCAGAACCGAGATGAAAGTGTTGTGAAGAACAAAGCCGTAGCGAAAGACGTTGTAGGAATGAACGTCAAAAGATGATCAACGGACAATACAAGAAGAAGCTCGACGACCTGATCGCCGTCTGCCAGAGGAATCTGAGAGTGGTGGATGTCGACCTCATTACGCGGGCTTTTTCCATGAGTCTCGAAGCGCACAAGCACGACCTGCGCGCATCCGGAGAGCCGTATTTTCACCACCCCTATGAAGTTGCGATGGTGGTTGCCAAGGAGGTCGCGTTGGACGATGTGTCGGTCGCCGCTGCATTGCTCCACGACGTCGTTGAAGACACGCGGTTCAGTCTCAAGGACATCAAGGAGGAGTTTGGCCCGACGATCGCGGAAATTGTCGACGGTGCCACGAAAATCAGCGACATCTTCAGAAGCCACGAAGTGACCCAGGCTGAGAACTATCGCAAGCTGCTTCTCTCCATGGTCAACGATATCAGGGTGATGCTCATCAAGTTTGCCGATCGTCTCCACAATATGCGGACCCTGGAATATCTCTCTCCTGAGAAGCAGGAACGTCTCGCGCGGGAAACGCTTGAAATATATGCCCCGTTTGCACATCGATTCGGATTGGCAAAAGTGAAATGGGAATTGGAAGACCTGTCGTTCAAGTATCTCAATCCCAAAGAGTACGACGAAATCGCCAGGCAGCTGAAGTCACACAGGCGGGAACGGGAAAACTATATCAAGAAATTCAGCGCGCCGATCAACAAGCGCCTCGGTGACGAGAATTTCGAATATGAGATGGAGGGGCGACCGAAACACCTGTACAGTATCTATCAGAAAATGCTTCGCCGCAAGAAACCCCTCGATGAGATCTACGATCTTTTTGCCGTTCGCTTCATCCTCGATACCAAGGATAACAACGACTGCTTCATCGCATACGGGATTATCACAGAGCTCTACAAGCCGATTCCGGAACGGTTCAAGGACTATATCTCGTTGCCGAAGAAGAACGGATATCAGTCGATCCACACGACGGTGGTAGGTCCGCACGGTAAACTGGTGGAAGTACAGATTCGCACAAAAGGAATGCACGAGATCGCCGAAAAAGGAGTCGCCGCCCACTGGATGTACAAGGAGAGCAAGTCATCGCTGGACAAGGAACTGGAGGGATGGATCAACTGGGTAAGGGAGATTTTCGAGCAAAAGAGCGATGATGCCCCGAAAGAGCTCATGGAGAGTTTCAAACTCAACCTTTACCAGGATGAGATCTACGTCTTCACGCCGAAGGGCGATCTGAAGATTCTGCCGCGCAATGCCACTCCGCTCGACTTTGCCTTTGAGATTCATTCGAACGTCGGTTTCCACTGCATCGGGGCAAAGGTGAACGGAAGAATCGTACCGCTCAACTCCCTGTTACGCAGCGGAGATCAGGTCGAGATCATAACATCCAAAACTCAGGCCCCTAATCCGGACTGGGAAAAATATGTCGTTACGCACAAAGCGAAAAGTCACATCAGAAGATGGATTCGGGAAGAGGTGCGAAAGCGCGTGGAGCAGGGCCGTGCGTTATGGGAGAAGAAAATCAAGAAACAGAAGGTCCATGTCAATGAGGACGATTTGCTGAAACTCGTGCGGTCTGTTCATATTGACAATCTGCAGCAGTTCTATCTCTCGCTTCTGGATGAAGGAGTCGATTCCGACACTTTGATAGAACAGCTCGTAATGAGATTGAAACATCCTGAATCGGTGGAATCGGGAAGAAGCAAAGACATGCCCCGCTCTCTCTTTACAAAGTTTGTGGATACGGCACGGGATATCGCAAGCGGGATCTCGATTCTCGGAACCAGCGACTCGTTCATGCATCAATACGCAAAATGCTGCAATCCCATTCCCGGTGACGAGATCGTCGGCTTTGTCACGGTCGGGGAGGGAATCAAGATCCATAAGAAAGACTGCAAGAATATCGTCATGCTCCGGCTGGCGGAGAGTGAACGCATTGTCGATGTCGAATGGCCGAAAGCACAAGGGGCCGATTTTCTGGTGGCGATTCGTATCTCCGGAAAAGACCGGACGGGACTCCTCAGCGATGTGACGCACGCAATTTCCAACGTGCAGAATACCAACATCAGAAGCGTGAATATGGATTCGAAGGGCTCACTGTTCGACGGTCAGATCATTCTCTATGTCAAGAACACTGATCATCTGACAAAGATCGTCGACAAAATAAAGAAGGTCGCTGGGATTGAAGAGGTGGAGCGCTTTCAGGGACATTAGCGGATGAACAACGATCAGGGACGAATTCTGGGGATAGACTATGGGACGCGGCGGATCGGTTTGGCGATCAGCGATCCGCTGCGTATTCTAGCCACCTCGTACGGAGTGCTGCTGAACGGACCTGAGGTTGTCAAAGAAATAGACGCCATATTGGAACGAGAAAAGATTGCCGTGATCGTTGTGGGAATGCCTTTGAGCCTCAGCGGGAAGAAGACGGCAAAAGCTCATGAGGTCGAGGCCTTCGTTGAGACGGTGCGGAAAGGATGCCGGGCTGAAGTGGTGTTTTGGGATGAACGGTTCACGACTTCGATGGCGCGCCGGTCACTGTTGACAATGGGGACGAAGAAGAAAGAGAGACAGGACAAAAGCGGAAGAATCGACTCGATGGCTGCCGCCATCATGCTTCAGGGGTTTCTCGACAGTACAAAGAAATCAATGAGCTGCTGATCATGGACATCGGAGAGCCTGAACAACAGTCCGATTTGCAGATCGAGGAGCCTCCTCGCCGCACGTGGCAGGGATCTGTCAAACGTAAGTGGCTGCTCTTGTTGGGCATTGCGCTGGGAATGTGGTTTTTGGTGGAACTTGTGACGCTTCCCTTCGGCCCGATCGTGCAGTTGGAGAAAGAGAATCCGCGTGAAACCGCCTTCATGATTGAACAGGCTGAAGAGGCGCATAAATCTGGGAGAAGGTTCCGTGTCGTCCAGAAATGGGTTCCGTTGTCACAAGTGCCGAAGGATGTCGTCAATGCCGTGATTGTTGCGGAGGACGGTCTGTTCTGGAGTCACAGCGGGTTTGACTGGTTTGAATTCAAAGAGTCGATGGAACGAAATCTTACAGAAGGCCGCGCTGTGCGGGGTGCAAGCACGATCACGCAGCAACTCGTGAAGAATCTCTACCTTTCTCCTTCCAAGAATCCACTGCGCAAAATGCGCGAATGGGTCCTCACCTGGTGGATGGAGCAGAATCTCACGAAAAGCAGGATTCTTGAGATCTACCTGAATGTCATCGAGTGGGGAAGGGGTATCTACGGAATCGGAGCGGCCGCCCAATGGTACTTTGGAAAACCGGTCAACGAACTTACGAGGGAAGAAGGTATACGGCTGGCGGCGGTGATTCCAAATCCGACGCAACGTGGAGCGAATGATGAATCGAACTACATGCAGCGACGAATGGCGATTATTCTCAAACGGATGGCCGCGCGGGGAATGGTGAAGGATAGCATCGACGCAATGATGAAAGACAGCGTCGAGCAAATGATGGAAGACAGTGTTGAGCAAATGATGGAAGACAGTATCAATGTAATACCGATAGACAGCCTTGATGGAATGGCGAAAGACAGCCTTGATGGAATGGCGAAAGACAGCCTCGATGGACTATAAAGACATTGATACACTCCTCGATGAGGGAGAGGGATTTCAGGTCGAATTCAAGCGGAAGGTCTCTACTGCCGAAAAGATTGCCCGGACCCTCATTGCCTTTGCCAACACGAAAGGCGGTACCATCGTTTTCGGCGTGGACGATGATAAATCCATTGTCGGTGTCGACAGCGAGAAGGCCGAGATAGAAATGATTCAGACCGCGGGTGGTTTTCTGTGCGATCCGCCGATCGAAATGCAGGTCGACATCATCCCGTATAGGGGAAAAGATGTTGTTGCGGTGACGGTCGAGGAAAGCAAGGTCAAGCCTCATTATCTCGTCGGTAAAGCAAACGGGTCCGATGATGCCGATTCAAAAGTACTCATTCGGGTGAAGGACAAGACGGTGGTTGCCAGCAAAGAGGTGATAAGAATTCTTGAAGCGGAAAATCCGGAAGCCCCTCCGCTGAGAATTGCCATAGGCGAGGTTGAACGTCGGCTTTTGGATCACCTGGATAAGAGCGACAGGATTACCGTGAAGGAATTCAGCAAGCTTGTCAACATTTCGCATCGACGGGCATCACGGACGCTTATTCAACTTGTGAGGGCGGGAGTGCTGAGGATTCACACACATGAAAAAGAAGACTTCTACACCCTGGCGTTTGATCAATGATTGCCTGCCTCCCTCCAGACCCGGGAGAAGTGAAAGACCGCAATACCGTAGGCGACCGAGACATTGAGTGAATGTTTCTTTCCGTGCATCGGAATGTCGATCGCAAAATCACAAAGCCTGATCAGGGATGGGGAAACCCCCGTGACTTCGTTCCCCAGGACGAGACAAAGGGGGAAGTCCTTCTTTGTGACGTCGAAATACGGAATGCTTTGATCGGTTTGTTCCAGGCAGCAGATCTTCAAACCTTCCGACTTGAGCGTCTTCAGCGATTCAACGGGATCGTTCGTGTGGGACCAGGGGACGTTCGACGTTGCACCCAGGGCCGTCTTTTCAATTTCCTTTCGCGGCGGGGTGGGTGTATAGCCGCCGAGGAGGAGATGCTGAACCAAAACGCCGTCGGAAGTGCGAAAGATTGAGCCGATGTTGTAGAGACTCCGGACATTGTCGACGAGAACCGTGAGGGGAAGTCGATCCGGCCGTTGAACAGGTTCGTTTTCTTGTCTTTTTTGGGAAATTTCATCTGTGCTGAGCTTCCTCATGCTGCAAAGGTATCTGTATTTCCCCGAAAATGGCAAGGTTGCCTTAGGGTTAAATTGGGAGAATGTGAATGAAAGTTGCCTGCCACGCAGGATTTTGCTATATTTCTAGACAATAGAGTTTTGGGTACTTGAAGAATATCGTCATTGCCATCGACGGGCCCGCGGCAGCGGGAAAGAGCACAACCGCCCGACGGGTCGCCAAGATCCTGGGATATCTTCATATTGACACTGGAGCGATGTACAGGGCTCTTACGCTGAAGGTGTTGCAGGCGAAGGTTCCGCTGGGATCAGCCGCTGAGATCCAGAAGCTTAGCGAGGCAACGACCGTCCGCCTCGAACGCCGCGACGGAGAAAACAGAGTTCTTGTTGACGGGCACGATGTCACTGCCGATATCAGGACCCCGGCGGTGACGAAAGCCGTCAGCAAGATCAGCAGCTATGCCTTTGTCCGACAAGTCATGGTGCGGGAACAAAGGAAGCTGGCTCAGGCCGGCGGGGTTGTCCTCGAAGGGAGAGACATTGGGACGGTTGTTCTCCCGGACGCCGATTTGAAAATTTTCATGGTTGCGAACGTTGCCGAGCGGGCAAAACGCCGGAAAAAAGAACTTGCGGAAGCCGGAGTAGAAGTCGACGAAGAGACGCTGGTTGATGA
Organism: Bacteroidota bacterium; assembly: GCA_035291905.1. Lineage (GTDB taxonomy): Bacteria > Bacteroidota > Ignavibacteria > UBA10030 > UBA10030 > JACPLA01. The sequence goes on from DATDRF010000103.1 coordinate 17,730, forward strand.
GATCAACAAAAGAGACCGGCAGGACACCACAAGGGAAGTAAGCCCGCTCCGTAAGGCACCTGATGCCATTGAACTCGATACTTCCTCGATGACAATCGAGGCCCAGGTTCAATTCATTGTCAACAAAGCGCAAGAGAGGCTGAACACGTGAAGGTCACTGTCGATAAGTTCTCGGGCTTCTGCTGGGGAGTGGTCCGAACGATTGAGATCGCAGAGCAGGAGCTTGAGGAGGGAAAACCCCTCTATTCCCTCGGAGAGATCATTCATAATCCGATGGAAATCGAACGACTCGGTGAAAAAGGGCTCACAACGATCGACAGGGGGGATTTCGAAAGATTGAAGGGCGCCAAGGTCCTTGTTCGGGCACATGGAGAGCCGCCCGAGACGTACAAGCACGCGAGGGATCTCGGCATAACGATTATTGACGCTACGTGCCCCGTCGTGACAAAGGTGCAGGAGCGGATAAGAAAGTTCCACCTTGACGGCTACCAGGTCGTGGTTTTTGGAAAGAAAGACCACGCGGAAGTCGTCGGCCTCGTGGGTCAGACAAACGGCGAGGCGATCGTCGTGAGGTCTGAAAAGGAACTGGACGGCATCAGGCTCGACAGGAAGACAGTTCTCTTCTCTCAAACGACGATGGACAAGCCGGCGTTTCATCGATTGAAGGAAGAGCTTCAAAAACGGATTAAAGACCTCGTCGTCGGTTCGATTGAAGATGAAGCGATCGAGTTTCATGCAAAGGATACGATTTGCGGGCAGGTCTCGGGAAGAGACAAGAAATTACGGGAATTTGCGCGGAGCAACGATGTTGTGATCTTCGTGGCAGGAAAACACAGTTCCAACGGAAAGGTCCTCTTCGATATAGCAAAAGAGGAGAATCCGAAGACATTTTTTATCGAACGCGCGTCGGAGATCTGCCGTGAATGGTTCGACGGTGCGGAAACTGTCGGAATAAGCGGGGCGACTTCAACGCCGCAATGGCTTATGGAACAGGTCAAGGTTGCGATTGAGCATTTGGTACCTCAACCTGCAACGGTCTGAGAATTTTAGTCATCAATAATCCACTAACATATAACACTTGCATTCTCATGCTGAATTGCCGGATGGCGCATTCCCGATGACTGACTGCGTTCCGCAACAAGGCATGATCCGTTAACGCGGGTAATGTTGTAGGAGGTTGAATGGTAGAGGCACAAAGCGGCACGAAAGACATGGACGAGCGGGAATATTCCGAATCTGAATACAAGGAACTTACCAAGCTCTACGAAAGCACCCTGAATTCCATCAGCGAGGGTGAGATTGTCAAAGGGAAGGTCGTTCACATAGCGGATAATCAGGTTACCGTTGATATCGGCTTCAAATCGGAAGGTACAATTCCGGCGAGCGAGTTCCCACATATCAAGGAAATGAAGATCGGGGATGTGATTGAGGTTTTTCTTGAATCCGTCGAAAATAAAGACGGCCAGCTGATTTTGTCTCGCAAACGTGCTGACTTCATGCGAGTATGGGAGAGAGTCGTCAAATCGTTTGAAACCGGAGAAGTCCTCAAGGGCCGGTGCATGCGGAGAACGAAAGGCGGAATCGTCGTGGACCTTCTCGGTATTGATGCGTTCCTGCCGGGGTCTCAGATCGACGTGCGTCCTGTCAGGGATTTCGATGCATTTATCGGTCGAGAAATGGAGTTTAGAGTTGTGAAGGTGAACCATCCGTCCGAAAACGTGGTGGTGAGCCATAAGGTGCTGGTGGAAGAAGAGCTGGCCGGGCAGCGTAAGGCTATCCTTGACAGCCTCGAGAAGGGCCAGATCCTGGAAGGTCACGTCAAAGCAATAACGGACTTCGGCGTTTTTGTGGACCTCGGCGGAGTGGACGGTCTCGTTCACATTACAGACCTCTCCTGGGGCCGGGTGAATCACCCGTCGGAAGTCGTCAAACTTGACCAGACCATCAACGTTGTCGTCCTGGATTTTGATCAGGAGAAGAAGAGAATTTCCCTTGGATTGAAGCAGCTCCTGCCTCATCCGTGGGAGAATATAGAGACCAAGTACCCCGTTGGCACCAAGGTGAAGGGTAAAGTGGTTTCTCTCACCGACTATGGAGCATTCGTCGAAATTGAAAAAGGAATCGAGGGGCTCATCCACATTTCCGAAATGAGCTGGACCCAGCATGTGAAGCATCCTTCCCAGATGGTTTCCATGGGACAGTTTATCGATGCCGTGATTCTTTCTCTCGACAAGGATGGGAAGAAGATTTCGCTCGGCATGAAACAGCTTGAGCCGGATCCGTGGAATACGCTGCTGCAGAAATACCCGGTGGGATCCCGCCACGTGGGTGCGGTCCGCAACCTCACGAATTTCGGCGTGTTTGTCGAGCTGGAAGAGGGTGTCGACGGATTGGTCCATATCTCCGATCTCTCGTGGACCAAGAAAATACGTCACCCGGGCGAAGTGGTGAAGAAAGGGGACAAAATCGACGTTGTGATTCTCAATATCGACGTCGATCAGCGTCGCATCTCCCTTGGGCACAAGCAAATCCAGGGGAATCCGTGGGATGCATTCGAAGCGGCCTACAAGGTCGGCACGGAGATCGAAGAGAGCAAGATCGTTCGGATCATTGAAAAGGGCGTGATCGTCGAGCTCCCGATGGGCGTCGACGGATTCGTCCCGCTTTCTCAGATTTCCCAGACTCCGGTCAAGAGCATCAACGAGTCCTTCAAGCTCGGTGATTCTCTGCCACTCAAGGTCATTGAGTTCGACAAGGACAGCAAGAAGATCGTCCTCTCAGTCCTCGAGTTCCTTCGGGGTAAGGAACAGAAACTGGTCGACGATTACGTGAACAATCACAAGCTCTCCCCGATGACTCTCAAGGACATGATGGCGGCGTCTGTGGGCGGTACGGAAACAACGTTTTCCGAAGATCTCAATTCTCACTAAGATTCATGGAAAACAGGGAAAGAGTTGTTCGAGTACTTCGGACAACTCTTTTTCATATTCATGGGTAGAGTCGCTCTCCATACACTGGGCTGCAAGCTGAATTTTGCTGAAACCGCCACGATTGCCCGGCAGTTCACTCAGCGCGGCTTTGAAGTTGTCGATTTCGGCAAACCGGCCGATGTCGTGGTCCTCAATACCTGCACTGTTACGGAAAAGGCTGATCGCGAATGCCGCCAGCTCGTCCGGCGGGCATTGAGGCGCTCGCCCGATGCCTTCGTGATCGTCACGGGATGCTATGCCCAACTCCAGCCGGAGCAGATCGCCTCTATCAAGGGGGTCGATCTTGTCCTTGGTTCAAAGGAAAAATTCAGCGTTTTCGATCACGGAGTGTTTGTCAAGAGAACGATTCCCGACATTCGCGTGTCGTCTCTCGCTGCGGCTGATTCCGTGGCGATGGCCGATTCTTCCGGATATGACGACCGCACGCGCGCATTTCTGAAGATACAGGACGGCTGTGACTACCATTGTTCGTTTTGCACAATCCCTCTCGCACGAGGCTCAAGCCGCAGCGCGCCGGTTTTCGAAGTGATCGCTCGCGCCCGAGAAATCGCAGAAAAGGGATACAAGGAGGTTGTGCTCACGGGCGTGAACGTCGGTGACTACCAGTCGGGCAACAGCGAGAAGCTCATCGATGTTCTTCGGGCACTGGAGTTCGTTGACGGAATCGAAAGAATCAGGATCAGCTCCGTTGAACCGAATCTTCTGAACGATGACCTGCTTCGATACTGGCTTGATTCGCGCAAGGTGTGCAATCATTTTCACATCCCCCTCCAGTCGGGATCGGATCCGGTTCTGAAGAGTATGCGAAGGAGATACAACCGGGATTGGTATGCCGGAAGGATGGCCGCCATCAAGGCAGCAGACCCCGATGCAGGGATTGGTGCCGACGTCATCGTGGGTTTCCCGGGCGAAACTGACGCCTTGTTCGATGAGACATATCAATTTCTTGTGGATCAACCCCTTTCGTATCTTCATGTTTTTAGTTATTCTGAGCGTAGTAATACCACGGCAGTCCGTCTCGATGACAAAGTTGATCCGAAGGTCAGGAATGAACGAAGTGAACGGTTGCGGATCCTGAGCGAGAAGAAGAGACGGGCCTTCTACGAAGGTCTGAAAGGGAGAAGGGTCAGGGTTTTGTTCGAGTCTCCTTTGCACGACGGAATTCAGACGGGGCTGACCGAAGAATACGCCAGGATTCACGCACGCTGGGACGAATCGCTCGAGAATCGGATGAGAAACGTTCTGGTGAATGAGATCCGTGGCGGGGATTGTATCGGAGATATTATGAGTCAGGCGGATGTACGCAAAGAAAGTCTGGTTGCATGAGCACGGCCCGGGCGATTGTGGCGTTAACGATTGTTGCCGCCAGCACAGGGCTGTGCCAATTCAGGCAGCGGCCGCAGCTCACTGAAATGAATCTTGATTCTTATCAGGATCCGGTCGGAGCGGACTCGAAAAAGTCGGTACTTCTGGGTGTTACCCTTTCCCTGATTCTCCCGGGAGCCGGCGAATGGTACGCAGGGAATCTCTCTACCGGAAAGTATTTCATGGGGGCAGACGGCATTTTGTGGCTTTCGTATGCCGGAATCTCGCTGCGCGGGAGCTGGATAAGGGACGATGCCCGGTTGTTTGCCGGCCGGCATGCAGGTGCGTCCGTGGAGGGGAAAGAGGAACAGTTCGAGGTTGACATCGGAAATTTCCAGTCGACAGACGAGTATAATCAGGCAAAACTGCGCAACAGGGAATTCGACCTCATCTACGATAAGCCGGGATATTCGTGGAATTGGAACACCGAGAAGAATCGTCTTGAATATCGGGCCGAGAGGATCAGGAGCGACGAATACTTTCAGAATGCTAAGTTCATTGTTGGCGCCCTCGTGATTAACCGTGTGATTTCTGCATTCTCTGCCTGGCGGTCGGTGAATAGGCATAACAAAGCACTCGACAGCAGCGGTGGTTGGGATATCAAGGCAGAGGTTCAGGGTGGGCTCCCCGCCAATCAAGGCCTGACGATCAGCCTCAGTAGATCGTTCTGACGACAAAAGGTCCAGACAATGGGAGTCCCGCTCTGAGGCGGGATTTTTTGTTTATGAGAACGGTGAAATTGACACTGGAATACGACGGTACGGATTTCTCCGGCTGGCAATTTCAGTTGAACGCCCGCACAGTCCAGGGCGTGCTTGAATCAGCACTTCGGGAGCTCTTGCAGCAGGAACTGACTGTTTTTGGGGCGGGCAGAACGGATGCGGGCGTCCATGCACGCGGTCAGGTCGCTCACTTTCTCACCACGAATGCGATGGGACTTCGTGATCTTCAAAAGAGCTTGAACGCACTGTTGCCGGCCGATGTCGTTGTCCGGTGCGTTGAGGAAGTTGACGAAAAGTTTCACGCCCGATATAGCGCGTTGTGGCGGAGTTATCGATACACCATCTCCCAGGAACCGATTGCCCTGGGGCGGATGTACGCCTGGTTCTGGTCGCAACGACTTGACGAGGAGCTGATGGGACAATGTGCCCGCATGATTCTTGGAGAACATGATTTTCAGGCGTTTTCGAAGGTTGAGACTGAGGTCAAACATTTCCGCTGCACCGTCAGGCTTGCGGAGTGGAAAAGAACCGATAGCTCTCTCACATTCGATATCGAAGCCAATCGATTCCTCTACGGAATGGTGAGAGCCCTCGTTGGTACGATGGTGGAAATCGGCAGGAGGTACCGTCCGTTGGATGATTTTCAACGAATCATGGATTCCCGTGATCGGAGGCAGGCAGGAATGGCGGCCCCTCCCGGCGGATTAGTACTGGAAAAGGTATCATATAGATGAGGACAAGAACATGAATCGTAAGATAGCAGCCGCTCTGCTTGTGGCCGGTCTTTCGATTTCACTCGGTTGTATTGGAGCACTTGGCCTGAATCTCTTTCCCGATTCGAAGGACATTGAATTGGGAAAACAGATCGATCGGGAGATCCGGCAGAATCCAAAGGAATACCCGATATTGACAGGACATCCGGAAGTGAACCAATACGTTGAGTCAATAGGGCAAAGGATCCTGGCCTCTCCCGGGATCAAGAAGAGAGCACTTTACGCATATACATTTGAAATAATCCACGATGACAGCACGATTAACGCCTTTTGTACTCCCGGCGGATATATCTACGTCTATACGGGTCTGCTCAAGTTTTTGGACAATGAGGCCGCCTTGGCCGGAGTACTGGGCCATGAGATTGCCCATGCCGAACGACGGCATGCAACCCTGAGGATGAGCAGTGCATATGGAATCGAAGTGCTCCTTGCCATTGCCCTGGGGGAGAACCCGGGTGAGCTTGTCCAACTTTCGGGAAATCTCTTTGCCGGGCTGGGTCTTTTGGTGAACAGCAGATCCGACGAGACAGAGTCGGATACGTATTCGATGAGCTATCTCGAAGCGACCCCCTATTATCCGGGAGGAATACGATTCTTCTTCGAGAAGATCTCGTCAGGAGGACGAGGCGGCGGAGGCGCTTTTGAAAGGCTTCTGTCGACGCATCCGTTGCCTCAGGATCGTATAGAGCATGTGACGAATCTCCTGAACCAGAAAGGTAATCCTGTGGCCAACGAAGGAAACCTCTTCACTTCGCGTTATCAGGACATGAAGAGGCACTTGCCCTGAAGAACTGTTGAAGCTTTTGGTATATGCGGACGGAGTATTTTGATGAGCACGCTTAATGATGCCGTTGCGAAAATCGCGGAAGGAAGGAATCTCACAGGGCAGGAGGCCGCCCTGGCGATGAACGAGATCATGTCCGGTGAGGCCCCGGAGGCCTTGATAGCGGGATTCCTGATCGGTTTGCGTGTCAAAGGAGAGACTGCCGAAGAGATCGCAGGATGTGCAGGAGTGCTGCGAAGCAGGGCTGTTACGATCAGGACAAAACATCGCAATGTGGTAGACACGTGCGGAACAGGAGGGGACGGACTTGGAACATTCAATATATCGACAACGGCCGCCATCATAGCGTCGGGAGCCGGTGTTCCGGTGGCAAAGCACGGTAATCGGGCTGTCTCCAGCGCATGCGGAAGTGCGGATGTCCTTTCGGCGCTGGGGGTGAAGATCGACGTGGGACCCGAGAAGGCAGCGGAGATTCTTGATGAAATCGGCATCACATTCCTTTTTGCGCCGCTGATGCACAGTGCAATGAGGCATGCAGCCAAGGTGAGGAAGGAATTGGGTGTCCGGACGATCTTCAATATACTTGGACCTCTCGCGAATCCGGCAGGTTCGAAACGCCAGGTTCTGGGAGTTTATGATAGCCGAATAGGTCAGAAGATGGCCGAAGCCCTTCTGGAAATAGGCTCGGAACATGCCCTGGTAGTTCATGGAGAAGGAGGAATGGACGAATTGTCGGTCTTGGGGAAAACATTGGTCTGGGAGCTCCGTAAGGGCGAAATAAGGCAATATAGCGTCGATGCGTCTGATTTTGGGTTTCCAAAGTCGTCGATTTCTGAGTTAAGAGGGGATAGCCCCGCCGGGAATGCTGAGATTACGCGGAGCATCCTTTCCGGGAGATCAGGTGCTCCCAAGGATGTTTCCCTTATTAATGCTGCCGGGGCGATTCTGGTTTCTGGGTTGGCGGAGACGCTCACCGAAGGGCTCGAGATGGCCCGCGAATCCGTCGGTTCGGGAAGGGCGGCTCGTAAACTCCAGGATTGGATTTCGTCATCAAATAGCTAGAGGATTTTCTTGAAATCTTTGCGTCAAGTCGTTAAAGAATTACTAGTTAGAAGCCGTCTCCTCAAGTCCGAATTATCGGAAAAAGACCTGCGGGAGGTGCTCGAGGCAGGCACTTTGAGCGGTGCCTTGGATAAGACCGAGCATGAGCTGATAACAAGCATCTTCGAGTTTACGGATACGACGGCCAAGGAGATAATGGTCCCCCGGCCTGATGTCGTGGCTCTCGATATCAATAGCCCCCGGGATTTCCTTGTGCGGAAGGTTGTCGAGGAGGGGTATTCCCGGCTGCCCGTTTATGACGGGAGCATGGACCACATTGTCGGGATCATTTACAGCAAGGACCTCCTGAGCCTGCTTGAGCACCGCGACCTCATTATCCTTCAGGACATCATCCGTCAACCCTATTTTGTCCACGAATCCAAGAAGATAAGTCAGCTTCTGAGGGAATTTCAGCAAAAAAAGGTTCACCTGGCGATCGTGATCGACGAATTCGGCGGAACAGAGGGGATTATCACGATGGAGGATATCCTGGAGGAGATCGTCGGCGAGATTCATGACGAGTATGACGAGGTCAAGAAAGCAGTGGAGAAAGCAAGCGACGGGTCCGCCATTGTTGATGCAAACCTTGGCATCTCTGATTTCAACGAACAATTCCGTGCAAATGTACCGGAGGCGAGCGACTATGGAACGCTGGCCGGCTATCTTCAAAAGACCACTGGCAGGCTTCCTGACCTCAACGAAGTGATCCGGCACGGGGGATTCTCTTTCACGATTCTCAGCAAAACAGCCCGGCGACTGAGGCAGGTAAAAGTGACTCCACTTTCGCGGAAGAAGGATCCTGAGGCAAAATGACCGGGTTTTTGACACGCATCCTTGCAGCCAAGGAAGAAGAAGTCGCGACGAAATCACGCAAGAGGCCCCTGAAGGATCTGAAGAGATCGATTCGCTCGCTTCCGGCAGTGAGGAGTTTGGCATCCGCACTGAGAACGCCGCGAATGTCGATCATCGCGGAAGTCAAGAAGGCTTCACCATCTGCGGGCGTTCTGACGTCAACATTTGACCATCGCTCGCTCGGACGGGAATACGAGGCAGGGGGTGCGGCAGCCCTTTCGGTTCTCACGGACAGAGAATTCTTCCAGGGCTCGCTGGAGTTCCTGAAGGACATTCGGTTGGTCGCGGCACTGCCCATCCTTCGCAAAGATTTCATCATCAAGGAATATCAGATTTACGAGACAAGAGATGCAGGAGGAGACGCGGTGCTCCTCATTGCCAGGATTCTCGAACAATCGACTCTCAGGGAGTTCTACGAGCTAGCCGGAGCGATAGGCCTTCAATCCCTTGTTGAAGTACATGATGAGAAGGATGTAGAGAAAGCCAATGGAATAGGGGCGTCGATCATTGGAATCAACAACAGAGACCTTTCTGACTTCTCTATCTCGCTCGACCGATCGTTGAAACTCAGACCGCTCTTGCATTCGGGTGCGATCGCGGTCAGTGAAAGCGGTATCCGTACAAAAAGCGAAGTGAAAATTCTCAGGGAAGCCGGGTTTAATGCAGTGCTGGTCGGTGAGGGGCTTGTGAAAAGTTCAGATCGCCGTCAGGCAGTCCGTGAATTGATCTTGGAATGACATGCAGCAGGATCTCTTTGTAAAAATCTGCGGGATTACGAATCTGGAGGATGCCCAGTTTGCGGTGCGTTGCAAGGCTGATGCGCTCGGGTTTATCTTCTACAAGCCGAGCGATCGCTACATCGCTCCGGCAAAGGCACGCGACATCGTCGACAACGTCCCCGATTTCGTTTCAAAGGTTGGAGTCTTTGTTGATGCTGAACCGGCTTACATCCATGAGGTGATGAAGACCGTGAACCTGAGCGCAGTGCAATTGTACGGGAACGAAGGGGCCGATGATCTTGTGGGCTATGAAACGAGCGTGATCAAAGTATTCAGGGTGAAACCTGATTTCGACGTTCAGGTGATGCGCAGTTACGTGGTCGATGCGTTTCTTCTCGATACACACTCGGAAGCGAAGATGGGAGGAACGGGGCGGACGTTCGATTGGAACATCGCGGTGAGGGCGAAGGAGTTTGGAAAGATTATTCTTTCGGGCGGATTGACGCCGGATAATATCGAAGCTGCGGTCCGGTTGGTGCAGCCTTATGGGGTTGATGTAAGCAGCGGTGTCGAACGGGAGACCGGGAAAAAAGATCCGTGGAAGGTTCGTGAATTTATTGCCAGGGCAAAGGGAGTTCCGTTGCAGTACAGCGAGTTCAATGAGGAGGAGGGTGGTGAATAGTCCGGTGCTTCCAGATAGCAAAGGCCACTTTGGTGCTTACGGCGGTCGGTTTGTGCCCGAGACCCTCTTGCATGCCGCGGAGGAACTCACCCGGCTGTATGAAAAGCTGAGGGAGGAAGAAGAGTTCCAGAGTGAAGTCAAATACTATCTCAAAAACTACGTGGGCCGTCCTACGCCGTTGTATCTTGCGAAAAGACTTTCGGATCGGCTTGGCGGGGCACGGATCTACCTCAAGCGGGAGGATCTCTGCCATACGGGTGCGCATAAGATCAATAACACAATAGGCCAGATGTTGGTTGCCCGTCGAAGCGGGAAAAAAAGGATCATTGCAGAAACGGGGGCCGGTCAGCACGGAGTAGCCACCGCGACGGTCTGCGCCTTGTTCGACCTCTCATGCGTGGTTTATATGGGCGTCGAGGATATGAGACGTCAATCGGTAAATGTCGATCGAATGAAGCTCCTGGGAGCCGAAGTTGTTCCCGTTTCCTCTGGGAACGGCACGCTGAAAGACGCGACCAGTGAAGCGATTCGCGACTGGGTGGCCAATGTTGAAACGACGTTCTATGTGATCGGGTCTGCCGTTGGAATGCATCCCTATCCAATGATGGTGAGAGACTTTCAGAGCGTGATTGGAAACGAGACCAGGGAACAAATCCTCGAGGCAGAGGGGAGGCTTCCGGATGCTATCATCGCTTGTGTGGGTGGGGGAAGCAATGCAATAGGGATGTTTCATCCGTTTCTTCGGGAACCCGGGGTTAAGCTGATAGGAGTGGAAGCGGCCGGGCTGGGGCTGGATTCGGGAAAGCATGCGGCCTCACTCGCAAAAGGTGTCCCCGGGGTTCTGCATGGCGCCATGCAGTATCTGCTTCAGAATGAAAACGGGCAAATCCGGGTTCCGCATTCCATTTCAGCCGGGCTCGATTATCCCGGCGTAGGGCCTGAACATTCGTACCTCAAAGATCAAAAGCTTGCCGAGTACGTTTCGGTGACGGATGAGGAGGCCCTTGAGGCATTTGCCTTTCTCTCTCAAGCGGAAGGGATCATTCCCGCGCTCGAGTCTGCACATGCGCTTGCCTACGCAGCCAAGCTCGCGCCTGCGATGAGGAGCAACGACATCGTCATCATCAATCTTTCCGGAAGAGGGGATAAAGACTTGATGACATTCTTCAACGCGCGTGGAGCCACATAGTCCGCCACAATCGCAGCCTGCCGGCATAACCAACGACGATTTGTAGAGACGGAGAAAAGCAGGTATCTTTCTTCAGCGCAAAAGAAGCGGTGGCAGTGCAACTTTGTCTCTGTGACCGCGAAGAAATATTGTGTCCGGCGGGAAATTCACCGTGGTTAAGAACGGATAAGGATGGAAGAATCCCTTACAAGGAAGGTTGCCCGAAATACCGGATTCAGCGCCGCCGGGTATTTCGTTTCTGTTGCAGCGCTCTTCTTTCTTACGCCGTATGTCATCGGAAAATTGGGCGCTGAGTCTTACGGCATTTGGGTTCTCGTCACGATCCTCGCGGGCTATTGGGGACTGTCCGACTTTGGAATAGGCCTTTCATTTCAAAAGTTTGTTGCAGAATATCACACTCTCCGGGATGTAGAGTCGATCAACAAGGTCGTCAACAGCGGATTGGCTTTTTATTGCCTCCTGGGGATCGCTGTTCTCCTCATCGCTCTTCCGCTTATCGATCCTCTCTTGCATCTTGTTCAGATTCCTGTCTTGTCATTAGACGAGGCCCGGATCGTTTCCTTTATTGCGGTGGTGAACCTCGCGATTGCCAACCCCTTATCGGTTTTCTCCGCAGCGCTTATGGGAATGCAGCATATCGATCTGACGCGAAAGATCGAAATGGGAGTCGTCGTCATTCGTGTTCTGCTCTACGTCTTTGTCCTCATTCAAGGATGGGGGATCATGGGGCTGATTCTCTCCGAAACTGCTCTGGTGTTACTGAACGCCGCGTTAAACTACTCGTTCCTGGGCCGTCGGTTCCCGGAATTACATCTGCAGCCATGGAAACTGGACATACCTGTTTTCCGGAAACTCTTCTCGTACGGAAGTAAACTGCAGGTATCACGCCTGGCGGAAATGGTGGCGTTTCAATTCGACCGCATAATTGTTTCCAACTTCATTGGACTCCAGTTTGTTGTCCAGGCGGACGTTGGCGGAAAACTGTTGAGTCGAATGAGAGCACTACCGTTGAACATGTTATCCACACTCCTCCCGGCCGTATCACAACTTGACGCGCTGAACCAAACGCAGAGAATCCATCTCGCGTTTGAACGGTCGACGAAGTACCTCGCGTGCTTCGCCGTGCCGATGTTCCTGTTTGTTGCTTCGTTTGCACATCTCATTATTTGGGTGTGGCTTGGCGATTCGTTCGTCATGGCAGCATACTCACTGCAAATCCTAACCCTCGGCTATTTGTTGAACGTTCTCACCGGAACGGTGTCATTCGTGTTGCAGGGGATGGGCGATGCTACTACACAAATGAAAGTGACCCTGGCTCAAACAATCATGAATATCGTGTTCAGCATCGGATTTGTCATGGCCTTTGGATATTATGGTGTAATGATTGGTACGTCTCTCTCGTTGACTATCAGCTCAATCTATTTTGGCATTGCATTTAATAAAAGGATCGAAGGCTCGTTTCGACGAATTCTTGCCATTCTGGTGCAACCACTCATCGCGTCGGGGGCAGGCATCCTCCTTGCCATGGTTCCATGGGCCGTCGGCGGATTCTACCCTCACGAACGAATCGCTGATGCGGGGCTCCTCGTCATGTGCGGGATCCTCTTCTTCCCCGTATATTTCGTGGTTCTTCGAATGGGTAAATACTTCGATGCGTGGGACTCAGAATTTCTCCTTCGCATATCGCCCCGGCTCGCCTTGGTGAGCAGACTCATTGTCTCGCAGCGCCCGGCGCCGTCTGGCCACCACATCACTCCGCCGTGAATTGAAGAAAGACTATGGCTGAAACGTCTGTCATTATCGTAAACCTCAATGGGAGAGAGCATCTGGAGGCTTGTCTTAATTCTCTTTTCAGACAGACGTATTCCGATTGTGACGTTGTTCTCGTGGACAACGGATCGACTGATGGATCGATTGAATTCGTGAAAACCCGATTTCCGAAAGTGAATGTGCTTCAACTTGGGAGGAACACGGGCTTTGCTTATGCAACAAATAGGGGTATTGAACAAACCGCGTCCTCTTTCGTCGCATTACTGAACAATGACATCGAAGTTGACCAAAGGTGGCTTGAGAGGCTGGTCAGCACACTCAAAGGTTCCCCCGAGGCGGGCGCCGTTGCCTGCAAGATGTTGAACTTCTCCAACCGATCTGTCATCGATGCAGCGGGAGATGCCCTGACAAGGGCGGCGATGGCAGAAGCGAGGGGGCATGGCCATCCGGATCGGGGGCAGTATGATCAGGCAGACTACATTTTTGGACCGTGCGCGGGCGCCGCAGTGTACAAGAGAGAGGTGTTTGACCAGATTGGCCTGTTTGATGAGAGCTTCTTTGCCTTTTATGAGGACATCGACCTGGATTTTCGCATGCAGTCTTCGGGGTGGAAGGTGCTCTACGAGCCCTCCGCCCTTTGTTATCACAAACGCGGAGCTACAGTTCGCAAGATGCAGAGAATGGCGGTGATGCTTCATGTTCGCAACAATATTTTCTATGTTGTCAAGAATATCCCCGGAAGGACGATTGTTCGCCGTTTTCCTGCAATTCTTGCTTCGAGGCTGAAGGTCTGGTTGGCCTACGTCCGCAACGGCAACGTAACAGGGGTTCTACGGGGAATAGCTGAAGCGGTTCTGAAGATGCCTGAAATGTTGTCGAAGCGAAAAGCTTTGAAGGCCCGGAGAAAAGTCTCTGTCGTGTACATAGAGTCCCTGATGAATTTTGTTCCGCATCGAACGCCGCCGACCGATGGGCTCTGATTCCACCGAGGAGTGCTGTCTATGGTTTCGATTCTGAAAAAGGCATTGAAGCGTCGTCTCAACGAGCGCCAATGGGAGGCTCTCCGGAATACCTTCGTCAGGGCCTGGTCGCGGCTCCGAAGCGGAGATCTCGCAACGCTGGCTACCATGCACAGGACGGATAAGTGGAACTTACATTGGTACGCGCAGCATTATGAAAGACATTTCGGACACTTTCGGAAAAAGAGACTGAAGGTTCTCGAGATCGGCGTCGGGGGATATGCGGACCCGCATGCTGGAGGCAGCTCATTGCGAATGTGGAAGTACTACTTTCCGAAGAGTATGATCTATTCAATTGACATCTATGACAAATCGGCTCTGCAGGAGAAAAGAATTGCGATCTTCCGGGGGAGTCAATCCGACGAAGCGTTCCTTCAGAATCTAGGCAGAGACATCGGGTCGCTGGATATCATTATCGATGATGGCAGCCATGTCAATAGAGATGTAATTCGGACTTTTGAAATTCTCTTTCCGACTATGAAGCCCGGTGGCATCTATGTTGTGGAGGACACGCAGACATCGTACTGGGAACCCTTCGGCGGTGACAGTGTCGACTTTGCCAATCCTCGCACGATAATGAACTATTTCAAGAGACTGACCGATAGTCTCAATTATCAGGAATTCGACAAGCCCGGGTATGAGCCGACATACTTTGACAAGAACATCGTGTCAATCCATTTTTATCACAATCTTGTGTTCGTCTACAAGGGTAAGAATAACGAGGGGAGCAATGCTGTTGTCAATAATGTCCTTCAGCGGTCAACACTTGACCTCTCAGGAGTAGAGCCTGCAAGTCCGAGATGAACAAATGACTGGGATAAACGCTCAATCGGGATACGCGACTGATCTTTCTATTATCATTGTCAACCATGATACGCGTGAACTGCTGAGCGATTGTCTGCATTCGCTGAAGATGGAACGCGAATCACGTCCCCTCCAGGTGATTGTTGTCGACAACGGCTCGCATGACGGCAGCCCGGAAATGGTGGAGCATGATTTTCCACATGTGCGCCTCATACGCAATGAAACCAACGAAGGATTTGCCAAACCGAATAACCAGGGCCTCGCCCTTGCCGAAGGCCGCTACTGCCTGCTCCTTAACAGCGACACGATCGTCAGGCCCCATGCATTGAGAACTCTGGTGAACTTCATCGACAATCATCCGGATGTCGGCGCCTGCGGTCCCCGATTGGTGAATCCTGACGGGACGCTGCAGCGCTCGTGCAGGAGTTTTCCGTCATTGTGGAGACACTTCTGCGACATGTCCGGGCTCGAGAATCTCTTTCCAAACAGTGTGTTCGGGAATTTTGAGAAGCGGTTTGATCATGACCGCGATGCCGAGGTCGATCAACCGATGGGTGCAGCCCTTCTTGTGAGATCGGATGTCATCCGGCAGGTTGGTTATCTCGACGAGCAATTCAAGATCTACTACAACGAAGTGGACTGGTGCAAAAGGATCAAGGATTCAGGGTGGAAGATCTCTTTCGTTCGGGATGCTGAGATCGTTCACTATGGCGGAAAGACGACTGAGATCACCAATCGGTCGATGGAACAATTCGATGAAATGACAAGAAATACTCTGCGATATTATGAAAAGCACTCGGGTTTCGCCGGAGCTGCGGGCTACAGGATGCTCCTCGTCGCGGGATTCAGCGTTCGGGTAGCGCTGTGGACAATAGTCTCGATGCTGAGACCGAGTCCATCCGTAAGCTCGCGGCTCATGTTCGCAAGGAAATTCCTTTCGATCGGATTCCGTGGATCGCCGGCGCCCCGATGACTACTGATATGAAAGTCTCCATCATCGTTGTGAACTTTAACGGTGCCAGACACACCCTCGCATGTGTCGCATCGATTCGCGCGTTTGCTCCGTCGTGCGAACACGAAATCATTGTCGTCGACAACAAATCATCCGATGAGGAGAGGGATGAGCTTGTCCGACATTTGCCTGACTGCACGATCCTCTTCAGTGGAACGAATCTTGGTTTCGGGGGGGCAAATAATCTTGGGGCGAAGCATGCCCAGGGAGAGTTTCTCTTCTTTCTCAACAATGATACCCTCCTTACCACCGACACCCTCTCCCGGTTGGTCGATGAACTGGACCGGAATCACACCATAGGAATCCTGGGGCCGGCTTTGCAGAACGCTGATGGTACATTTCAGATGTCGTTCGGGCTTTTTCCTTCGCTGATCAGCGAGTGGCAAACGAAAAGACTGGGAAAGAGATTCAACCATCGAAACATCAATGTGAAAGAGGTTGTCGAGGATTGGATGCACGAATGGATCACCGGCGCGGCATTGATGATTCGCAAGGAGTGCTTCGATCGTCTTGGCGGATTCGACCCGTCATACTTCATGTACTTCGAAGATGTCGATCTCTGTTATCGGGCGTACCAGTTCGGATGCGGAATAGGATATGACGCCGATTGTTCCCTCGTTCACCTTGGGGGCATGAGTTATTCTTCGGGCGAATCCGTTGTTCAGTCAGAGTATCGCAGGAGTCAGTTGAGATTCTATGATAAGTTTCGCTTTCGGCCAGAAAGACTACTCTTGCGGGTCTATCTTTTCTTAGAAGCTTTGCTCGGTCTTTTCAGGTCGGGAAAGCAGACGGCTGCGGCCGTCATAGGATTGGTTTTCAAATACCACGGGAAATGATCTCATCACATGGCGCAGATTACCATTGATGCCAGAAAATACTTCGACTTTGGCATCGGAACATATATATGCCGGTTGACAGAAGGCCTTGCCAGGCTGCGATCAAGTCATTCCTTTCGGCTGCTGGTCGCTCCTGGAGATGAAAAGAAAATCGTTCCTCCGGTGGGATGGGAGCTTGAAGTGGTCCCGTACGGCAAATATTCAGTGAGTGAATTCTTTCTTCTGGGCAAGAGGGTAAAGCCGAAGAAGGGGAAATGGATTTTCCATTCCCCTCACTATACACTCCCATTCGGACTGAAAGGCCGCTCAGTTGTGACAATCCACGATCTGATTCATGTGCGATTCCCTCAATTCTTCTCGGCTGCAAAGCGGGTGTACGCTTACGCAATGATCGGGAACGCCATCAGGGAAGCCCGATTTGTGATCACAGATTCGGAATTCACGAGGCGGGATATTTTGAGGCTGTTCCCTGCCCGCGCAGACAAGGTGATCGCCGTTCATCTTGGCGTCTCCAACAAATTTCGAATTCTCGCGAAGACTGAGAAAGCACACTTCAAAGCCCGGCATGGCCTCGAACGTCCGTATATCCTCTTCGTGGGAAACGCCAAGCCGCACAAGGGGATTCCAACACTTCTTCATGCATTTGCACAACTCTCAGCCTCATTCCGGGAGTTTGATTTGGTCTTTGTCGGTGGTCGACCTGATCAGGACGATTACATCCGCGCCATGTTGGAGGCAACTGGAATTGAAAACAGAACAAAGATGTTGGGAAACATTTCCGGAGAAGATCTCGTGCGTGCATACAACTGCGCCGAAATGCTCGTCATGCCCTCGTTGTATGAAGGATTTGGACTTCCCGCGTTGGAGGCGATGGCATGCGGACTCCCTGTGGTGGTTTCGGACGCCGGGTCGCTTCCTGAAATCGTTGGCGATGCAGCTGCGATCTGTCATGCCGGGAATCCCGACTCTCTCGCGGACTCGATGGAGTCGATCCTGCGCGACCCGCGTCTTCGAGGCGATCTGATCGAGCGCGGAAAGCGTCAGGTCCAAAAATATTCATGGAAGGAAACTGCCGTGAAAACGCTTGATATCTACGAGAAAGTCTTGGCAGAGTGAGTCTTCCGGTGAGACGCTCTCCTCGAAAATGTGCAGGATTATGATCATATTGGAACCGATAGAGTTCTTTGTGCGCAATGAAAAAGAATATTGAACGCGTCGGCATATTCGGGGGAACATTCAATCCTCCTCACATGGGGCATCTCCTGATTGCAGAGCGCGCAAGGGAGACAGCAGAGCTCAAGAAGGTTATTTTTATTCCTGCGTTTCAACCGCCTCACAAGGTAGGCCGTGAGATTATCCCGCCGAAACATCGGCTTGAGATGACCAAACTTGCCGTGAAGGGGAATCGCTGGTTCGAGGTTTCCGACATTGAAATGCGCCAGGCCGGCATATCCTACACGGTTCAGACATTGCGCGTGCTCAGAACCATGCTGCCCGGGACAGAATTGTTTCTGATTCTCGGTTCGGACAGCCTGGCGGAGTACGACAGCTGGAAAGAACCGGGTGAAATACGGGCAATGGCCGACCTTCTTGTCTACGCTCGCGGAAACGAATCGACGAACCATCTGCCGCCCGGCGTCGAATTGGTTCGTGGACCGATGGTCGGAATCTCCTCGACCGACATCCGAAGCAGAGTCTCAAGGAGTATGTCCATCCGGTATCTTGTCCCGGCTTCCGTTGAAAGCTACATCAGGAAACACCGCCTCTACCACCCACACCCATGATTTCGAAAGACGAGATACGGCGAATCATCCGCACCGATCATCACGATCCGTTCTCAGTTCTTGGCATCCATCAAGATGACGGCGGAATTGCGGTTCGTGCTTTCCTTCCCGAGGCTGTATCGGCTTTTGTGGTCGAGAAAAAGGGGAATAAGAAAGCCGAAACCCGGATGGAGAAACTTGACGATGGGGGATTCTTTGAAGCGCGGTTCCCCGATCGGACATCGGTATTTTCTTATTCCCTCAAGCGCGTTGAACGTGACGGAAGTACAGCGACGTTTGAGGATTCTTATCGTTTCCTGCCGACACTGACCGAATTCGATCTGCATCTCTTCGGCGCAGGGGATCATCATCATCTTTATGAGAAGCTCGGCGCGCATTATGCGGAAGTCGAGGGCCTCGGGGGAGTGCAGTTTGCGGTTTGGGCTCCTAATGCCCGGAGTGTGAGTCTTGTCGGCGACTTCAACGGATGGGATCGGCGCAGGCATGCCATGCGGGTCCTGGGATCATCCGGAATATGGGAAATCTTTGTCCCGGGACTTGCAGAAGGCGAGCTGTACAAGTACCAGGTGAAAACAAAAGACGGCCGTCTGCTGGATAAGACTGATCCGTTTGGATTTGCCATGGAAACAAGACCGAGGACAGCGTCCCGTGTCGATTTTCTGCATCATCATCGCTGGCAGGACAAGGCTTGGCTGGATAGAAGGGCTTCTGAGGATATCATGGCGAGACCTGTTGCCGCCTATGAGATCCACCTGGGATCGTGGATGCGCGTCACCGAAGAAGGGAACAGGTGGCTGACGTACAGGGAACTTGCAGAGAAGTTGATTCCCTATGTTCGTGAACGCGGTTTTAACTACGTAGAGCTGCTTCCCATCCTCGAACACCCTCTTGATGCATCGTGGGGGTATCAGGTGACCGGTTACTTTGCACCGACGAGCCGTTTTGGCCGCCCGGAAGATTTCATGTTCTTTGTAGACCAATGTCACCAGAACGGAATTGGAGTGATCCTCGACTGGGTGCCGGCGCATTTTCCCAAGGACTCCCATGCGCTGGGGCAATTTGACGGAACGGCGTTGTATGAACACGCCGACCCGCGCAAGGGAGAACATCAGGATTGGGGGACGCTGATTTTCAATTATGGAAGGAATGAAGTACGTAACTTTTTGTTGAGCAGCGCACTCTTCTGGCTTGATAAATATCACCTCGACGGCATTCGCATCGACGCGGTCGCATCGATGCTGTATCTTGACTATTCACGGAAGGAGGGGGAGTGGCTCCCGAACAAATACGGAGGCCGCGAGAATCTGGAGGCACTTGATTTCCTCCGCCATTTGAACGGTGTCGTTCATCAGTATTTCCCCGGCGTCCTGATGATTGCTGAGGAATCGACCGCCTGGCCCGGCGTTACGAACGGTCTCGAATTCGGCGGCCTTGGGTTCGATCTGAAATGGAACATGGGATGGATGCATGACACGCTGGAGTACTTTTTGAAAGATCCCATCTACCGCTCGCATCACCAGGGGAAACTGACATTTGCGTTGCTGTATGCGTTTACGGAACGGTTCATGCTTCCTCTCTCGCATGATGAGGTCGTCCACGGGAAGGGATCGCTGCTGAGGAAGATGCCGGGAGATGACTGGCAGAAGTTCGCCAACCTGAGGCTGCTGCTTTCGCTCATGTACACGTTCCCTGGGAAGAAACTCCTGTTCATGGGAGGCGAATTGGCGCAATGGGATGAGTGGTATCATGAACGTTCGCTCGATTGGCATTTATTGAACTACGGCCCGCATAAGGGCGTTCAACGGCTGATCGACGATCTGAATCGGCTTTACTGCAAAGAGCAGGCGCTGCATCAGGTCGATTTTCATTATTCGGGATTCGAGTGGATCGATTTTCACGATGCATCGAACAGTGTGATATCGTTTGAGCGAAAAGCGGCCGATGCGAGAGAGCGCGTCATTGTCGTCCTGAATTTCACTCCGATTCCGAGGGACAACTACCGGGTCGGCGTCCCTGAAAAATCGGCCTATGCGGAGCTTCTTAACAGCGATTCGCAGTTCTACGGTGGAGGAAATATCGGTAACATCGGTATGATCGAATCAGTGGATGTTGCGATGCATGGCCGTCCTTATTCGCTTCCGTTGGTGTTGCCGCCGCTGGCTGCGCTTGTCCTTAAGGTTAAAACCCGGAAGTAAATGGTTCTCTTTCCCGTTACCGGAGGAGCAAGTCTTCTTGTCTTTTGACGAAATTCTTTCTACCATGAATGAAATTGTCGCTTAAGTAATCTATCCGAGAATCACCGCATGCCTGCAAAACCCCTCCGCCTACTTGTTGTTGATGACCAGGATTCATTCCGAATGAGCCTCGAAATCGCGCTGACAATGTCCGATAAGCACGAGGTGACAATGAGTGACTCCGGTGAAGATGCGATTGAGAAACTGAAGGCCGATCAGTTTGATGTCGTTCTTTTGGATTACAAAATGCCGGGTCTCTCGGGCCTTGACGTCCTTGCGTGGATGCACGAGAACAGGGTCGATTCGCCGGTGATCATGCTTACCGCAGCCGGATCGGAAGAGGTGGCTGTCGAAGCGATGAAGTTGGGTGCCTACGACTACCTTTCAAAAGAGCACATTGAAATCGATCGCCTTCCTCTGGTTATCAACAGCGTCTTTGAACGGTACCTCTACAGAAGAGAGGTCTTGCGCCGCGAGCGGGAAGAACATCAAATGCGGCAGCAACAGCAGGATCTCGCCTCGCTGCAAATGTTCCAGAATACAGTCAGCTCGATCGGACAGTTTGTCAACAACAGCCTCGCCGTACTGTCAAAAAGAATAGCTGAGACCGAAACGGACCTTCTTCAGTACGTGACAAACGACGGGCGCAAGTCGTTTCGCGATTCCTTCTCAGCCCTGAAACAGGATTTCGATGTTGCATTTTCAGGCCTCAAGTCCATGTTGGACCTTACGACCCTCGTTACTCAAAAACTCGAAGGGATCCAGAACCCAAAGAGTACCGACCAGCCGAAGCAGTAATCCGCCGCGATGCCGAATCGGCTTTCCACCCGCCCCGCAAAGCTCCCTCGGGACGACAATCAACGGTCAAAAAAAGAACTTCTCAAAGAACTGAGAATGCTTCGCCGTCAGTACGTGAACTTGAAAATCCTCAAGTATGAGCACGACAAAGCTCTTGCAGCGCTGAAGGAAAGCCAGGAGAAGTATCGCAGAATTGTCGAAAGTGCGAGCGACATCATCTACCGAACAGATGAGCGCGGGTATTTCACGTACGCCAATCATGCTGCAGTTCGGATCATCGGGTATCCGATCAAGGAGATTTTGGGCAGGAATTACATGGAGCTCCTCCGCCCGGATTATCGTAAGAAAGCGTATCGTCACTACACGATGCAAACAGAACAGCGGATCCCGAGCACCTACTTCGAATTCCCCGCCGTGTCAAATGAGGGTGAGACTGTTTGGCTTGGACAGAACGTTCAGCTGATCATGCAAGGGAAGAAGATCGTCGAACTGCAGGCGGTCGCAAGGGATATCACTGAGGTCAAACGCGCGGAGGAAGAAAGAGCTCGTTTGGAGGTTCAGCTTCGCCAGTCCCAGAAAATGGAATCGATCGGGAGGCTTGCCGGCGGCATAGCTCACGATTTCAACAACATCCTGGGAATTATTCTCGCCCATGTCAGTCTCCTGGAGCGTTCCGATCTTCCTGCCGAACAAAAGTCTTCAAGTATCGAAGCCTTGAACAGGACAGTCGGATGAGCCAAGGGAATGGTCGGTGAACTCCTGACCCTGGCGCGAAAGAGCGAACCATCATTGGAGTATCTGGATGTCGAAAAGGCAATTCGGGAATTTGCCCCGGTCATCGAGGGGACATTCCCGCGGTCGATTTCATTGTCGATTCGATGTACGCGGGGATTGCCCGGCATCGACGCCGATCCGAACCAATTTCACCAGCTTCTCCTCAATCTGTTTGTGAACGCGCGCGATGCCATGCCCAATGGGGGGAAGATCGAGGTGACAACCGAACAATATTTCGGCGAGTCTGTGCGGATGATATTTCGGGAAGCGGAAGAAACGCCGTACGTCGGGATCAGGGTGAAAGACACGGGCATCGGAATGGACGAGTCCACGAGGGTGCGTATCTTCGAGCCGTTCTTCTCTACAAAGCCGCAGGGAAGAGGAACGGGCCTTGGGTTGGCTGTGGCATACGGAATCATCAAGAGTCACCGTGGATTTGTCGATGTGGAAAGCAACCCGGGAAAAGGATCGACGTTCTTCTTGTTTTTTCCGAAGGGGGTCCGCACTCCAAGGGCGGCTGCGCCCGTGCGGAAACAGGCAACTACCCCCGGTGGGAATGAGACGATTCTCTTTGTCGAGGATGAAGATCTCCTCCGTGAAGTCATATCGAAGATACTGAAAGAAAAGGGGTACACGGTCCTTGAGGCAGTGGACGGAATAGGGGCGGTCGATGTATTCATGAAGAATCATAAGCAGATTGACCTTGTGCTTTCCGACTTCGGATTACCGAAACTCGGCGGATGGGAAGCGTGCATTACGATGAAGGAAATCAAACCTGAGGTGCGGGTCATTCTGGCGAGCGGCTTTATTGAGCCGGCAGTCAGGAATGAAATGGCAATAGCGGGAATCACAACGTTCGTCCAGAAGCCTTACGTCCCTGACGAGGTTCTGCAAAACATCAGGGAATTGATGAAAAAGGGATGACGTTTTCTGGTAGTGGGTCAGTTTGATGTAATCTTCAACGCGAAGGCGCAGAGGTCGCAGCCGACCATTCCGCCATATTGAAATGGTGAATTGATCACTTCGGCAGGCAGGTCTGCGTCCTCCCCGCCTGCCTCAAAGATCTTATTGAGGCGGGCAGGCGCGACTCTGCGTTGTAGTCTAGTATTGAAACTGACCCACTACCCGTTTTCTTGAAGTCAGGGTGAAAGTTTTGTATTTTCCATTATTGCACGCGCCCGTACCCGCCAACATCACCCACGAACGCTTTTTTTGTGAGTGGCAGTGATTTTTGAGCGTCCCGCCACAAGGCGGGATCTGGACAAGTGCTTCAAAGAATTTCATAGCCCCCGTAGCTCAGATGGATAGAGCAGCGGTTTCCTAAACCGCTTGTCGGACGTTCGAGTCGTCTCGGGGGCACAATCGGTTTCACCGTTGTCGGACGTTCTCAGCCGTAGGCTGATCCGCCTTTGGCGGAGAGTCGTCTCGGGGGCACTATCTCCCGGGAATTTTGTGGGATTCGGAGTGATTTGGATTTGCTTCCCTCATTGACTTTTTGGGGAAAAAGCGCAACTATGAAAAACATGTTTTCGGCCCCTCCCGCCGCAAGACTTCTCCACTGAGATCTCACTACTGGAACGGAGAGTTGTTGTGGATTCATCCCAAGCACTGAATGCCCTTCACTTCGGAAGAGTAGACGCAGAAACCGATTACCGGCTCAGCCAATGCTTCGTTGGGACAGAGATGCTTCGTCAGGCCCTGCTTCCCCAACATTCGCTCTTCATCGGCCCCAAGGGATCAGGGAAGAGCGCCCTCTTCAGACTTCTCTGCGATGACCTCGGTCCATGGAAATCGCTCCTGCCCAAGGGATATGAGATCATCTACAGAATCCCGGCCACCGGACTCCAGAGTGAGAAATACCTCTCGGGAGTCGACCTTGACGAGTTGAGCCCCCAGACGGCAAACGATTTTCGGTCTTTCTGGCTCCTGTATATCGGCCTCAAGACTGCGACGACCCTGGTGGAAGACCAGCGGATGCAGCATCTTGCGTCACATGCAGAGAATAGTCGGATCAGGGAACAATACGCATCGTTGTCGCGTATTGTGAGAACGCTCGGTCTCGTCGAAGCGGCAAATTCCGTGGAAAAGATCAAACAGAAGATCGACAGTCTGATCGAATCCCCCGAGAATTCTCTGCCAATTTCGGGAGAAGTGGGGAAACGGCTGTCGGTGAGTTTCCGCAACCGCACCGGGATCGCCATTATCACGCTGCTCGATATCATCGACGGCCTCCTGCAGGAAACAAAATGCCTTTCCTGGATCCTTCTCGACAAGCTGGATCTCCTCTTCTTTGATGACATCACCAAACTGCGGACATCGATAGCCGGTTTGGTGCAGCTTCTTGTGGAATACAGCGACCGGTTCAAGAACATCCATTTCAAAGTCTTTCTCCGAAGGGATATTTATAAGCAGCTGCGGATTGTCAACAAATCTCATCTTGTCAGTTACACCCATGACATGAGATGGCGAGGGCCGTGGCTGATCAAGCTGTTGGTCGCGCGTGCGGTTTCCGACGAGCGTGTGCAAAAACACTGCGAGTCAATTGTGGGTGAACAAGTCGATGTCGGAAAGGTCATCAACGGCACCGACGAACTTGTCTTGAAGGTGTTTTATTCGATTTTCGAGGAGCGAATGGGGATCATCAAGCGGGAAGGATTCGGCCCGCACACGCACGAGTGGATTCTGAAGAGGCTGGTCGACGGACTTGGAATGAGCTTCCCGAGAGAGATTATCCATCTTGGGAACGTCGCTGTTCAGAGACAACGTGAGATTATCCGGAGAGAGGGCCTCTCGGAGCGGAGCAAGCTGGTTGGGGGGAGAGCTCTGCGCAAGGCATTCGATGCGGTGTCTGCGTACCGTTGTGACACCTACCTCAACTCGGAGTTTCCTCACCTCGCCGGGCACATCGATGCCTTCCGCGGAAAAGAGGTATCGACGTTCGAGCGCGACGAATTGTATCGCGCCTTTGAAGAGTTACAGCCCAGCGGCGACGACGCAATCAGAGCTGTTCACGACGTAGGGCTCATTACTCCGATAGGAAAGAACGTCGATTCAGCGCTCAAGTTTGAGGTCCCTCTGCTGTACCGAAGTGGGCTCGGTATTGTTGAACGCAAGCTGAAGAAACGAAATCGGAAAGTTCGTTCGATGGAAGAGAAGAAGCCGCAGCAATCGGAATACTCCAAGCCTGAGAAGAACGAACAGGAAGAAATGAACATCCCGCTTTCTCTCTGACCCCCCCCCCTAAAAAATAAACCGACTGATTTTGTCAGTCGGTTTTTTTACTGGTTGGGAGGAACCAGTTTTTGAACCCGCCGAAGCGAGCTCAAACTCACTACCCAAGATAGAAGATTGCCTCGATCAAGCTGTGACAAAAGTCACCAGAGACGGGTTGCCGGAAAAATCCTTTCGCTCACGTGTCCGCAGTAGATAGTCCTAGGGAGGAAACGGTTTCCTTGATTTCGAAGAGAAGTTTGGTACATTGGACTGCTGCCAAGAGAATTCCACATCAACGCTTTAGGGCCCATGCGTCTATCAAAGAGCTTCGTTCCCACCCAAAAAGAGATACCTGCCGATGCCAGCATAGCCAGCCATCAACTGATGCTCAGGGCAGGGCTTATGCGTCAACTGACCGCCGGGGTCTACGCCTATCTTCCCCTTGGCTATCGTGCCATGATGAAGGCCATGAACATCCTGCGGGAGGAAATGAACCGGATAGGGGGGCAGGAATTCCATTTCCCGGCTCTCAATCCCGAAAGCCTCTGGATCCAAACAAAGCGAAGAAACATCCCCAATCTCATCCTGAGCATCAAAGAGAGAGACCTTGTGTTGGCCCCCACCCACGAGGAGGTGGTAGGCTGGCTCGCGGCAATGCATATCCAGTCTTACAAGGATCTCCCTCAGATCTGGTACCAGATCCAAACCAAGTTTCGTAATGAGCCCAGACCGCGCTCCGGAGTCCTTCGCGGAAGGCAGTTCATCATGAAGGATTCCTACAGCCTCGATTCGTCTCCGGAGGGATTGGACCTTAGCTATGAAGCGCATGCAGAAGCATACAAGAAAACCTTCACGCGCTGTGGCCTCAAATTTTTTGTCGTAGGCGCCTCGAGCGGTGCAATGGGAGGAACCGGCTCACAGGAATTCATGATCGAGTCTGAAGACGGAGAGGACACGGTGGTCCTCTGCGGCAGATGCGAATATGCGGCAAACCTCGAAGTCGCGCGATCGAATATCAAAGAAGTAGGTCGATCTTCAGGCTCCGAAGCCATCAAAGAAATACATACGCCCAATGTTCGCACGATCGATGACCTCGCATCGTTTCTCCACATGGATCATGAGCACCTTGCCAAATCGGTCGTCGTGAGGCACAACGATACCCCCGTTCTTGCGCTCATGGCCGGAAATGATCAGCTGAATGAATCGAAGCTCCTGGCTGCCCTTGGGGGAGGCGAAGTGAAAGCGATTCAACCTGATGAACTGAAGGCCCTGACGGGTGCGGACGGCGGCTCCATTGGGCCAATTGGGCTGAAGGGATTCAGAATCATTGCTGACAAAAGACTGGAAGGAGCAAACGGCCTTGTAAGCGGGGCCAATAGGAACGACTACCATCTGGCCAACATCGATTTTCAGCGCGATGCGAGGCCGGACGGGTATTTCGATCTGAGGACGGTCGAATCAGGAGAGCCGTGCCCGCAATGCGGTTCTGTGCTGAAGGTGACGCACGCGATTGAGATCGGACATATCTTCAAGCTGGGGACGAAGTACTCGGAAGCTCTGGGAGCGACATTCCTCAATGAAAACGGCGCTTCAAAACCGATAGTGATGGGAAGCTACGGGATCGGGGTCGAACGGATCATCGCCACGCACATTGAACAGAGCCACGACAAAGACGGAATTATTTGGAACAAGGCCCTCACGCCCTTCGATGTTCATATCATTGCAGCGAGCATGAACAACAAGGACGCCGTCCTCATTTCCAACAAACTCTACAAGTCTCTGACGGAGGAGGGGATCGAAGCGATCTTTGACGAGCGTCCCAATGTCACGGCGGGATTCAAATTCAAAGATGCGGATCTGTTGGGGATTCCCCTTCAACTCATCGTCGGAGAAAAAGGGCTGCGCAACAATAAGGTCGAAATAAAGAAACGACGTTCGGGAGAACGAATTCTCGTCGCGATCGATGAGGCGGCTGAAATCGTGAAGAAGCTTCTTGAATCGGAATGAACCATGTCTCAAACAGGAACCTTGGTAAACGAAGCTCACCCTTTATTCATCGGCGGTGAATGGAGGATCACGGGCATTCAATCTGCTGAGGCCCAGATGAAAGTCGGCGACAGGGGAACAACGTATTCTCTCGCCGGCCCCAAAGAGGCGGACGAAGCTGTCAGAAGGGCACTCGAAGGATGGGCCGATGTGCGGGAGCTTTCAAGTTTTGACAAGTCGGAGATTCTCTTGCGGATCTCCGAAGGGATTCAGGCAAAAAGAGAGAGCCTGGCCGGGCTCGTCACGGAAGAGGTCGGGAAATCGATCCAGTTTTCCAGAGTTGAGGTCGACCGTGCCGTTACCACGTTCCGGCTTGCCTCCGAAGAGGCGAAGCGGATCGGTGGAGAGGTCCTTCCGCTTGACCTTCTCCCTGCTTCATCGGGACGGTTCGGCTTTGTGAGGAGGTTCCCCGTCGGCCTTGTTCTCGCAATCTGTCCTTTCAATTACCCCATCAATCTGGCGGCACACAAGATCGGTCCTGCAATTGCTGCAGGGAATGCCGTTCTGTTCAAGCCCGCCCCGCAGGCGCCTGGCAGCGCGATGGAACTCACGAAGATCATCGAAGCGTCGGGTTTCCCGATGAAGGCGTTCAGCACGTTGCCATGCTCAAACGAGGTTGCGGAGAAACTTGTCACCGATGACCGTATAGCTATGGTTTCCTTTACCGGCAGTGCTGCGGTGGGATGGAGAATCAAAGGCCTGGCCGGAAAGAAAAAAGTGCTCCTGGAACTGGGTGGGAATGCGGGCGCAATCATCGACGAATCGGCGGATCTTGAGGATGCGGTCCGAAAGAACGTCATGGGTGCATTCATCTATGCAGGCCAGGTGTGCATCAAGGTCCAGCGGATATTCATCCACGAGAAGATCTTTGACTCGTATGCAGAGAAATTTGTTGAAGCGGCGAAAGGGATCAAGTGCGGAGACCCTAAGAGCGGTGAGACCGTCGTAGGCCCGTTGATCGATGATGCTGCGGCTGATCGTGTTGAGCGCTGGATTGCAGACGCCGTAAAAGGTGGCGCAAAGATTTTGACGGGCGGTTCAAGGAAGGGCAGGTTGATCGAGCCCACGGTACTTGTTCACACTGCCCGTACCTCTGACGTCTATTGGCATGAAGTCTTTGGCCCTGTTGTGACCCTCCAGCCTTTCAAGAGTTTTGACGAAGCAATCGATCTGGTGAACGACTCGCGCTATGGATTGCAGGCGGGAGTGTTCTCAAACAATCATCAAAACATACTCCGGGCTTATCACCGCATCCAGACGGGGGCGGTTATTGTGAATGACAATCCCACGTATCGAATCGATCATATGCCTTATGGCGGAACCAAGGATTCCGGGTTCGGGAGAGAAGGGGTAAAATACGCCATCGAAGCGATGACGGAGCCCAAATTGCTGGTCCTTCGGACCTCGTAGTCACATCCGGTTTTTTCATGTCAGAATTCATCCACCTTCATAATCACTCTCATTACAGTCTGCTCGATGGGGCGTCCACGATCGAAGGGATCGTGCATGCCGCAGTCGAACAGAACATGCCCTCCGTCGCGCTCACCGATCACGGTGTGATGTTTGGCGCGATCGAGTTCTACAAGAAGGCAAAGAAGGCCCATATCAAGCCGATCCTTGGCTGCGAGGCGTACATCGTCACAAAGGGAAGCCGGAAGGAGAGAACAGCGACCCCGGCGGGTGCGGGACAGGGAAAGGGAAGAGGGGCCTATCATCATATCCTTCTTCTCGCCAAGAATGAGGTGGGGTATCGCAACCTGATAAAACTCTGCACCCTGGGTCACACCGAGGGATTCTACTACAAGCCGCGGATCGACGCTGAATTACTTTCCCAGTACAAGGAAGGAATAGTGGCAACGTCAGCGTGTCCCGGAGGAGTCGTCAACGGGCAACTTGTCAACAATGACTATGACGAGGCGCGCTCGTATGCCTCACTCTATAAGGACATCCTTGGAGAAGATTTCTATCTCGAGATTCAGAATCATGGAATGGATGTTGAGCGCCCGATTCTGGCGAATGCCCCGCGCCTTGCCCGGGAGCTGGGGATCAAGCTGGTAGGAACGAACGACTGCCATTATATCAAACGGTCGCATGCGCTGCCGCACAACATCATGCTCTACATTCCCGAGGCGAGCAGCACCAACGTTCCCGACTACACAACGCTGAGATATGGTACGGATCAGCTCTATTTCAAATCGGCGCGTGAAATGGTCGATGTCTTTAAAGACTTCCCGGAAGCCGTGTCATCGACACTGGAAATCGCGGAGAAGTGCAACCTCGAGCTCGATCTGAAGAAGAGCCACATGCCGATGTTCCCCATCCCGGCCGATGCCGGAGCCGACACGTTGGAGGGGTATCTCGACAAGCTTGCCACCAAAGGGCTCAAGAAGAAGTATTCCTACATTCCCCCCGAAACGGAGCAGCGGCTTCACCACGAGCTCGCCGTGATCAAGAAAATGGGGTATGCCGGATATTTTCTGATCGTCCAGGACTTCATCAACGAAGCGCGTCGCATGGGCGTGCGTGTCGGTCCCGGCCGCGGGAGCGCCGCAGGAAGTCTCGTCTCCTATGTCCTTGGCATCACGGATGTAGATCCGCTGCAGTATGGCCTCCTGTTCGAGCGATTCCTGAATCCCGATCGGGTCAGCATGCCGGATATTGACATCGATTTTTCCGACGACAAGCGCGACAAGGTGATCGAATACGTCCGGACGAAGTACGGAGGGGACTCAGTCTCCCAGATTATCACGTTCGGCACCCTCTCGACGAGGGCGGTCATCAAGGATGTCGGCCGTGTCCTGGGGATCCCTTTGAGCACGATCGATTCCATTACAAAACAGATTCCCGTTTTTCAGGGAAAAGTGACCCCCGTTGCGGAGGCGCTGGAGACGATTCCTGAATTGAAATGGATGAAGGAAAGCCCGGACGAAAAGATCAAGATGTTGATCGATACCGCGCTTGTGCTTGAAGGAATGAACAGGAATGTCTCAACGCACGCCGCCGGCGTCGTTATTGCCCCGGGAGACATCAGCGATTACGTTCCTATGTACAAAACCCCGCAGACCGATCTCATGACGCAGTACAACATGAAGGATCTCGAAGATGCGGGATTGTTGAAGATGGACTTCCTGGGTCTCAGGACGCTGACGGTCATCGACAATGCCCTTCGGCTTATCAAAGAGAATCACGGAACGGATCTTGACCTTGATGCCCTTCCCGGAGACGACCCCAAGACCCTCGAGCTCTTCTCCAAGGGGCAGACCGTCGCCGTGTTTCAGTTTGAGAGTACGGGCATGCAGGATTATCTCCGAAAGCTGAAACCGTCCTCCGTGCATGATCTGGTGGCGATGAACGCTCTGTATCGTCCCGGGCCGATGGAGAACATTCCCGACTTCATTGACCGCAAACATGGAAAGAAGACGATAGAATATCTCCATCCGAAGATGGAGGAGACCCTGAAGGAGACGTATGGGATCATCGTCTACCAGGAACAGGTGATCAAGATCGCAAGCGACGTGGCGGGTTTCAGCCTCGCCAAGGCCGATCTTATGAGAAGGGCGATGGGGAAGAAAGACAAGTCCCTGATGGCCGAACAGAAGAAGGAATTCGTTGTCGGGGCTCTTTCAAACGGGATCGACAAGAAGACCGCTTCAGAAATCTTTGACCTCATCGAGAAGTTTGCCTCGTACGGTTTCAACAAATCGCACAGCGTTGCCTATTCCGTGCTGGCCTACCAGACGGCCTATCTGAAGGCACATTACCCTGCCGAATACATGGCTGCGACGTTGACGAGCGAGATCGGGGATACCGACAAGATTGTTCTCTTTATCGACGATTGCCGCAAGATGGGCATCGACGTTCTTCCGCCTGATGTGAACGAAAGCAGGGTCGATTTTGTCGTCACGCCGAAGGGAATTCGTTTTGGATTGAGCGCGATCAAGAATGTCGGTGTGGGCGCCGTCGAACAGATCGTACTTGTGAGGGGAGAGGGGACAAGATTCAACGACCTGTTTGACTTCTGTGCGAGAGTGGACCTGCGGGCCGTGAATAAGAAAACCCTGGAAAGTCTCGTGCTGGCAGGTGCATTCGACTCTCTCCATGAAAACCGTGCCCAGCTGTTTGAGTCAATAGAACGAGCTTCCGCGTACGGGCAGAAGGTCCAGGAGGCCAGAGAGCGGGGCCAGTCGAGCCTTTTCGAGACCGGCGCAGCGAAAGTGCAAATGAGGCCCTCCCTGCCGTCCGTCGAGCCCTGGTCCGAGGCGGAGAAACTGTCAAAGGAGAAGTCTGTACTGGGATTTTACGTTTCAGGCCATCCGCTCAGGAAATATGAGGAAGAGATCATCGCATTCTCGAACGTGCGGCTGGGTGAGCCGGGCAGTGTGAATCCTCAGGCGTCGGCACGTGTCTGTGGCATCGTTTCGGCGGTAAAAAAGAAGATCGACAAGCGCGGAAATCTGATGGCATTCGTCTCTTTGGAAGACTTCACGGGAAAAGGGGAATGCATTGTTTTCTCGGACGCATTTCAGAAATACTCGTCTGTTCTCACTCCCGACGCCATGGTGATGGTGATCGGGAAAGGAGAGGTCAGCGGCGACACGGTGAAGATCCTCGTCAACGAAGTGATTCCCATGGAACAGGTGAGGGAAAAGTTTACGAGGAGCGTCAACCTTCTCGTCGATCTGGACAAGGTGAGCGAGAACACCGTCATCGAGCTGAGGAAGGTTCTCGAGGAACACAGGGGCAAGTGTCTTTGTTATCTCACCGTGACAGGTGGCGGATTACAGAGGAATTCACTATATTTAACACGGAGACATGTCGTGAACCCGGACGGAGCCTTCCTGGCAGCTATCAGGCAACTTCTGGGCCCTACAGCAGTCAGACTACAAGGCTAACAAGGAGAAGGAATGAAACCAGTAACATTGACGGATGAAAATTTTCAAACGGAAGTATTGGGTTCCGACAAGCCGGTTCTCGTGGATTTTTGGGCTGAATGGTGCGGGCCATGTAAGATGATCGCCCCTGTGGTGGAAGAGCTGGCGAAGGAATATGACGGTACCCTCAAGGTCGGCAAAGTCGATGTGGACGCGAACCAAAAAGTCTCGATGCAATTCGGCATTCGCAGCATTCCCACACTGCTTATCTTCAAAGGCGGCAGAGTGGTGGATCAGGTGATCGGCGCAGTTCCCAAGCGAGCACTTGCGGACAAGATCTCAAGACATATCAACTGAATACGGAATACTCAAATGCGAGAGGGCCCGGCGGTCGTACGGCTTCTCGCATTTCTATTTTATCGGGAACTCGCAGGAGGAAGCGTTCGGACTGGAAAGTGGAAATTGCATTCCTCCTTCCGCATTCCGCAATCCGAATTCACACTTTGAAAGTACCCCATGGTAACCACATTCGATAAACGAACTCATACGTGCGGAGAATTGAGGAAGGAGCATGTTGGTCAAACGGTGACCCTCACGGGATGGGTCGACGTGCGCCGTGATCTTGGGGGACTTGTATTCATCGACGTGCGCGACCGTTACGGCAAGACACAGGTGGTATTCTCTCCTCAGGTCAGTTCGGAAACATACGCAGCTGCGCAGACGCTGCGGTCCGAATTTGTGATTTCAGTGACCGGCAAAGTTCAACTTCGGCCTGCGGGTGGCGAGAATCCGGAACTTCCGACCGGCCAAGTTGATGTCGCGGGGACAAAGCTTATCATCATCAATAAGTCGGAGACGCCTCCTTTTGCAGTAGCGGATGAACTTCAGGTCGCAGAGGACCTTCGGCTGAAATATCGCTACATCGACCTACGGCGGCCTGTGATGCAGCAGAACCTCGCGATTCGGCATCGCGCGTGCCAAATTACCCGTTCATATTACGATCGGAACGGTTTTCTGGAGATTGAGACACCGGTTCTCATGAAAAGCACGCCGGAGGGTGCGCGTGATTTTCTTGTTCCCAGCAGAATTCAGACCGGGAAATTCTACGCTCTTCCACAATCGCCGCAAACCTATAAGCAGATATTGATGGTGGCAGGATTCGATCGTTACTTTCAGATCGTCAAGTGCTTCCGCGATGAAGACCTTCGCGCAGATCGGCAGCTCGAGTTCACGCAAATCGATGTTGAAATGTCTTTTGTCGATGAGAGCGATGTCCTGACGATGACCGAGGGTTTGATGAAGGATTTGCTCAAGGGGATCGTCAATCACGACGTCTCCCTTCCTTTTCCGCGATTGACCTACAAGGAGGCCATGGAGCGGTTTGGAAGCGACAAACCCGATACTCGCTACGGATTGGAACTTCGCGATTGCTCGAATCTTGTAGCGAAGAGCCAATTCCGCGTTTTTCGCGACGCCGTCGAAAAAGGTGGCTTCGTGGCCGGATTGGCAGTCCCCGGCCTTTCAAAGTCCACGCGAAGTCAGATTGACGGATTGACCGATCTTGCGAAGTCGCTCGGCGCAGGGGGACTCGTCACCATGAAAATAGAGGCGGGGAAATTCGAAAGCTCCATTGACAAATTTGTATCCCAGGATGAGAAAAAGGGAATTGCCGAATGGCTGGGAGCAAACGACGGTGATCTGTGCCTCTTCGTCTCGGGGCCATGGCAGAAAACGTATTCGGTACTCGGAGCCCTTCGGATTGAAATGGCCCGGCGCCTGAACCTCGTGGATGGAAAGAAATGGAACCTCCTCTGGGTCGTCGATTTTCCGCTTCTTGAGTACAGCCCGGACGAACAACGGAACGTCGCGGTTCACCATCCCTTCACTTCGCCAAAACCGGAAGATGTACGGCTTCTCGATACTGATCCTTTGAAAGTGAGGGCGCGGGCATATGACCTGGTCCTGAATGGGAACGAAATAGCGGGCGGAAGTATCAGGATCTTCGATTCCGCTCTGCAGAGCAAGATGTTTCATCTGCTTGGCATTGAAGCAGAAGAAGCGAAACAAAAGTTTGGCTTTATGCTGGACGCATTCAAGTACGGGGCGCCGCCGCACGGCGGGATAGCCTTCGGCCTGGATCGCATCGTCATGCTGTTGACCGGTGAGGAGTCGATACGGGATGTCATTGCATTTCCCAAGACGACAAGCGGAATGTCGCTCATGGATGATTCTCCGTCGACGGTTGAACGGCCGCAATTGGACGAACTGCATATTCGCGTCATCGAGAAAAAATGAAATCGAAAAAAGGCATTATCAGAATAGCTTCGGGCCAGGGTTTCTGGGGTGATCTCCTGACTGCTCCGCGCGATCAGGTCACGAAGGGGCCGATCGACTATCTCGTGATGGACTATCTGGCCGAAGTGACGATGTCGATCATGCAGAAGCAGAAGCGGAAGGACCCCAAGCTCGGTTACGCAAAGGATCTCGTGGAACTGTTCGGGGAGATTGGAAAAGACTGCATCGACAAAGGGATCAAGATCATCACGAATGGCGGTGGAGTCAATCCGGTTGCATGCAGCGACGCAATCCTTTCGGTGGCACGATCCAAAGGCATCACCAAATTGAAGGTGGGCGTTGTCCTCGGCGACGATATCCTCGGAAGCATCGACGAACTTCAGTCAATCGGAATTGATCTGGAGAACATGGAGTCGGGGGAAAGCATGCTTTCCATCAAGGACCGTCTTCAGAGTGCAAATGTGTATTTTGGGGCCGGCCCGATCGTTACGGCTCTTGCCGGAGGAGCCGATATCGTTATTACTGGAAGAACGACCGATACGGGATTGACCCTTGCTCCGATGATTCACGAGTTCGATTGGGATCATCAGGATTGGAACAAGATTGCAGCGGGGACGGTTGCAGGACACATTCTGGAATGTGGCGGTCAGGCATCCGGGGGAAATTTTTCGGCTGATTGGAAATCGGTGCCAGGACTAGCTCGCATCGGCTTTCCGATCGCAGAGGCACACCCCGACGGGAGTGTGGTGATTACAAAGCATGAAGGTACCGGGGGATTGGTGAGTGCCCAGACGGTGAAAGAACAGCTGGTATACGAAATCGGAGATCCGCGCTCCTACATCACGCCGGACTGTATCGCAGACTTCACGTCGATTCAGCTGGAAGAGGAAGGCCCGAACAGGGTGAAGGTGCATGGTGTCAAGGGGAAAGCGGCAACCGATTTCTACAAGGTTTCCATGTCGTATCTCGACGGATATACCTCTGTTGCCACACTGACTTACACCTGGCCGGAGGCGCTGGAAAAAGCGAAGAAGGCGGATGCAATCCTCAGGATGCGCATTGCCGATCTCGGCCTCGAGTTCGAGGAGATGCGAACGGAGTATCTGGGATACAACTCGTCTCACGGGCCGCTCGCGCCGAAGGTTGGTGATCCGAATGAAATCGTTCTGCGCGTGGGCGTAAGAGGGCAGGACTACAAAGCCGTTGAGCGGTTTGGCAAGGAGATCGCTCCGCTCATCCTTACAGGACCTCCCTCCGTCACGGGATTTGCCGGCGGTCGTCCGAAGCCGAGCGAGGTGATTTCGTATTGGCCCGCTTTGATCCCCAAGACCGCTGTTCATCCAAAGGTGATCGTGAAGGGACTATGAAGGTACAATTGCTCAAAATTTGCCATGGAAGGTCCGGTGACAAGGGCGATACGGCAAATGTGGGACTGATAGCAAGGAAGAAGGAATACTATCCGCTGATTGAACAGCTTGTGACGGCGGAAAAAGTGAAACATCATTTCCAGGGGATTGTTGAAGGCGATGTGGAGCGGTTTGAGCTTCCGAATCTGTGGGCTTTAAACTTTCTCCTGCACCATGCCTTGGGCGGGGGCGGGACAAAATCGCTTAAGAATGATGCGCAGGGAAAAACACTGGCTGCGGCCCTCCTTCGGATGGAGATTGAGCTCCCCGAGGGGACTGTGATCGAATAATCAGGAGCGAGTTACAGATGTTCGAAGATCTGAGAGAAAAACTGAAAGAAGAGAGAGAGCGCCTGACAGCGCTTCGATCGTATCTGAACCTCGATGCGAAAGAGGCTGAGGCTGCGGCATTGCAGGAACAAACGACCACCCCTCACTTCTGGAACGACAATACGAACGCTCAGAAGGTCATCCAGGAACTCAACAGTCGGAAGGAGTGGATTGAAGCCTGGAAGAAACTCCAGTCTCTTGCCGACGACACAGGAGCCTTTATCGATCTGGCTGAAGAAGGCAACGAGTCTTCCGCGGCTGCGGATATTGAGAAGGACCTCGGCAGGCTCGAGGCAGAAATCAAGGCATTGGAATTCAGAAACATGCTGAGCGGTGAGGATGACGAAAAGAATGCCCTGGTCACCATTCACTCGGGTGCAGGCGGAACGGAATCCCAGGACTGGGCGGAGATGCTCCTGAGAATGTATACCCGTTGGTGCGAAAAGAATCATTTCAAGGTAAGCCTTGTTGAACTGCTCGAAGGCGAGGGGGCGGGCATCAAGAATGCTACGTTTGAAGTAGTGGGAAAATTCGCCTACGGGTATTTGAAGGCCGAAAGCGGCGTTCATCGCCTCGTGAGAATCTCTCCCTTTGACGCTAACGCACGCCGGCACACTTCTTTTGCTTCGGTTTTTGTCTATCCCGAGGTAGAGGATGATGTGGAGGTCGAGATCAATCCTGTCGATCTCAAAATCGACACGTATCGGTCAGGGGGAAAGGGTGGACAGAATGTCAACAAAGTCGAGACTGCAGTTCGCATCACGCACGTCCCGACCGGAATTGTCGTGGCCTGCCAGCAGGAACGATCGCAGTTTCAAAACCGCGAGCGAGCGATGAAAATGCTGAAGTCGCGCATCTATCAAGCCAGAAAAGAAGAGGAAAAAGCGCGGATGAGTGCGATTGAAAGCACGAAGAAGAAGATCGAATGGGGGAGTCAGATCCGTTCGTATACGTTTCAGCCGTACACGCTTGTCAAGGATCACCGGACGGGCGTTGAAACAAGCAATGTGCAGGGAGTCATGGATGGCGATATCGACGAGTTTATTAAGAGCTACCTCCTTGAGTCTTCCAAAGCATAGCGATTCGCTGAACCCCCGGGAAATGCCCCGCCTATGAGTGTCTCTTTCTTTATTGCCCGCCGCTATCTCCGCTCTCGCCGCAACAGTGGATTCATTTCATTTATCACGTTCTTTGCGATTGTGGGTGTCACGCTTGGCGTGGCGACCCTGATCATTACTCTCTCCATCCTGCGAGGATTTGAGCGGACGATCAAAGAGAACGTCGTCAGCTTTACGGCCCATATTCAGGTTTACGGATTTCAGAGCCAGGTGCTCAATAATCCCGAGGTCTCCATCAGAAAAGTGAAACAGCGTTATCCCGAGGTCATTGCCATGGCACCGTACGTCTCCCGTGAAGGGATGATCAGGTCAGAAGAAGGGATCGACGGCGTTCTGGTCAAGGGTATCGACCCTGCCAACGACATCTCGGCGGCAAAAGGACATCTTGTCTCGGGGCAGTACGACCTGGGCCGCCGCGAATCGGGCGTTCAACCGATTGTCATCGGTCAGCGTCTGGCCGATCGTCTGCATGCCTCCGTGGGGAGCAAGCTTCTTGTCTTCGCACTCGGCGGATATTCATTGACCCTCTCCCAGACGCGCGTGATGCAGTTCGAAGTCTCCGGGATCTACGAGACGGGAATGGAAGAATACGACGCAAGTTATGTGTACGTCAACCTTGGCAATGCGCAGCGGCTCTTCGAGTTTGGAAATGCAGTTTCGGGATTTGACATTCTCGTGAGCGATATTGACAAGATATCGTTGCTGGCGCAGGACATTCCTGCCGATCTCGGTTACCCCCATTACGCCCGAACGATGTATCAAACATACCGCAACCTTTTTTCCTGGATCGACCTTCAAAAGAGCCAGATCCCCATCATTCTCGCCCTGATCATCCTCGTCGCCACAGTCAATGTCATCGGCACATTGTTGATGATGGTGATGGAGAAAACGAATGACATTGGCGTACTGCAAACCGTCGGTGCGACGCCGTCGACGATCAGAAGAGTGTTCCTGTATCAGGGATTGTTGATCGGCATTGTCGGGACAGTTGCAGGAAATGCTCTTGCCTATGCCCTGTGCTGGATCGAGATGAACTATCGCCTGATTTCGCTGCCGTCCGGCGTTTACTACATGACCCATGTTCCCATTGACCTGAGCTGGTGGAACTTTGCCCTGGTGAGCGTTGCGGCTATTGCGCTCTGCTATATGTGTTCAGTGATACCTTCTCGCCTTGCCGGAAAGCGCGATCCCGTTGAGCTCCTTCGGTTTGCATCATGAAACTTGAACAAGCCATAGCGCTCCGTTATCTGAAGTCGAAACGCAAGGTAGGGTTTGTCACCGTCATCTCATTTATTTCTATTGTCGGTGTTACCATCGGCGTGGCTGCTCTGGTCATCGTCCTTTCAGTGTTCAACGGTTTCAACGGCTTGGTCACATCCATTCTGACGGAATTCGATCCTCATTTGAGGGTCGAACGGCTTAGCCCCGGAGATCAGGCCGACTACGACCGCC
Organism: Bacteroidota bacterium; assembly: GCA_035291905.1. Taxonomy (GTDB): domain Bacteria; phylum Bacteroidota; class Ignavibacteria; order UBA10030; family UBA10030; genus JACPLA01. Next base: position 56,668 of record DATDRF010000103.1, read on the forward strand.
TCTCATTCTTTCTCTCCTCGGATAGCGATGTCCAGGGATTCGCCCCCTTCGTGTCCGGGAAAGCGCTCATCGTTTCACGAAACATGAATCGGGTCATCAACGTGAAGGGGCTTGATGAAACGCTTGTTGACAAGGTTTCCGGATTACGGGATAAACTCGTGCTCGGCGAACTCGATTTTCAGGCGAGGAACGGCTCGGGGATGGTCATAGGACTCACCTTGGCCGACAGGCTTGGAGTCGTCGTGGGGGATACACTTTCCGTGGTCAGTCCGGCAGGCTCGGAGTTTGCGCTGCTCCAGATTGGCCAACCCCTCATCCGCCGATTTGTGGTTTCGGGCATCTATGAGTCGAACAACAAGGAGTACGATGCGTACTATGCGTACGTCGGTTTGGATGCGGGCCGCGCGCTCTTTAGCCTGGGGAATCAGGTCCAGGGAGTGGAGATAAGGTTGAGCGACATCGACGTGACCAGTCAGTTTGAAGGGCGGATGAGGACGAACTTCGGCTCGGATTACCGAATCCTGACGTGGTACGACTTGCATCGGGAACTCTATTCTGTCATGCAGATCGAACGCTGGATGGCGTACGTGATCCTGTGCATGATTGTCGGTGTTGCGTCGTTCAACCTCCTCGGATCGCTCACAATGTCTGTGATCGAGAAGACGCGCGATATCGGGATTCTCAAAACAATGGGGGCCACACGGGAAATGATCCAGAAGATTTTCATGAACCAGGGCCTGTTCGTGGGAATCCTCGGATCTCTGTTCGGAGTCCTCTTGGGAGTTCTGGTTGTCTATCTGCAACAAGAGTTTCATTTGGTTCCGCTTGATCCTACAGTTTATATCATTCCTGCCATTCCGGTCGAATTGCACGTCATGGATCTCATCTTGGTTTCTCTCACCGGGATCGGACTTTGTTCGGTCGCTGCATACTATCCGGCACGCAGGGCCGCGGCCCTTGTCCCGGTGGAGGCTATTCGATGGGAGTAACGAGACGGCACATCTTCGTGAAAGCCGAGAACCTCTGGAAGGAGTTTCCGACGGGTAAAGACGAAACACTTCAGGTCCTGAAGGGGGTCGATATTGAGATCAAACAGGGAGAAATCGTCGTTATTATCGGTCCTTCGGGATCGGGCAAAAGTACGCTTCTTCACATTCTTGGAGGCCTTGACCGTCCAACCTCCGGCCTGGTGTCTGTCGGGGGAAACAACATCTTCACGTTCAGTGAAGAGGAGAGGGCGACGTTTCGCAATACCAAGCTGGGATTCGTTTTTCAGTTTCATCACCTTCTTCCAGAGTTCACCGCTCTTGAGAATGTCGCCATGCCCGGGCTTGTCAAAGGTGAATCCCTCAAAAGTGCCCGTCCGCGTGCGGAACTCTTACTGACAGAGGTAGGCCTTGCCGAACGATTGGATCACAAGCCGAGTGAGCTTTCCGGCGGTGAACAGCAAAGGGTGGCTGTGGCGAGGGCGCTGATGAACGATCCGTTGTTGGTGCTGGCGGATGAACCGTCGGGAAATTTGGACGAAGAGAACGGCCTCAAGCTGCATCGACTGCTTGTCGATCTCGCCAAGAAGCGCGGGCTGACGTTCCTTATTGCCACGCATAATCCGGACCTGACACGAAGGGGGGATCGTGTTATGAAACTTGGCGACGGAAAACTCGGCCCTTCACGCGCCGGTGCCCATATTGTCTAGGCGGTTCGTCGCGGGTCGCGGCAATGCAGTCTTGGGTAGTGTCTCAATTTGGATGTAGTTCTTAACGCAGAGACCTGCCTGCGTGCCGACGATCCCAAGTCGAAATTCCCGATGAGTGTTCACTTCGGCAGGCAGGTCTGCGTCCTTTGCGACTCTGCGTTGTAGTCTATAATCGAAATTGAGACACTACCCAGTCTTGACTTTTGTTCAGAAAAAAGTAAATTATCATTGACCCCGCCGACAGTTTCTCCCCTGACTGTCTGCATCATTGGGTCGGGCCCGGCGTTTCCCCAACGCTGGGCTTTTTGTTACGACAACAAGGAGTACCATGGCTCGGGAACAAAAGTCGCAAAAGAGAAAGACCGCAGTTCATACGCTCCCGCTTACGAAGCGGAACTATCAGATTCTGGGCGGTGCATTGGTTTGCATCGCCGCAGGGTACTTTGCCCTCGGACAGGAACCCTGGGATGGGTTTCTCCCTCTCATTGTAGCCCCGGTGTTGTTGGTGCTCGGGTATTGCGTACTTGTCCCATTTGGGATCTTATACCGAAAAAAGGGTGAGCAGCCGGGGACAGCAGAACCGGCTGAAGAGATCAAGACTCCTGCTTGAAGATCGGCGCTTTTTTCTGTAATTTGCAAAAAGTTTCGGGCCATTGAGCCCGTCGCGGGCGTGTAGCTCAGGGGTAGAGCATCTGCCTTTTAAGCAGAGGGTCGGTGGTTCGAGCCCACCCACGCTCACAACTGGAAAATTGGAAATTGTAAAAGGAACATTTCAATTTTCAATTACCAATTTTTCAATTCTCAATGTTAGGCCCGGATGGTGGAACTGGCAGACACACCGTCTTGAGGGGGCGGCGCCTGAAAAGGCATGCGAGTTCAAGTCTCGCTCCGGGCACAACGGTCAACCAATATAAAGGAGGTCGGACTAATGAGAAGAGGTCTTTTTGTGCTGATGTTGCTCATGGTCTTTTCGGTTCTTCTGAACGCCCAATCGCCCAGCGATGATCAGAAGAATGAGGCAAAAAAGCTGTTCAACGAGGCCAATGGTCTGTTTCGTGCTGGCAACTACCTTGCAGCTCTTGAAAAGGGCAAGGCTGCGCTCACCATAGAAGAGGACCATCGATATCATTACCTGGTGGGGCTTTGCTATAAGAACAGCAAACAATATGACAATGCCATTGCGTCTTTTTTTGCGTCAATAAAGGTGACGCCAAACTTCCCAGGAAGCCACAACGCGCTCGGCGGGGTCTATCTTGTTCAGGGAAACTACGATCAGTCTATCGAATCATTCAAGACTGCTTTGAAATACGATTCGAAGCTGAAACCGTCCCTTGCGGGTATCGTCGAAGCGTACGCCGGGAAAGTGCAGCAGCTGCTGGAAGCGGGAAAGTTTGAAGAGGCCGGGACCATGGCAGACGAGGCCCTTCAGCAGCATTCGGATAACAGTAAACTCTATCTCGTTGCGGCCCGGGTATACAACAGGCTCGAAAACGCTGAAAAGGCCCTTGAAGCGGCAAATCAGGCCCTCAAGTTCAAGAAGGGAAAGTCAAAAGGGGCCGAGTATTTTGAGATAGGGGTCGCCTACAAGAAGATGAAGGAGTACGACAAAGCCCGAAGCGCATTTGGCGAAGCACGCAAGGATGTTGCCTACAGCCGCAATGCGCAATACGAGCTTGACGGATTAAAGGGGAAGTAAGAGAGTCTTGCGAACCGACGAAGGGACGATGGAAGTCGTCCCTTTTTTTTTGATGATAGCAAATGGATTCCGCGAATAACGCTCTTACAGAGAGAGAACGGTGCTGCATTTCGATTGCAGCACTCTTTGCGCTTCAACGGCGCACCGATGCATACCATTTGTTGCGGGTAATCCTCAGGAGGTATTCGTTCCCCACGGTGTTTCTCGAGGAACTCTTCGTCCACCTTTCTCTTGTGCTCGGTTTTCCCGCGATGCTTGAAGGCCTGGAGTTTGTGAGAACAATTCGACCGGCGGATACGAGGAGAGTAAGGAAAAGGCCGTCCGGAGGAGGGAAGAAGATACTCGGACGAATCTACGGTGCGCAAACCAAAAAGCTTCTTCAGAACATCAGTCGCATTCATCCCGATGCGCGATCGATGATTGTGAACGACGTCTATGGGAGGGTCTTCGCGCGGCCGGGGCTTTCGCTGAAAGAACGCGAACTGATCAATGTGACAGTACTTGCTCTCCAGGGACTCGATCGCCAACTCTATTCTCATCTGAGAGGTTCGCTTCGCCTCGGCTTTCATGTTGCGACGATGCGTGAAGCGCTGGTGCTCGTCCAGAGGGTGAGCAAACGAAAGATGCGAACAGCCCGTTCACTCCTTCGCGTGGTTGTGTCTCAAAGGAAGAAGTAGTAACTTCGGCTCTGATGAGTACCGCCGCGCACATTGTTGTCAGAGGATTGGTGCAGGGGGTGGGATTTCGTTATTTTGTCGCACGGAACGCGGACCGGTTTAACATCCGGGGGTATGTCAAGAATCTCTACAATGGTGACGTTGAAATCGTTGCAGAGGGGGAGAGGGGCCCGATTGAAATGCTCATTAAAGAGGTCAAGGTTGGCCCACGATCAGCCCAGGTGGCCGATTGCATCATCGAGTGGGCAAATCCCGCCAATTCGTTCAAAGGATTTGAGATCAGGTGAAACCCTTCCGTCACGTTCGAACCGGCATCGGCTACGATGTTCATGCATTTGGCCCGAAAAGGAAATTGATTCTGGGGGGCGTCCGAATCCCCTCGTTGTTGGGCCTTGAAGGGCACTCAGACGCCGACGCTCTCCTGCACGCCATCGGTGATGCCTTGCTTGGCTCCGCTGGTCTCGGGGATATCGGCAGACACTTTCCGAACACCAACCGACGCTACAAAAATATCTCAAGCCTGCGGTTGGTTCGCGCAATTGGCGTTATGATCAGGCAACATGGCTACCTCATCGGCAACATTGATACAACCGTCGTGCTCGAAAAACCGAGGCTGGCGCCGTATGTTCCGGCCATGCGGAAAGCGATCGCCCGGGCTTTGAAAATCAAGCCTGCACAGGTTTCTGTGAAAGCGACGACCAACGAGAACCTTGGATTTATCGGTCGCGGTCAGGGATGCGCCGCTCTTGCCGTTGCCACAATCTTCCCTTCAGACGAGAAGACCGGTGCAGGAATTCGTCGATAGCCTCGCCACGCTTCACCCCGTCTGGATCTACGCCGCTGTCGCGGGTATATGCTATATCGAAAACATCCTTCCTCCCTTTCCCAGTGATGTGTTGGTCGTAGCCGCGGGGTCCTTGATCGGTTTCGGTCGGGTTGACTTTGTGGTTGTCCTGCTGGTCGCAACCGCGGGAAGCACTCTGGGATTCATGACGATGTACAAGATCGGTGACTGGTTCGGCGATCGTATTCTTGAAGTGGGAAAGATCCGATTCATCCCCATCGAGAATGTCCACAAAGTCGAATCGTGGTTTAGGCGCTATGGATACTGGGTCATTATCGCCAATCGGTTCCTGGCCGGGACAAGAGCCGTTGTGTCGTTCTTTGCGGGAATGTCGGAACTTTCTCTCTGGCGGACAACGATCCTCTCATTTGCCAGCGCAATGGTGTGGAATTCCATTCTCATCCTGTCAGGAAAGACTCTGGGAGATAACTGGTCCGAGATTCTCGTCTATCTTGAGACATACAGCAAAGTCGTTACATCGGTCCTCGTCGTTGCAAGCCTCATTCTGGTCGCGCGGTATTTCTACAAGAGACAGCGGCAGGCATCCAATGGAGGAGCAGGCAAGTGATCATGGCCTCGGGAGGACGGTCCGTTGAGTGAAGTATTGTACGGTATCGATGTCGCCCTCTTTCGCTTCCTGAACGGGACGATTGCCAATCCCGTGTTTGACTTCATCATGCCTTTCATCACGGATCTGAATAAACAGCCGATTGTTCTCATCCTGGTGGCGGCAGCGTTGTTCTGGATCTCGATGAAGGGGGGAACGACCGGAAGATGGGCGGCGATCCTGCTCGTTCTCACGATCGTCGTTAGTGACCAGTTGAATAGCTCAGTCATCAAGCATCTTTTCATGAGAGCCCGCCCATGCCATGTGTTGGACGACGTCCATTTGCTGGTCAGTTGCGGAAGCGGCTACTCATTTCCCTCTTCCCACGCTGTCAATAACTATGCCGCAGCAACGGTCCTTGCCTACTTCTACCGCAAATGGCTCTGGGGGTTCGCAACGTTTGCGGGTGTCGTGGCTTTTTCCCGCGTGTCCGTCGGTGTTCACTACCCCTTCGATGTTGTCGCCGGATCGATTCTCGGCGTGTTGGTCGGAGCGGTCATAGTGTTCTTGTATCAGTATGCCGTAAGGTACTGGAAGGAACGTCACAGTCCGGAGAATTCGAATGACACTCCTCGTTGAACAGGTTGATGAACGCCGCCGTCGAAGACTGTATGCATTTCTTTGCGTCGTGTCGGGCGCGCTTCTCGGGTTTGCGTTTCCGCCGTCTCCGCTGTATTCGCTGGCCTACGTCGGGCTTGTGCCGTTCCTCTTCCTTTTCGAACGGTTCGAGAAAATCGGCACTCTCCTTCGGTACTCGTACCTCATGCTCTTTGTATTCCACGCCGTTACGGTCTACTGGGTCAGCGGGTTCACGCACCTTCGAGACCAGTACCTCATATTGTCGGGTGTCGGCCTGCTTGCCGTTAACCCGATGTTCTACTGGCTCCCGCTTCTTGCCGCTTATCTGGTCAGAAAGAGATTTGGAGAAACGGCGTGGTTTGTCGCGTTCCCGTTCTTCTGGGTAGGATTCGAATACTTCCATTCCCTTGGCGAGTTCTCATTCCCGTGGCTCACGCTCGGGAACAGCCAGGCATACGACATCAACAGGATTCAGGTCGCCGAGGCGGTTTCGGTGTACGGGATCTCGCTTCTTATCGTCGCTTTCAATGTCATTTCCTATGCTTTCATACGGAACGTTGCGCTTCAACAATGGAGATTCACCGAGGCAAGGAGTCTGACACTTTTATCTGCTCTCGTACTTCTTTATGTCGTTCCATTTGTCATTGGAGCCACCTTGCTGAAGCACTACGACCTGCCGCCTGACGGACGTCCCGTGAGCGTGGGTATCGTTCAGCCGAACATCGATCCTTTCGAAAAATGGGGAGAGGGAAGCGAATCACGATGGGAGTCGTACACCCGTCAGTTGAAGTTGTATTTCGGAGAGATGCGGAAGCTCTCGGCCGATTCGCTCGATCTCATCGTGCTGCCCGAGACGGCAATTCCTTTCCATATCCTCCTTTCGCAAAACACCGGGTACTACAATCTGTTCAAACACGAAGTTGATTTTGCGAACACTCCCGTGTTCACGGGACTTGCCGATGGCTATTACACCGACTCGGCTCATGCATCTGTCACCGCAATGAAAGCCGGAGATGCGTACTTCGAATCGTTCAATTCTGCCACTCTCTTTCTTCCTTATGTAGGGAACGGTCCCGTGTATCATAAGGTTGTTTTGGTGCCGTATGCAGAACGGGTTCCTTATGCAGAAACATTTCGGTTTCTTATTGAACCCCTTAAATGGGGCGTTGGGATCAGCAGCTGGGGGAAAGGGACAGAGCAGTATCTCTACGATCTGAAGCTCCGTAACGGGGATTCCACATCGTTTTCCGGAATGATCTGTTACGAATTGATCTACCCGGAGTATGTCCGGGAGTTTGTGCGAAAAGGAGCGAAGTTCCTTGTTGTCATCTCCAATGACAGCTGGTGGGGGAATACCTCGGGGGCGTATCAGCTTGCCGCGTACACGGCGATCCGTGCGGTGGAAACGCGGCGCTGGATTGTGCGTTGTGCCAACGGTGGAATCTCAGGTGTCATTGATCCTGCAGGAAGATTGATTTCGGGAACGTCGATGTACGAGGCGGTAACGTTCTCCGAGAACATCAAAGCAATGGAAACGGAGACATTTTTTGTGAGGCATGGAGACATTGTCGGTAAAGGTTCGCTCTATTTGTCGTTGTTGATTGTTATCGTCTGTTTTGTCAGAAAGAAGAAACCATGAAACCGCAAATGATTGATCTTCGAAGTGATACGGTTACGAAACCTTCTCAGGAAATGCGAAAGGCGATGGCTGAAGCGGATGTTGGTGATGATGTATTCGGGGAAGACCCTACGGTGAACCGGCTGCAGCGTTCTGTGGCAACATTGCTGGGAAAAGAAGATGCTCTCTTTACGCCCACAGGCGTCATGGCAAACCAGGTCGCCATCAAGTGCCACACGCAGGCAGGCGATGAGGTCATTGTGGAGAGGGACGCTCATATCTTGAACTATGAAACAGGCGCTCCCGCAATGCTTTCCGGAGTGCAGCTCCTCACAATTCCCGGAACTCGGGGGATCCTCAGGTCCGAGCAGCTCGAAAGCGCGATTCGGCCGCCGGCGTATTACATGACTCGTACAGCACTGCTCTGCCTTGAAAATACTCACAATCGAGCGGGGGGTACCGTCTATCCGCTTGATGAAATAAAACGGATCCGGTCGCTGATGATTCGTCACAACATTCCCATGCACTTGGACGGGGCCCGCATTTGGAATGCGTGGATGGCCTCGGGGATCCATGCGAAGGAGTACGCACGATACTTCGATTCTGTTTCAGTCTGTTTCTCCAAAGGATTGGGAGCTCCCGTTGGCTCGGCCCTCGTCGGAAGCAAAGAGTTCATCGCCCGGGCGAGAAAGACCCGAAAGATCTTCGGTGGCGGGATGAGACAGGCAGGTGTCCTTGCTGCGGCGGCCCAGTACGCGATAGACAAGAATATCAGGCGGTTGAAAGAAGATCATGAGAAAGCCCGGTTTCTTGCAGTCGAATTGAGCCGTGTCAGGGACTTTGCCGTCGACCTGGAAAGCGTCCAGACGAATATCATTATCGTTGATGTTGCGGGAACAAAAAAGCCGTCTTCAAAGGTTCTAGCAATGCTGCGCTCCAAGGGCGTTTTCTTGACCGATGCCGGACCGACGACTATTCGCGCCGTGACCCATATGGATGTTTCGATGGAGCAGGTCCAGCAGGCAGCATCCATTATTCAGAGACTCTTTGCATGACGGACAACCGATTCGATCTCTCGCTTTTCCAGCACACAATTCCCGTGCAGGTTCGTAACTACGAGGTGGACTGGCAGGGGGTCGTGCACAATGCGGTCTATCTTCTTTATTTTGAAATTGGCCGTGTGGACTATTTCAAACACATCGGGGCCTCCCTGGAACTGGGGAATGTGCGGGGAGAGAACAAGGTGGTTCTCGTTCGGAATGAAATCGACTACAAGCTGCCGGTGAGCTTCGACGCTGAGTTGAAAGTGCATACCAGGATCTCCAGGATCAAGAATACAAGCTTCTGGATGGAAGGGGCCCTGCAGCTCTCCTCGAGCGGAGCAATTGTCGCGACGAACGTTGCATATCACGTGTGGTTGGATCAACATACAGATCGGCCGAAGGATGTAGGGGATGAGTTTCGAAAACTCGTCGAAAAGCATGAGGGGGACCGTTGCGCAATTCATTGGCCGGTCCGTAAGGCATGACTTCCTTTGAAGAGTTTTCTGAATTGTGCAAGCAGGGGAATGTGATTCCCGTCCACGAAACTCTGCGATTGGACACGGAAACACCCGTCTCGGTTTACCTCAGGATCAAAGATCAGGACCGGTATTCCTTTCTTCTCGAGAGCGTAGAGGGCGGGGAGTCGGTTGCACGGTATTCCTTCCTTGGATTCAATCCCTTCATGAAATGTGAAATCCGCGGCGGAGATCTTTCCGTCGAGGCGCTTCATGACGATGTGACGGTTCTCCCAAAGCTCGCAGCGCCCGGCATGGATCCGGTCGAAGCCCTCAAGGCGATTTTTGCTCATTTGAAGACGGTCCGGATTCAGGGCCTTCCGAGGTTCTCCGGCGGGGCGGTCGGTTACTTCGGGTATGAATGCATAAGGCTCGTCGAGAACATTCCGCAGGCTCCCGGGACGACGCTCGCCATTCCCGATGCAGTCATGCTTTTCTTCGACGTTGTTCTCGTCTTCGACAATGTCACTCATTCGATCACGCTTGTTTCAAATGCCTACGTTCCGGAAGGGGAACACCGCGCCGATTTTCTCAGGCGGGAATATGACAAGGCCCGGGCCGAAATAGAGTCTCTCAAGTCTCTTCTCCGGACTCCTCCTCATGAAAGGAACATTGAGGCAATGAGAACGGGCGGTGCGGAGTTTGTTGCTTCCAAAGCAGACTTTTGCAGGGGAGTCGACCGGGTAAAGCAATACATCTCAGAGGGAGACGTCTTCCAGGTTGTCCTTTCGCAGCAGGTTCGCATGAGCTCGGCGGCCGATCCTTTCACGGTCTACCGCAATTTGAGAACTATCAATCCCTCTCCTTACATGTACTTCCTTCGCATTGACGACCTTTCCGTTATCGGATCGTCTCCCGAAATGCTTGTGCGCGTGGTAAACAGAACCGTTGAAACGCGGCCCATCGCAGGTACCAGGCGAAGGGGCAAAACGCCTCAGGAAGACACGAAACTGGAACAGGAACTTCGTGCGGATTCAAAAGAGCTTGCAGAGCATCTGATGCTGGTGGATCTTGGCAGGAATGACCTTGGCCGGATCTGCAACTTCGGCACAGTTGTGGTTTCAGACATGATGAGAGTGGAGAAATACTCTCATGTCATGCACCTGGTTTCCGAAGTCAGGGGAACGTTGCGGTCCGAAGTCACTCCGCTCGATGCTCTTTTGGCATGTTTTCCGGCCGGAACCGTCAGCGGGGCTCCCAAGATCCGGGCGATGGAGATCATTGCCGAGCTCGAGCCTCAAAGGCGCGGGATCTACGGAGGCGCAGTTGCCTATCTCGATTTTTCCGGCAATCTTGATTCCTGTATCGCCATTCGCACCATCGTGGGGATGAAGGGGACGTACTATCTTCAGGCGGGCGCGGGTATTGTCTATGATTCGATTCCCGAAAGGGAGTATGAGGAGACGCTGGAGAAACTCGGCGCAACGATTCAAGCTCTTGAGGAACAGGGTAGATGATCGTCGTACTCGACAACTATGATTCGTTTACGTACAATCTTGTCCAGTACATCGGAGAGATGGGTGTGGAACAAACTGTCGTAAGGAACGACCAGATTACGGTCGCGGAATTGTCCGCGATGAAGCCTGACGGCATCATCATTTCACCGGGGCCATGCACTCCGTCGCAGGCCGGGATTTCGGTGGAGTCCGTACGATCGCTCTTTCGGCAGGTCCCCATTCTCGGTGTCTGCCTTGGGCATCAGGCGATTGGAGAGGCATTCGGGGGATCGATCATCAAAGCCCCCTCGATCGTTCACGGTAAAACGTCATCCATTCTCCACAATGGAAAGGGTATTTTTGCCGGCGTGCCGTCCCCGTTCGTTGCAACCCGCTATCACTCATTGATTGTGGAAAAGTCATCCCTTCCCGATACCCTGGAAATCACGGCGTGGACGGAGGATGGGGTCATCATGGGTTTACAACACAAGAGCGCGCCGACATTCGGCGTGCAGTTCCATCCCGAATCAATCGCAACGCAACACGGAAAGACGATCCTGAGGAATTTTCTTGGGATCCGGTCTTGACGTCTTTCGCAAAGGAAGTTCCATGAACATACAAGAGAATCGGTCGACACATGATGTGTTGCAGGACGAGAAACTGAAGGTTCTTTCAGACGTTCAACAGGATTTCTGGCGCCTGTTCAGAATTCTGGCGGAGTTTGTGGAGGGATTCTCCATCATGTCTCAGCAGAAACGGCTCGTGACGATCTTCGGATCCGCCAGAACGAAGCCGGGCATGCAGTACTATGAAATGGCCGTCCTGGTCGCAAAAGCACTTGTGAAAAGAGGATTCAACGTCTTAACGGGCGGCGGACCGGGCATCATGGAGGCGGGTAACAAAGGATGTCAGGAGGCGGGGGGCACATCGGTCGGCGCGAACATTGATCTTCCCTTTGAGCAGAACTCGAATCCTTTCATTGACAAGGGAAGGCTGATCACGTTCAAACACTTCTTCGTCCGCAAGGTCATGTTTGTCAAGTATGCGCATGGATTCGTCGTTCTGCCCGGCGGATTCGGAACGCTCGACGAATTCTTTGAAGCGATCACGCTTATCCAGACGAAGAAGACCGTCCCCTTTCCCGTCATCCTGATGGGAAAAGAATACTGGATGGGCCTGCTCGATTGGATGAGTGACACGTTGGTCAAAGGCGGCACGATCAACAAGTCAGACCTCGACCTGTTCAGCGTCACGGATGACCCGGAAGAGGCTGCAAATATTATTGCAGAATTCTACAAGGAAAGCACTGTAATGACAAATTTCTGATTATTCCCTTGCATCTTCCGCGTGAAGTGCTTATCTTAAAAAGCCTCAAGTAATAGCCCGCCAGTTCGGGCTATTTTTTTTGGATGAAAATGAAAGTCCACGAAACCAGGCTGAAAATCAAGGAAATCGCTGCCCCCGTGCTTGAGCAGGAGGGGGTGTTTGTTGTCGATGTCCAGCTTCGCCTGGAGAGAAAATCGGTTCTCGTCCAGCTTTACGCCGATACGGACAAGGGAATCACAATAGATGAATGTGCCCGGGTCAGCCGCGAGTTGCGATCCGTGTTTGAGACGCAGAGGGTATTCGAAGGTGCGGATTTTCGGCTTGAGGTTTCGTCTCCCGGCATGGACAGGCCGTTGCGCCTGCTGCGTCAGTATCCGAAGAATGTAGGAAGACGTTTTAGCGTTCGATTCAATGCGGGGCCGGAGCCCGCCTCCATGAAAGCCGTGTTGACGGGGGTCGAGGGAAACCAGCTGACATTTCAGCCGGACGGAGGAGAGCCAATCTCTCTTTCATTTGAACAGATTGTTGAATCACAAGAGGAGTTGCCATGGTAGTGCGGTTTGCATCACCTGTTGGAGGAAACAATGAATCATGAGATAGTCGAATCATTTTCCCAAATGGTTCGTGACAAAGGAATCGACAAGGATATTCTCGTTGGAATCATTGAGGATATCTTTGGAATGATGGTGCGGAAGAAATACGGTCAGACGGCCAAATTCGATGTTGTGGTAAACATGGAGAAGGGGGATATCGAGATCTATCTTGAAAAAGAGGTCGTGGAGGAAGTGACCGACCCTGCCGCGCAAATCGATATCAAAGAGGCCAAGAAGAAAAGCGGAGAGGATCTTGACGTGGGTGAGGATTTCGTGGAAATCGTGCCGCTTCAGACATTCGGCCGCCGCCTGGTCGTCAGCGCCAAGCAGAACCTGAACCAGCGCATCAAAGAAATCGAACGCGAATCGATCTACAACGAATACACGAGTGCCGTCGGCGAAATTGTCGTCGGAGAGATCTACCAGATCCGAAAGGGAAAGGGAGAAATCCTGGTTGTTCACAACAAGAACGAGTTGATTCTCCCCCGGAGCGAGCAGATTTACAAGGAACGTTACAAGAAGGGCGACACGATCAGGGCTGTTGTGAAGGAGGTGCGAAAAGGAGCAAGCAATCCACTTGTCATTATTTCGCGTGCCGATCCCCAGTTCCTGATGCGCCTCTTCGAAATTGAAATTCCGGAGATTTACGACGGCATCATTGAGATCAAAAGGATCGCCCGTGAGCCCGGTGACCGCGCAAAGGTAGCGGTCCTTTCGCACGACGACCGCATCGATGCCGTTGGAGCATGCGTCGGCATGAAGGGCGTACGGATCCATGCGATCGTTCGGGAATTGAACAACGAGAATATCGATGTGATCAATTACTCTGAGGATACGGTTCCATTTATCACAAAGGCCCTCTCGCCGGCAAAGCTTCTGAATGTCAATGTCGATGCGGAAGGCAAGAAGGCGGTCGTCCTCGTTGCAGCCGACCAGGTCTCTCTGGCTATTGGAAAGAACGGGCAGAATGTGCGACTTGCCTCGAAACTCACGGGTTTCGATATCCAGCTCGTGAAAGAAGGAGGAGACGAGGAAGAGGAATACGACATGGAACTGTCGGAATTCCGCGAAGAACTCGGGGATGTTCTCTTCCACAAATTCTTCGATGAGAATTACAAGACCGTAAGGGATGTTCTGGACACACCAAAGGAAACGTTGGTTGCAACATTGGGAGTTGAGGCAGAAAAGATCAACGAGATTGTTGAGATGTTGACGAAAGGATTGGAAGAGGCGGAAATCGAGGATGAAGAAGAGGGAGGAGAGGGAGAAGAGGAGGGAGAGACTCCTGCCCCGGCGGAACCGCAAGCGGAGACAACGGCAACCGAACCGGCGCCATCGGCCGAGGGCTCTGCCCCCGATTCCGGGGATGAGCAACCGAAAAAAGAATAATCCTCTCACGCTGGTGAATGGGAAAACAAGGCACCATGGCTGAATCAGGGAAAAAAATAAAGATCTACAAGCTGGCGACCGAGCTCAATCTCTCGAGCGACACGATCATCGAGTTTCTCCACAAGAAGGGATTCGATGTGAAGAGTCACATGAGCGTCGTGACCGACGATATGATGTCCGCGATCACTTCGCACTTCAAGAAGGAAAAGGATGTCGCTGAGCGTCATCAGAAGAAGTTGAGGGATTTTCGCACGTCTCGGAAGAAAGAAGGCCCCGAGAAGCCTGAGAAGAAATCAGTCAAGGGGGCTGAAGAGACCGAGAAAGGAGTGGCCCCGGTTGCACCGCCGGCCGCCAAGGAAGATGTTGCCCCGACGGTTGTTGAGGAAGAGCCCGTTCCAGCGAAGGCGCCCGTCAAGGAGACAGAGGTTGTTGAGGCCGCAGCACCGAAAGCGGCTGCCGTTGCCCCGGCAAAACAGGAAAAGCCGGTCCCGGCGGAAGCTCCCAAGGAAAAAGCGAAGGGTAAGCGCGGAGCTCCCTCCCCGTTGGAAGCGGTAGTGGCGCGGGGGTCCAAGGGTCTGACCATCAAGGGCAAGTTGGACCTGAAGGTGAAAGCAGCGCCCGCTGTTGAATCCGAAGAGGATAAAAAGAAGAAAAAGAAGAAAAAGAAAAAGATTCGTGAAGAAAAGCGCGGGAAAGAGGTCGGCAAGGTAGGTGAAGAGGAGGACGTCAGGGCTCGCAAGAAGAAGAAAAGCCGGCATGCAGAAGTGAACGAGGAAGAGGTCGAAAAGGCCATTCGTGCAACCTTGGCCGATATGGGCGAAGAAGCCACGAGCACAAGGGCCGTCTATCGAAAGCGGAAGAAGCTTGAGAGAGAAGAGGAGGAAGCGCGTATTCTCGAAGAGGCAGAACGCGAGAAGACGAAGCTCAGGGTGACGGAATTTGTGAGCGTTGGCGAGCTTGCGGACCTGATGCGCGTTCCGGTTGCCGAAGTTATTCAAAAGTGCATGTCGCTGGGCATGATGGTTTCGATCAACCAGCGGATGGATAAGGATACAATCACTCTCGTGGCGGACGAGTTCGGACTGCAAATCGAATTCGAACAGGAATTCGGGTCCGAGGAACTTGTGGATATGGAAGACGATCCCAAGTCGCTCAAATGGAGGCCGCCGGTTGTAACAATTATGGGACACGTCGACCACGGAAAGACATCGCTGCTGGACCATATCCGCAGCGCCAATGTTGTCGCAGGAGAAGCAGGGGGAATTACCCAGCACATCGGTGCATACGAAGTAACGCTTGCCGCCGGGAAACAAATTACGTTCCTTGACACGCCGGGCCACGAGGCCTTTACCGCCATGCGTGCGAGGGGCGCCCAGGTAACCGATATCGTGGTTCTTGTTGTCGCTGCGGATGATAGTGTGATGCCGCAGACTGTCGAAGCGATCAATCACGCACAGGCCGCGAATGTCCCCATCATCATTGCGATGAACAAGATCGACAAGGCCGACGCGAATCCCGAGCGCATCCGCCAACAGCTCTCCGAGAAGGGGGTCCTTGTCGAAGAATGGGGCGGCAAATATCAGTCTGTGGAGCTCTCGGCACGAACAGGAAAGAATGTTGAGCAGCTTCTTGAGAAGATCCTGCTGGAAGCCGATGTTCTTGATCTGAAAGCCAATCCCCATCGGGTTGCGAGAGGAATTGTGATTGAATCGGAATTGGACAAAGGGAAGGGGATTGTCGCTACGGTTCTTGTTCAAAAAGGAACCCTGCGCGCGGGAGATTCTTTTGTGTGTGGCGTGTGGAGCGGGCGCGTCAGGGCGATGTTTGATGAACGCGGCAACCGCATTGAGGCCGCCAAACCGTCGCAGCCCGTTCAGGTCATCGGATATGACGGAATTCCGCAGGCAGGAGACGCGTTCGTGGTTCTCGATGATGAGCGGAAAGCAAGAGACATCAGCACGAAGCGGCAGCAGCTCAAGCGAGAACAGGACTTCCGCCAGCGAAGAATGATCACGCTGGACGATATTTCGAAACAGATCAAAGAAGGACAGGTCAAGGATCTCCCGATCGTCGTAAAAGGCGACGTGGACGGCTCTGTCGAGGCGCTCGCGGATTCCCTCATGCGATTGTCGACACAGGAAGTCAAAGTACAGGTCATCCACAAGGGAGTCGGCGCCATATCTGAGTCGGACGTCCTGCTTGCGGCTGCCTCGAATGCGGTCGTCGTGGGATTCCACGTCAGGCCGAACATGAATGCGCGCCGCCTGGCGGAATCCGAGAACGTCGATATACGTCTCTACAGTATTATCTATGACGCCATCAATGAAGTACGCAGTGCCTTGGAGGGCATGCTTGCGCCCTCGCTATCCGAGGAAGTTCTCGCCACGGTCGAGATCAGGGAAACGTTCAAGGTGTCAAAAGTCGGGACCATCGCGGGATGCTTTGTGAAAGAGGGAAAGATCAGTCGCGGGAACAAGGTCAGGCTTGTACGCGACGGTCTTGTGGTTTACGAAGGCGGAATCGCATCCCTGAAGAGATTCAAGGATGATGTTCGCGACGTCGAGCAAGGCTTCGAATGCGGTCTCGCCATCGACGGATTCAACGATATCAAAGTCGGGGACATCGTTGAGGCCTTTAAGACAGTTGAGACAAAACGAAAGCTCTGAGAAATGTCGGTCAGGACAGAAAAAGTTGCCTCGCTCATCAAGGAAGAGGTCAGCAGGATATTCCAGCGCAATTTTGGAATGCAGGAGTACGGTTTCATGACGGTGACGGAGGTTCGGATGGCGCCCGACCTGAAAAACGCCAGGATCTACGTGAGTGTGTTTGGTGACGCCGCCAGGAAACAGAAAAGCCTTGCCATGCTGGAGAACCAGAAATCATTCGTCCGGTCCGAGCTTGGGCACAGCATACGGCTGAAGTTCACGCCGGCAATCGCCTTCTACCTGGATGATACGCTCGACCGTGTCATGAAGATTGAAGGGATTATCAACCAGATCCACAGCGAAGAGAAGCGGAATACTGAAGATCATGAAGGTGCGTGATAAATATTCTACGGAGCCGTTTGACACCAATGAGACGGGCGAAGTGATCCTCGTTGACAAGCCCATCGGGTGGAGCTCCTTTGATGTCGTGAAGAAGATGAAGTCAGTGCTGCATGCGAAGAAGATCGGCCACGCAGGCACGCTTGATCCTCGGGCAACGGGACTGCTGATTGTCTGCACAGGCCCAAAAACGAAATCCGTTGATGTGTTTTCCTCGCAGGAAAAAGAGTATGCCGGGACCTTGGAGTTGGGGGTGAGGACGGAAAGCTACGACTCCGAAACAACGGCAATTCCCGGGGGAGATGTGAGCCTGGTGTCCGAGGAAATGTTGAGATCGAAAGCGAAGGGGTTTGAGGGGAAACAACTGCAGAAGCCTCCGATGTTCTCGGCTGCAAAATACGGCGGGAAACCTCTCTATTACTACGCACGCAGGGGAAGGACCGTTGAGCGGCTGGGAAAAGAGATTGAAGTAACCGAGTTTGAGATTACAGGATTTATTCCGCCCATCGCGGACTTCAGGGTTGTGTGTTCGAAAGGGACGTATGTGCGCTCACTGGTTCACGATTTGGGAGTCGCCCTGGGATGCGGCGCCACAATGCGCTCTCTCAAAAGGACGCGAATCGGAGCATTTAAGCTGGATGACGCGCTGACGGTTGAGGATCTTATTCGGCTGCAGGGAAAAGCGGGAAGAATCGAAAAGGTGCAGAATGAATATCGCGCGTCGGCCTGACGACATTCAATTCGATCGTAATTCCGTTGTGACAGTTGGATCTTTTGACGGCGTTCACCTCGCCCATCAGGCGGTCCTCAAAGCGGTTGTGCAGCGCGCACATGATCGAGCCGGCAGAAGCGTGGCCGTGACGTTTGAGCCCCACCCGAAGCAGGTGTTGGTCCATGATGGAGCGGAAATTACCCTGCTCACAACGCTCGACGAACGCATCGCGTTGTGCGAGGAAGAGGGACTCGATCTGCTCTATGTCCTCGATTTCACGTACGACTTTTCGCGCCAGGGATTCGGCGAATTCTACAAACGGTATGTGATCGAGGGGGTCGGGGTCAGTGAGGTGATTGAGGGATACGACCATCACTTCGGACGGGACAGAGAGGGAAGTGTCCGGGAGCTGCTGGCGATGGGCAACGAGTTTGGTTTTTCCGTCACGGCGATGAAGCCCATAACGGTTGACGATGAAGTCGTCAGCAGCACAAAGATACGGCAGTACTTGCTCGCAGGGAATGTGGAGCGTGCAGAAGTTCTTCTGGGACGACCATATTCGGTAAAGGGAAGAGTGGTAAGGGGTAATGCGAGAGGAAAGAGCCTCGGTTTCCCCACGGCCAACATCGAGCTGCCGGTGAAGTCGAAGCTCACGCCTCAGAACGGGATCTACTTCGTGAGCGTTTCGTGGGGTGGAGGGACTTTCTACGGAATGTGCAGCATCGGAGTCCGTCCGACCTTCGAGCCGCTGGGAGGCCGAACGATCGAGATCAACGTTCTCGATTTTCAAGGCGATCTCTACGGAGAAGCCCTTCATGTCCAATTCCTCCGAAGACTCCGTGACGAGAAGAAGTTCGACTCTGTTCAGGAATTGATCGACCAGATGAACAGGGACAAGGTGGCAAGCCTCGCGCTTTCAGAAGAATATTCAAAAGTCCTCACCGGACTGAAGCAGAAAAGAGTAAATCGGTAATTGAATCTATTCACAGAAGGAAATATTTCATGCCACTGACAAAACAACAGAAGTTGGAGTTGATAGCCAAGTATGGGAAGGGAGCAACCGACACGGGTTCCCCCGAGGTACAGATTGCCATCATCACAGCCCACATCAACAGCCTTGCTCCGCACTTTGAATCGCACATGGGGGACCATCACGGAAGACTCGGATTGTTGAAACTGGTGGGGAAGAGGCGTCGCTTGCTTGACTATTTGATGAAAAAGGACATTGCACGCTACAGGAAAATCATTCAGGAACTCGATATCAGGAAATAATTCGAAGAAAGAAGAATATCAATGTTGATAACCAAGGAAATCAATCTGGGCGGAAAGCCGCTCACACTCGAAACAGGCCGACTTGCACGACAGGCTGACGGATCGGTCATGATCCGATATGGTGACACCATGGTCCTCGCTACTGTCGTGAGCGCGCGGGAGCCAAAAGAGGGACAGGATTTCTTCCCGCTGCAGGTGGAGTATCGCGAAAAGACCGCCGCGGCAGGAAAGATTCCCGGAGGGTTTTTCAAGCGGGAAGGGCGCCCAACGGAAAAAGAGATACTTTCGTCCCGCCTGATCGACCGGCCGATCCGTCCGATGTTCCCAAAGAACTACTTCAACGAGACTCAGGTGCTCGTAACGGTCTATTCGTCCGATCAGCTGCACGACGGCGACGTCCTTGGTGCCACGGCAGCCTCGGCTGCCCTCATGGTGTCGGATGTGCCGTTCGATGGGCCGATCGCAGAGGTGCGTGTTGGCAGAGTCGACGGTCAGCTCCTGATCAACCCAACGTTCACCGACCTGGATCGCAGCGACCTCGACATTACTATTGCAGGGACGGATGATTCGATTGTCATGGTCGAGGGGGAGTCACGCGAGATTTCTGAAAAGGAGTTGCTCGAAGCGCTGCGCTTTGCCCACGAGCATATCAAGACGCTGTGTGCCGTGCAGAAGGCGTTGGCTTCGGAAGTCAAGAAAGCGAAACGTCCAGTGATTGCTCCGGAAATTCCCGAGGGGCTCGAGAAAGCGGTCTCGGAATTGGCCGGCCAAAAGATGAAGGATCTGAGTCGCACCGTTCTTATGAAAGAGCAGCGGTCTGCGGCGACCGAGAAGGTCTACGAGGAAACTCAGAGCGCCCTTGCGGAGAAGTACGCCGAACAATCAGAACTCATCGCCGAACTCCTGCATGAACTTGAGAGCCGGGCAATGCGGTCGACCATCCTTGATGAGTCAAAACGACTCGACGGACGCGGCCTGCGCGACATTCGCCCGATCACCTGCGAAGTCAGCGTCCTTCCCCGGACCCACGGATCCGCCCTCTTCACAAGGGGCGAAACGCAGAGCCTGACGTCGGTGACTCTCGGTACCAAGACCGATGAACAGATTCTTGACGGTCTGCTCCCTGAAACGACCAAACGATTCATGCTTCACTACAATTTTCCCCCCTTTAGTGTAGGAGAAGTCGGGAGATTGGGCGTTGGGCGCAGGGAGGTTGGCCATGGCAACCTGGCTGAACGCTCGCTGAAGAACCTCATCCCGAAAGAAGAAGAGTTTCCCTACACACTTCGGATCGTTTCCGATATTCTTGAGTCGAATGGATCATCCTCAATGGCCACTGTCTGTGCGGGAACGCTGGCCCTGTTTGATGCCGGGGTACCGCTGAAGAAACCTGTTGCAGGCATCGCCATGGGTCTTGTCAAGGAGGGCGATAAGGTCGCCATCCTGAGCGATATCCTGGGAAACGAAGACCATTTGGGCGACATGGATTTCAAGGTTGCAGGAACGACCGATGGCGTTACCGCATTCCAAATGGATATCAAGATCAAAGGTATATCGTTCGCGATCATCGAGAAGGCCCTCGAGCAGGCGCGCGAAGGCCGGATGACGATCTTGGAGATCATGGGCCGGACAATCGACAAACATAGGCCGGATCTGTCACGCTATGCGCCAAGGCTCGAGACTCTCAAGATTCCTGTCGATATGATCGGTGCGTTGATCGGCCCGGGAGGAAAGAACATACGCCAGATCGTCAAAGATTCGGGCGCTGAGATCAATATCGAGGATGATGGGACGGTCGTGGTTGCCGCGGTGGAGCCGGAGTCTGCTGAGAAGGCGCTCGCTGCAATCAGAAGGATGACAGAGCTGCCTGAGGTCGGAAAGACCTATATGGCAACCGTGAAGAAGATCATGGACTTCGGTGCATTCGTCGAAATCCTTCCCGGTAAAGAGGGTCTCGTTCACATCTCTCAGCTCGATGTCAATCGGGTGGAGAAGGTCGGGGACGTCGTCAAGCTGGGCGATCAGATCGAAGTCAAACTCATGAAGATCGATGAAGAGGGGAGGCTGAACCTGAGCCGTAAAGCGCTCCTTCCCGGCGGAGAAAACGCCCACGAGGAGATGAACCGGCCGCGGAAGCCCCGCTCGCACGAAGGACACGATAGGGACAGAGGGCACTCGTCCCATCATTCAAAACGACACTAGATGGACTGAGCATCTATGAATCCTCACACGACGCGAGCAATCCAATCGTGTGAGGATTTTTCTTTTCTACCATGAACATCACAATCGGCCGATCGCGCCCGCTCGTTGGTGAATTTCAAGTCCCCGGGGATAAATCTGTCTCCCATCGCGCACTGATGCTTTCGGCACTTGCGGATGGAACGTCGGAAATCCTGGGCCTCCTGGAGGCTGACGACACGGAAAGTACCGCACATTGCCTGCAACAGCTTGGCGTGAAGATAAACCGAAAGGGTCTGGCAACCCTGGTCGAGGGGAGAGGGCTAAGCAGCCTGATTCAGCCGAAAGATGATCTGGATGCGGGAAACTCCGGAACGACCATGCGTCTTCTCTCCGGCATCCTGGCGGGACAGCCTTTCAGATCCACCCTGACGGGAGACGATTCTCTCAGGAAACGGCCTATGAATCGTGTGATCGAGCCTCTTTCCCGCATGGGGGCAAAGTTGGAGGCAAGTACATCAGGGACCCCGCCCGTCACGATTCATGGCAAGAAGCCCCTTCAGCCAATCGAGTATCAATTGCCGGTTCCAAGCGCGCAGGTGAAATCTGCAATCATCCTCGCGGGTCTTTTTGCAGATGGAACGACAAGAGTGATCGAGCCGGTTCTCTCCCGAGACCACACTGAGCGGATGCTGGGCCTTGATATTGAAACCGGCAAACGGGGCCGGTCAATCCGCGTCGGAGGCGGAATGACGATTCCTCCCCGGCAATATCGCGTCCCCGGTGATATTTCGTCGGCCATGTTCCTTATTTGTGCAGCGCTCCTCGTTCCCAAATCCGAAATCTTCATACGAAATGCCGGACTCAACCCGACCCGAACAAGAGCTTTGGACCTGCTTGGATCGGTCGGCGCGAAGATTCGCATTGAGGGAGTGGAGGAAATATCGGGAGAACCTTATGGAACGGTTTCCGCTGCCTTTTCTCATCTCAAGGGAGAGGTGAGAATTGATCCCTCCACGATACCTCTCGTGATTGATGAAATCCCCGTTCTTGCGGCGACCTTGGCAGTAGCCGGATGCGCGTTTGAAGTGCGGGGCGCGGGAGAGCTTCGGCACAAGGAATCGGACAGGATTTCCGCGATCGTGCGGAATCTTCGCGAGATGAGCGTGGCGGTTGAGGAATACCCTGACGGGTTTGCATTTGAATCTAAAAAGACCGTACTTCCCGCGATCGTTGAAACGTCGGGAGACCATCGGATAGCGATGGCATTCGCCGTCGCCGGAATGGCCCTCGACGGGGGAATGGCAATACCCGACCCTGAGGTCGCTTCCATTTCTTTCCCCGGATTCTGGGACAGCATCAGGCGTTTTCAATAATGAAAAGGAGTTCATCGTGGCTCGAGTAATATTGAACAATGTGAAGAAAGTGTATGAGGGCGGGTTTGTTGCGGTGCACGGCGTCAATCTTGAAGTGAAAGATAAGGAATTCGTTGTGCTTGTAGGGCCATCGGGATGCGGGAAGTCAACGACGCTCCGGATGATCGCCGGCCTGGAGGAGGTTTCGGAGGGTACGATCACGATCGGCGACCGTGTCGTGAATGACATTCCTCCGAAGGACCGCGACATTGCCATGGTGTTTCAGAACTACGCGCTCTATCCGCACATGTCAGTCTACGAGAACATGGCCTTTGGGCTGAAATTGAGAAAATACCCAAAGGCGGAGATCGAGCAACGTGTTCGTGAGGCGGCGGGAATTCTGGGCATTGAAGAATATCTTCCCAAGAAGCCCAAAGTATTGTCCGGAGGACAGAGGCAACGCGTAGCGGTGGGAAGGGCAATCGTCCGGAAGCCTCAGGTCTTCCTTTTTGACGAGCCCCTGAGCAACCTCGACGCAAAACTGCGCGTCCAGATGCGCACGGAAATCTCCAAGCTTCATCACCAGCTTGGCACGACGATGATCTACGTAACGCACGACCAGACGGAAGCGATGACGATGGGGGACAAGATCGTCCTGATGAAAGACGGTTTCGTTCAGCAGATTGACTCGCCGTTGAAGATCTACCATAATCCTGCAAACAAGTTCGTTGCGGGATTTATGGGCAGTCCGGCAATGAATTTCTACGATGGGATCTTGAAGAAGAAAAAGGCGAGCCTTGTTTTTTCGAGCCCGGGGCTTGATCTGCCCATTCCGAAAAAGAAGCAAAAAATGCTTGCGAAGTACCACGGTAAGAGCATCTGCCTTGGGATCAGGCCGGAGCACATAACACGAAGACAGCGGCCGGGGCGCGGAGTGTCAATAAGCGCATCGGTCGAGGTGGTCGAGCCGATGGGGAATGAAATTTACGTTCATTTCTCGCTGGGGGGAAACGGGAGACCCTCGATTGCCCGAATCGATACTTCGACAAAACCCGCGGTGGGAAAATCACTCGACTTTTCCGTCGACATGGAACAGGCTCATTATTTTGACACCGAGACGGAAAAAGCGATCGGATAGGGGAACGAAGGGGTCTGGATCCGGAAAGGGCGAGAGAAATCCCGCCCTTTTCTTTTAGAGTCGGATGATCTGATGCTTGAATTTGTCGATGACCAATTCTCCATGGAGCCACCTGAGGAATTCAAGTCCATATTTATTGAGAAAATGAAGGACATTGAGTTCGCGCTCTTGAAAATTGGAAAATGGAAAGAGATGGAGTGCAGCTTTTTCCACCTGTCGCAGGGCAACCTCATGCTGGCGCTTCTGCGCAGCGGTTGTTTTCTGTCGAAGAACATCAAGCTGAAAATCGATCTTGCTCTTCGCTGTGTCGAGAGCTCCCAAAAGAGTGGGATCAATTTTTTGAAGCCCGTGACGTAGCGATTTGATGGCTTCATCAAAAGCTGCTGTGGTTCCCCCAAACAACTCCTCGAGTTTTACCTCAGAAACCTGTTCTGCAATTCTTTGTTTGAGAAGCTCGATGTCGCGAAGGAATTCGGGCATGGGTATGTTGAATCGCGAGAGGACTTTCTCAACTTTTTCTTCGATAATTGTCGCGCTTGCCCTTGGGTAGATGATCGGCTCCGGAATGGAGAATTCGGGATAGAGGGGAGCGAGCTGGGCAAAGTAGCTGATCTCACCGGGTCCGGCTATGTAGGCGGCCGTCGGGAGAAGCCAATCCTGGCAAATGGGGCGGAGTACGACGTTCGGGCTGAAAACGGAAGGATCTTTGTCAAGCTGATCAAAAATCTGCTGCCGCGTAAAATTCCTGCGTGTTCCCTTCAATCCAAAGCCATCGGGTTTGGGCTCCAGAAGGTATCGTCCCCCCTCATGGAAAAAGAAGAGATTGACAGGCTTTGGTTTGACCTGGGCATGATATGATTTCTCAACTTCAGCGCTCTGGTCGATGACCAGCTGGCAAAGGGCGGGAGTCGTCTCGAGTTCCTTCCGAAATACCGGCACCAGCAAAGCCTTGAGCTCAGGGTCGTGCGGGTCGAGGAACACAAGCCCGGAATCTTCAAGCAGATCGTTCATCAGGTGGACGAACGAGCGATTGAAGTTCATTCCTTTCTGATAAGCGATGCGAAAGAGTTCGGTGACCTTCGGCTTGAATTCCGTGTCAACGATTTCGGCTTCAACGCGTTGAAAGAGTTCTCCGATCGAATCGTCCAGCTCCAGCTGGCCGACTGCCCCGAAGTTCTCTCCTTTTGATTTGTTCTGAGGCTGGTACCCGAGGCGGACAAGGTCGTTTGACTTGTTGATGAGCGCAACGGAGCTGACCTCGTCGTAATCATGATCCTCGCCCTCCAGCCAAAACACGGGGACGAAATTATATGCTGTGTATTGTTCGCGCAGCGAGTCGACAAGCTTGAGCGCGGTGATGGTTTTGTAGATGGTGTAGAGGGGTCCCGTGAAAAGGCCCACCTGTTGGCCGGTAACCACTGCCACAGTATTGTCATTCCGGAGAAGGTCGATATTCGCCAGGGCTTTCACTCCGCAGTGAAAATTACGGTTTTGGACGCTGAGGATGCGGGTCAGGTCGGATCGGTTGATGTTGCGCTTGGAGACACGTTCAAGGATCGATTCCCATGAGGCGGGATCACGGAAATTCCCGGGGAAGAAGCGCTTCACCTTGTCGTAGGCGGTGATGTAGTCGATGAAAAGCCCTGTGAGAGCCGTGTCATCGGTCGGGAGATCCTTATAGTCTATCCAATCCATGAAGTTCCTTAAGTGTCAGGCAGACGGAATATACGAGATGATGATTGGAGCTGCAAGGAGCTTGAGGCGATTGTCTCAACTATTGAATTCTTCAACAGATGCCGAAAGATGTTCGGAATCATTCTCGGATTTTTTCTTGACAAACCAGGCATCAGTTGGTATATTACGTTCGCTGTCACTGAGGCTATCCTGCAATAACAAAAATTTCGAAGAGCGAATTGAACTCAGCTACGCCAACCCCTACGCCAGTAGTACCTCCAGCCGCCAAGAAGAAAAAGAAGTCGCCTATCGTTGCCGTTGTTCATCCCGAAGGATGTACCGGATGCGAAGTTTGCATTGAATTCTGCCCCGTGGATTGTCTGTACAAGGTCCCCGGCCCCGAGAATCCGAATGAGCACGGCTACGTGAGCGTCAACGGAATAGTCATTGTCGATGAAGAAGTTTGCATTGGCTGTAAGCTCTGCGCGAAGTACTGCCCCTGGGACACGATCGATATGGTGAAGAGGGTAGAGGAGCAGAGCGCTGCTGCATGACCTCCGTTCGGCGGTAGTCCCGGTTTTCATTGATTCCATCTTACAAGGATTCAACACATGGCGGATCAGGTAACGCCCGGCCTGGAGAATACAAACGTGCCCGGATCACCCGCGGCCACGGCACAACCCGCCCAGCCGGCGCAACAAACTCAGATCTCATCAACACCCCTTCCTAGAAAGCCGAAGCAGGATCGGCCTCCCGAGGCTGATCCCGGAATCTGGAGGATGAATCGGCGGAATCTCCTCTCCGTGGCAGGATGGATGGGATTCTTTGGTTTTATCCTCGCATCGACGGTTGGTGCCTTGCGATACATGTTTCCCCGGGTCCTGTTTGAGCCGCCTACGAAATTCAAAGCAGGCCTCCCTCAGGATTTTGTCATCGGTGAAGTGAGCGAGAAATACAAGGATGAGAAGAGGGTCTGGATCGTTCGCGAAAAAGACGGCTTCTATGCCCTCATATCGATCTGCACGCACTTGGGATGCACGCCGCGATGGCTCCCGGGAGAAAGCAAATTCAAATGTCCCTGCCACGGGAGTGGATTCTATAAGACGGGTATTAATTTCGAGGGTCCGGCCCCGAGACCTCTTGAACGGGCACAAATCGGCCTTACGGACAATGGTGAGATCGAAATTGATCGAAGCACCAAGTTCTTGTACGAAAAGAATGAATGGGGGAAAGAGGGTTCGTTTCTTCCCTATTTAGGGTAAGGAGCCAGACTATGGCGTTACTTGATCAAGTAAGAAAATCAGGAATATACAAATCGATCTTCCGGCACACGTATCAGGATACCCAGCGGAACCGGGCGCTCCAGATCGTGGACAATGTTTTCCTGCATCTTCATCCTGTCCGCGTTCCCCGGCACGCGACCAATATCGGCTATACCTGGGGGATGGGTGGGATAACATTCCTTCTCTTTATTGTCCTGACGATCACAGGTGTCATTCTGATGTTCTACTATCGTCCGACGGCGCAATACGCGTATGAGGATATGAAATACCTCATGAACGACGTACCCTTCGGGCCGTTGATGCGCAACATGCACCGATGGGCAGCCCATGCCATGGTTCTTACGGTCATGCTTCATATGTTCCGCGTTTTTCTCACAGGGTCCTATAAACCTCCCCGCCAATTCAACTGGGTCGTTGGTGTGATCCTTCTGGTCTTGACCCTGCTGCTCAGCTTCTCTGGTTACCTGCTCCCGTGGGACCAGCTCGCAATTTGGGCCGTAACGGTGGGAACAAACATGGCGCGCGCGACTCCGTTGCTCGGACACGAGGGACCGTTTGGCGCCGAACTGGGAATGAGGATCAACAATGACGTTCGATTCGTGTTGCTCGGAGGAACCGAAGTGGGCCCTCCGACGCTTCTCAGGTTCTACGTTGGTCACTGCATCTTCCTTCCGTTGATTGCCTCTATCTTCATGATTGTTCATTTCTGGCGCGTTCGCAAAGATGGCGGGATCTCCGGACCTGAATCGAAAAAGAATGTATAAACTGGCTGGGGACTGAACCGGAGCAACCATGCGACAACTGCTTGAAATCTTGACGAAACCGGACAACATCCCGATTATCCTCCTGCTTGTCAGCGTGATTTTCTTTTCATGGCTCGCATGGTCGAAGGCCAAGAAGAATGACGGCCGTCCTCAGCCAGTCGAGGCGGAAATGGACGACAAGGTTCAGGTATGGCCGTATCTGGTTCGTGTGGAGTTTCTTGCAGCGCTTGCCGTCATGGCGGTCCTCGTCGTTTGGTCTGTCTTCCTCGATGCTCCTCTTGAGGAAGCGGCCAACAAAGCCCTCACACCGAACCCTTCAAAAGCTCCATGGTATTTTCTTGGGCTCCAGGAACTGCTTGTCTACTTCGATCCCTGGATCGCCGGCGTTGGCCTCCCCACGCTTATCATAGTGGGCCTCATGGCCATCCCTTATATCGACATCAATGAAAAAGGGAACGGATACTACACATATGAAGAACGGAAGTTTGCGATAGGGACATTCGCTTTTGGTTTTATTGTCTTGTGGGTTGCATTGATTGTCCTGGGAACTTTTATGCGGGGTCCGGGATGGAACTTCTTCTGGCCATGGGAAACATGGGATCCCCATTATGTTGCCGTGCTGACGAACGTGGATCTTTCCGAGATGCTGGGAATTCCCACCCGACTCCCGAACAATGAGCTAAATCCCGTCGCGTTCATTTTTGGCGCCGTGTGTGTGCTTGGGTACTTTTCCATCGGGCCCATCTTCTGGATTCTGAAGGGCAAAACGGAGTTCATGCAGAAGCTCGGCCTCATCCGATACGGCATTGTTTCATTCTTGCTCCTTTCAATGGGAGGCGTGGTCATCAAGATCCTCCTTCGACTTGGCCCGACATTTGTCGGACTTAATCCAGTAAAGTACGTTTGGGTAACTCCCTGGTTTAATATCTAACCGGCCCCTGAAACGATCGATCTGAAGGAACCGTGGTATGCTAGAGCAACGCGCTCGAATTCCTGTTGAACAACGAAACTATGGGATGTTCTACATAGTGTTCAGCGCCATTCTATTTTTAGGTACGGTGTGGGCGGTGTGGGATGAAGTGAGCGTGCGAAGGCCGTGGAAGGGGTATCAATCCCAGTACTACGATCTTCTGTATCAGAAACTCGATTCCCTCAAGTCAGAAGCATTGAGTGCGATTGATTCAACCGAAGCGGCGGGTCTTCAGGAGCGCCTGAGACAGGCTCAAGGTGCTCTGCAGTCGGATGAATATGTTCAGACGATGGATCAGAAAAACGGACTGCTGAGGGACCTTGACGTTGCCACGCGCGAATGGCGATTCGCCCGCAGCCGGTCGGATGCGGCGTTCTATCAATACCAGCAGGCCATGTTGGCAGGCAAGGATACGTCGTCGGCGAGGGTCGAAGTTGATGAAGAGGAAGCAGCAATCGCGAAATATGCCGCGGAAATGGATGACCTGCAGAAGAAGATATCGGGGTTCGACGGCATCGTTGACAAATACCAGGGCGAAATTGGAAGAATCGAAGTTGAGATAAAGAAGCTCTTCGCATCAGCTGACTCCTACAATTTGAAATTGGAGCGGTCGGAAAAAAGCTCGCTTGAAATCAAACAGGTCATTCTTCCCGATTTTGAGCTTACCCCGTTCAGCGAGGTGAAGGCTCGTATCGACCGATGCCAGACATGCCATCTTGGATGGAATGAGAGCGTAATGGCAGAAGCGCCTCAACCCTTCACAACGCATCCGTTGCCGGAGCTACTGGCGAAGCACAATCCGGAGACCTTCGGCTGCACCACGTGTCATCGAGGCCAGGGACCGGCATTGACCGAGGGGTTTGCTCATGGCGAAGCGGATCATTACTGGGAAACACCGATTCTGACAGGAGTGGAAACATACGCAACGTGCAACACGTGCCATTCCAATGAAACGGTGTTGAAGTATGCGAAACCGTTCACCAGGGCGAAGCAGCTGGTCCTGGAGAACGGCTGCTATGGTTGCCACGAGGTCAAAGGATACGCCGATTTGCCGAAGATCGGGCCTGCGTTGAGTACTTTGCCTGCGAAAACGAATGCGGATTGGATCTTCAGGTGGGTCAAGAATCCGACTGAATACAACGCACATACGCGGATGCCGAATTTCAGATTCAGCGATGAACAGGCAGAAGCGATCACAGCATACCTCATGAAGATCGGGCGGGAATCCGAATTTCAATATGAACGCGGACGAGGGGCGTGGGGTGGAGGAAACGCAGCTCAGGGAAAACAACTGTTTCAATCGGTCGGGTGTCAGGCATGCCATGTTATCGGCGATGACGCCAGCGTGAGAGAGTCCCGGGGTACGAGCCACGATCCGGCTCCAGAATTGACGAGGGTTGCAAGCAAGGTGAATCCCGATTGGATCATGGATTGGGTGAAAAACCCGAAGCATTACGACCCGGCAACAAGAATGCCGAGCCTGAGGCTTTCGGACGGTGAAGCCAGAAATCTTGTGGCATATCTGATGACGTTGAAAGACGGACAAAGCTACCCGAAGCGCTCACTCGATTTGAACAATGAGGAGAAGATCCGGGAGGGGGACAGGCTCATCAGAGAATTCGGTTGCGCCGGTTGCCATACGATCAAAGGTATGGAAAGGGAAGGGAAAGTCAGCGTCAATCTCTCCGATTTTGGAAAGAAGAAAGTGGAGCAGATGGACTTTGGCAACACGCTTCCGCTCGGCCATGACTCAGATGTGGATTACCAGGAGAACGCGAACGGGACTGTTTCTGTTAAGCATTCGTGGGGAGGATGGGTTTATGGCAAATTCAAGAACGCCCGGCTGTATCAAACGGAACGGATCGTTCAAAAGATGCCCGTGTACAGCTTCAACGATGAGGAAATACGCCTGATGAGGGCATTCCTCATGAGCATGACACGGGATGTTCCCATCGCGACCTATCAGCGGACATTTGACAAGAGAATGCAGAATGTCGAGGCAGGCAGGAGATTGACGGTTCGTTACAACTGCATCCAATGCCATACACTCGAAGAGCAAGGCGGCTACATTCTCGTAAAATATGATGACCCGGGTCTAGGTCCTCCGCCGCTTCCGGAAAGTCAGGGAGTAAAGGTCCAGGAACAGTGGCTGCACAGCTTCCTGAAGAACCCGACGACGGTGAGGCCGTGGCTGAAGCTCAGGATGCCGACATTCCAATTCTCAGATGCTGAGATAGGGACGATACAGAAGTACTTCCTGGGGATGTCCAAAGCGGACCTTGAAATTCGCGATTATTCTTCGACGCCTGTGGAGGTAAGATACCTCAAGCCCGGAAGAGAACTTTTTGAGACATATCAGTGTGCGAAATGCCATCCGTCGGGCAACGTCAATCTTTCAGAGCTTTCTGCCTCAGATCTTGCTCCGAATCTCGCCCTGGCCCGCGAACGGCTGAAGCCGGAATGGATTGTCGAATGGATCAAGGACCCGCAGAAATTGCAGCCGGGAACCCGCATGCCGACCTTCTTCTACGAAGGCGTTGCTCCGGACGGAGAAACACTCGGAGGGAATGTGGACGAACAGGCAAAAGCGCTTACGACACATATTTGGAATCTCGGGAAAAAGAAATAATCAATTCATCTCTCTTTAATGAAGGAGTTATCTGTGATGAGATCACTTGCTGTTGTGGGAACACTTCTACTCGTTGGTGCCTTCACCACCTTCGCCGGGGACGTGACAGGCAAAGTAGCGTTCAAGGGAAAATCTCCCGGTATGGCTCGCCTCAGGATGGACGCGGATCGCTTTTGCAAGACCGCTCACAAGACTCCTGTGGTGAGCGAAGAGGTCGTCGTTAACAAGAACGGTACTCTCAAGAACGTTCTTGTGTATGTCAAAGAAGGACTGGCAGGGAAGAAATTCACCGCTCCTGCCCAGAAGGCGGTCTTTGACCAGGAAGGATGCACCTACCACCCCCACGTTCTTGGAGTTCAGGCCGGGCAGGAGGTTGAGATCCGGAACAGCGACAACACCCTCCACAATGTCCACACGCTTTCAGCCTCGAATCCTTCATTCAACGCCGGTCAACCGATGAAGGGAGCAAAGCTGGTGAAGAAATTCGAGAAGGCGGAGACATTCAAGGTGAAATGCGACGTCCACTCGTGGATGGGTGCCTACATCGGGGTCTTCAACCACCCGTATTTCGCGGTGACGGGAGACGATGGGAGCTTTACGATCAAGGGATTGCCTGCAGGCGAATATACACTCGAGGTCTGGCATGAGAAATACGGTGCCCAGACTTTGAAGGTCACCGTGGATGCCTCCGGCAAGAAAAACGCCGATTTCACGTACTCTGCTAACTAACCGGACCGTTTTCCCAATTGGATCAAAAGGAGTTGACTGTGCATCACACAGCCACAGATGATCATCATGCCGCCGCTCATCATGATCAGGGATTCATGCGGACGTACGTATTTTCGCAGGACCACAAGATCATAGGCCTTCAGTACATGATGACGGCATTGCTCTTCCTCTTCCTGGGTTTCACCCTGATGCTTCTTATGAGATGGCAGCTGGCTTACCCGGGCCTGGCAATTCCCGGTGAGGCCTTTGCCCTCACCCCCGGAATCCTGGGCCTCATAGCGCTGCTCATCTCTCTCATCAGCAAACGGAAGCTCACAGGGCTTGTGGGAGTTCTTTTTCTTGGAATAGCAGGACTTGTGTGGTATCTCGTCTCGGATGAGACTCTCTTTCCTGAAGGCGTCATGGTTCCTGAACTCTATAACTCTTTCGGAGCCATGCACGGGACGATTATGGTCTTCCTCGGTGTGGTTCCTCTGGCCGTTGGTGCATTTGGAAACTACGTCGTTCCGTTGCAGGTCGGGGCTCCCGATATGGCGTTCCCCAAACTGAACATGATCAGTTACTGGACCTACTTCATGGGCGGTGTGGTCATGCTCTCGAGCTTTTTTCTCCCGGGCGGCGCCGCCAATTCGGGCTGGACCTCATACCCGCCGCTGTCCGATATCGCAACGGTGGGACAGACCGTATGGTTGTTCGGAATGGTCTTCTTGATAACGTCATCCCTCTTGGGCTCCGTAAATTTCATTGTGACCATCGTTCAGCTGAGGGCGAACGGGCTGACCTTCATGAGACTCCCGTTCTTCGTCTGGGCCCAATTCGTTACATCGTTCCTTCTTTTGCTTGCATTCCCTCCCCTTGAGGCTGCCGGCATCCTGCAGTTGATGGATCGTCTCGCAGGAACCAGCTTCTTCCTTCCGAGCGGGCTTGTCATCAGCGGGCAGCAACTCGATGTCAGCGGGGGAGGAAGTCCCCTGCTTTGGCAGCATCTGTTCTGGTTTCTCGCCCATCCCGAAGTGTATGTCCTGATCCTGCCCGCCATGGGCGTTGTCGGGGAAGTTATTGCCAATAATACGCGCAAGCCACTGTGGGGATACAGATCGATCGTCTATGCGACCATCTTCCTGGGATTCATGTCCTTCATCGTTTGGGCCCATCACATGTTTATGACCGGCATGGGAACAGTGATCAGTACTTTCTTCCAAACGACAACGATGATCATTTCGATCCCCTCGGTGATTATTCTCACCGCGCTGGTTCTTTCGTTGTACGGAGGCTCGATCAGGTTCACAACGCCAATGCTCTTTGCCCTGGCATTTCTGCCGATGTTTGCAATCGGCGGTCTCACCGGACTTCCACTTGGACTTGCGCCGAGCGATATTCATCTGCACGACACGTATTACGTTATCGGACACTTCCACTATGTTGTAGCGCCGGGAACGATTTTCGCGCTTTTTGCAGGGCTTTATTATTGGTATCCAAAGGTGACCGGGAAAATGATGGGGGAAGGATTGGGTCGCATTCACTTCTGGGGCTCTCTTGTGTGTATGAACGGGATATTCTTCCCAATGCTCATTCAGGGGCTCGCAGGCGTATCTCGGCGGCTCTACGACGGGG
Source organism: Bacteroidota bacterium (assembly GCA_035291905.1). Taxonomy (GTDB): domain Bacteria; phylum Bacteroidota; class Ignavibacteria; order UBA10030; family UBA10030; genus JACPLA01. Next base: position 90,049 of record DATDRF010000103.1, read on the forward strand.
GAGCTCAGTACAGTCATGCTCAGAGTGTCTTGCAGTGGAACGAAGTAATGTCGATCTCGGCGTTCGCTCTTGCCGCATTTCAGATTCCCTTTCTGATCAACTTCTTCTGGAGCATCAAGAAGGGAAAGAAGGTGGAATCGGATAATCCATGGGAAGCAACGACGCTTGAGTGGCAAACGCCGACTCCGCCGCCGCACGGCAATTTCACAACGATTCCTGAAGTGTTCAGGGGGCCGTACGAATACAGTACGCCCGGTTCATCGAAGGATTTCACTCCCCAGAATGTTCGATAAAGGCTGATCACCATGCAAATTCCGTTTACAGTTGCCGCTCGACCCGACACAGGGTTGCATAACGCAAAGCTTGGAATCTGGCTGTTCCTTGCGTCTGAAGTGATGCTGTTCGGAGCGTTGTTCTCCTCTTACATCCTGCTGCGGGTGGCGGCGCCGGAATGGCCCCACGGTTCAACGCTTCTCAATGTTCCGCTCGCCACGCTTAACACGGTGATCCTCATCAGCTCGAGCGTCACCATGGTGATGTCGTGGGCTTCACTGATGCTTAAAGACTTCGTCAAATACAAACGCTACATGGGGCTTACGATTCTGTGCGGCTTGCTGTTCTTGTTGGTAAAAGGCTTCGAATACGGCGCTAAGTTCTCCCACGGAATCATGCCGGGTGAAGATCTGTTTTACGCAACGTACTTCACGCTCACCGGACTCCATGGGTTGCACGTGGTGGGCGGCATCGTCGTCAACTTCTACTTCTGGGGACCGGGAAGCAAAATGTGGCAAACCGAGCCTCAGCGGTTCACCAACAGGATCGAAGTCGCCGGCCTCTACTGGCACTTCGTTGACCTTGTCTGGATCTTTCTTTTCCCAACACTCTATCTTCTCTAAAGGTGGCAAATGGAACATGCATCACCCGAGGCCATAAAGAAACATGTTCGCACCTACGTGATCGTCTTTGTCTCTCTGATGGCGCTCACCGTTATTACGGTCGCGATTTCTTATCTCCATCTTGATGTGACCGCAGCGGTGATTGTGGCCATGTTCATAGCCACGATCAAAGGTTCGCTTGTTGCTTCTTACTTCATGCACCTGATCTCCGAGAAGAAGCTTATTGTTCTGGCCCTCATTCTGACGGCTGTATTCTTTATCGCTCTCATGGCCCTTCCCCTCCTGGGCTACCATGATACTATTGGATAATCCATGTCACTGAAAGCATTTCATATCTTCTTCATCGTCGTTTCGATCCTGTTTGCAGCGGGATTTGGAATCTGGTTCTTGATAGAACAACCGATTTCATCTCAGTCTCTGAATGTTCTCGCGGCAGTCTTATCCTTTACGGTCGGCGGAGGGTTGATCCTTTATGCAATCCGATTCGTTCGCAAGATAAGGAGCATGCCGTCAGAGGAGGACAAACAATCATGAAAAAGCGCGTGCTTATGTCCATGTCGGTTGTGATCCTTGGTGCCTTGCCGGATATTGTCGTAAGCTGCCCGGTCTGTTTTGGAGACAAATCTTCGGCGGAGGTAGAGGGTGCACGTTGGGCGATCGTCTTTTTGCTGGGGGTTACCGGAACCGTCCTAAGCGGAGTATTGACGTTTGCTATTTATCTTCGAAGGCGCGCACGGCTCAACCTGCGGAAACAGAACTAATGTATCTCAACACGGAGCTTTGAGAATATGCAAGAATTCCTTGGTTTGCCGCTAGATGCTTCTGCACACGGACCCGAGATCGACAATATGATCGGCGTGGTGCACTGGCTGATGTTTGCTCTCTTCATCGGCTGGGGAGTGTTTTTTGTATATACGCTCATCCGGTTCCGTCGATCACGCAGGGCAGCCGCCGACTCTGTTGGGGTGAAAAGTCATGCGTCGTCCTATCTGGAGGTGGGTGTCGCCTTGTTCGAAATCGTGCTGATCGTCGGGTTCGCAATCCCGCTCTGGGCTAAACGAGTGAACGCGTTTCCGGATGAGAAAGAGGCTCTTGTGCTTCGTGTCGTGGCGGAACAATTCGCATGGAACGTTCACTACCCCGGCGCCGACGGCCAGTTCGGAAGAACGGACATCAATCTTGTGACTGCGGAGAATCCGATCGGCCTTGACCGCTCCGATCCTGTGGGTAAGGATGATATTGCAACGATCAATCAGCTTAACTTGCCGGTCGGGAAGCCGGTTATCATACGGTTAACCTCGAAGGATGTCATTCACAGCTTCGGAATACCTTTATTGCGGGTGAAACAAGACGTCATTCCGGGCCAGGTGATTCCTGTTTGGTTCAAACCCGTTGAAACGACGGCCGAGATCCGGTCAAAGCTCACCAAAACGTATGCTCTGGGAGAAGGCCACGATCCCCGCCTGGCTTCCCTGGTCGCTATGGAGGATTACGTGGGGAAGGATAGCACAGTCATTGCTCCCAAAGGGAGCATCCTGTTCGAGGAGGTGCTCACACAACTGGCTGAAGCCGGACACACGGAGGTAAAGGCCGGACCAGATACCCCGATGGAGATAGCCTGTGCCCAGTTGTGCGGCCTTGGGCATTACCGAATGCGCGGCTACGTTTCCATTCTCACACCCGAGGAGTATGATGCCTGGCTCAAGGAAGAAGCATCGTATCTTGTGCCATAGAAACAACCAGAGACTCAATGCACTATAATCAAGCATTACACAGGTTTACCCTGTTCATAGCAATTTGTATTCTCGTACTTATTGTCGCCGGGGGGTTGGTGACAAGCACAGGATCGGCATTGGCTGTACCGGATTGGCCTCTCTCGTATGGTCAGGTAATGCCTCCCATGGTTGGGGGAATCCTCTACGAGCACGGCCATAGGATGATTGCGACGTTTGTGGGGGTGCTTACCACTGTTCTCGCGGTCTGGTACTGGCAGAAAGAATCACGAAATTGGGTGAGAAATCTGGCTCTGGGAGCATTGGCGGCAGTTATCGCCCAGGGAGTCCTTGGGGGCCTCACCGTCCTGTTTCTCCTTCCAACACCTGTTTCCGTGAGTCACGCAACCCTGGCTCAGACCTTTTTCGTCATTATCTCGTCCCTGGCACTCTTCACATCCCGATGGTGGATGGAGAACCAACTCAGCTTGCACGATGAAGAGGGGGGGACGTCGTATCATT
>DATDRF010000104.1:0-9338 GCA_035291905.1 Bacteroidota bacterium
CAGAGGTCAAAGGGCAGAAGAGAGGAGAGGAATTCATTGTGAGCCCGCCGTTGTGCATCTCGGTTCACGGGCGCTTGGCGGGCGCCTGCCCCGCAATGTTGTTGTGCGGGGAAACAATCTGGATCTCGAGAGGACGCGGAAGATTCGAACTCATCCCGCGCCTAGATTCAGCCGCTCACTACGCCCACAAGCGAGTCTTAATCCCCATTGGGGGGATTTGACAGCAGTAAATAGTGAATGGTGCGGGATGGGGGGTTGAGTTCGTCACCTCACCAACACAAGCTTTCTCATCGCCCTGAATCCTGAGCCCGCCTGCCCCGTGTTCCCTGACGGGGTCGAAGGACCGGCTTCCATTTGGAGGAAATAAACACCGCTCGGGAATCCCGATGCATCCCATGTTGCTCTGTGCACTCCCGCCGGAAGCATCTCATCAACAATCGTCGCCACAACTCTACCAAGCAGGTCATACACCCGCAGCTTCACATTACTGACCGCTGACAGCTGATAGCTGAATGCTGTTTCCGGATTGAAAGGATTCGGGAAATTCTGATGAAGCGCAAACGCCGCCGGCTGGGGATTCGTTTCGACGGCCGCGTCTGTCACAGCGGTCGCCCGAACAAGCTTCCATTTCTTTTCCACCGCCTGTCCCGTCAAACCCGATACTGTGAGGGTGACCGAATAGACGCCCGGAGTGCTGTAACTGTGCACCGGATTTGGCGACGTGCTGCCTGTTCCGTCCCCAAAATCCCATGAGTAGCTCCGCGCCCCCTGCCAGGACCGATTGGCAAAGGTCACGGCAAGCGGCACCGACCCCCTGACGTTGACGGCATCAAATGACGCAAAGGGGCGAAGCCTGCCTCGGAAGATGTCGCCCAACGGAGGGATCCCCGGTGAAATAGAGCGCTGCTTCCAGACCATCGTTTCGTTGTCGACATACACGTCGGTATTGGGCGTCGAGTCACCGCTCCCTGTAAGCTGAGAAACAACAGAGCCGTCAAACACCCGCGCCTCGTTCCCCTGTGACCACGCAACCCTCCCGTTGCTCAGCCACATCCAGTGCGCGACTTCCGGCGCAACACGGGCGACTTTCGTTTCTTTTCCCGATGCAATGTTGTAGTACACGAGGGTGGGATCAGAAACGTTCTTCTCAAACCAGGCAATGTTCAGCCCGTCGGTCACGGGATCGGTTGCGTCCCCGGTGCCGTTTGTGAGCTGTACGGTCCCTCCCCCGGAGGTATTCTTCATCATGATCTGATAAACTCCGTTCCGCCGTTCACTCCAGGCGATCACTCCATCCACAAAACTGAACCGGAATCCGACGAGGGAGTCTGTCATCCTGGTTTTGGTGAGGCCGTCGTAGTACATCAGCATGATATCCTCCCCCTCCGTGCGATACCAAACAGCCGCGTTCCCGTCGACCAGCGTCGTGCCGTTGGTCGTGTCGAGCGATGCATCGTTCGTCAGTTGAATCAGAGTGTCCAGGCCGATCCGATAGATCCAGGCCTGATTGAAGGAATTCCCCGCGTTCGTTCTGAAGCCATGGAACCCTATGGAGCTGTCCGCGACGTACATATTCTCGCACTGAAGACTGTCGATCACCCTGACCGGCGTTGTGGAGCCGTCATAAAGCCAGAGCTGATTGAAATCCAGGCGCCAGACAGCGTATCCCGAATTGACCATCTCAAAGTCTTTGTACACGAGCGAGTCTGTCAGCTGCGTTGTTGGGCCTGCTCCGGCGTAGAACAGGCGGGGACTGGTCCGTTGCGGAAGAACCGCATCGGCAAAATTGCCCCAAAGGATATTCCCCCTCTCGATCATATGGAACCGCCTTTGCGCCGACCCGTTGACCGCGTCACTCGTGAGTTTTTCATAGGTCACCGGCACCCGCATCTCCACAGCGTCCCCGAGCGTCCATGCGATCTCATCGTCATCGATCACCGGATAATCCGCAATTCCCAGATCTGTCACTCCACCGCCTTCGACCGAATAGAGCCTCATCACCCTTCCTCCCCCGGTCCCCAAGACCCACACGACCTGGCCGTTGTCGATGTGCGGGGGTTGAATCAGATTCGAATCGGTCACCACCGTGATCGCCCCCGTGGAAGGCCGATAGATTCTCAACGTTGAGACCGCGTTTACCGTATCGGTAAGAGCCCCAACAACGACGCCGTCGCTGATGTCGTATCCCGCGATGATGCTTTGGCTATTCGCCTCTGCGACTGTCAGCAACGAATCGCCCACATACGCCTTCACCCGGGGATTCGATCCGTGTTGAAGCCAAACGATCCCCCCGTCCCTGAGAATGGGATCCCGATTGGGAACGGCGTTGGAGTCGGAGATCGTGCGGGTTGTTTTTCCGTCATAGAACATGATCGAAGAGCCCGCCAGCGTATCTTCGGAGGCGCCTGCCGACCAGGCGAGCTGTCCGAAGCACACGGACGGTTCCCGATTCCAGAGGGCCGCGCTGAACACGGAGTCGGTTCCGGAAGCCAGTTTCCGCAGGCGGATCTCGCTGCCGCTGGCAACCTTGTCTGCTGCAAAGGCGGCAAGTCCGTTCGAAACGGAGACGGAGAGCAGCCGGGCAGGATAGTATGCGTTTGACGCGATCGTATCGGTCAGCCAGGTTCGGGTATTGAAGGCCTTGACGACTTTGGACGGCGTATTCCAAACGATATAGTCTCCGTCGATCGCATGGCGAACGTCGGTAAGCCCTGAATCGATGGCGGTAATCTCCGCGCCGGAATAGTACTGAAGATAGTATGCCCCGCCTCCGTCGAGGTCTTTCCAGATCAGCCGTCCGCGATTAATCCGCAGGTCAGACGGGCTTAGTGTATTCAGAGTGAGGTTAAGAACGCGGTAGGTGCTTATCTCCTGTGCCTGGATCGGCAGGGTGAAAAGAGCAACACAGGTCAACAACATCTGGAACGGACGTAACGTCCCCATGGCGCCTCCTTCGGGTAGGATTGATCACAGGAAGGTAATAAGGACGGGATGTTGAAGCAAGGGGGGAGGGAAGGTGGGGTTCAGCGGTCATCCCCCGAATGCGGGAAACGCGGGGACAGAATACAGTTGGCAAAGAAGCCTTTGGAGAGGAATTGTCATTGCCCGCCAACACGCGCCACACCCGCCACAAAGCGCAACGGGCAAGAAACTCGGCGGGCGAGCAGCGTAGCGGGCAAGCAGCACGGTCGACGACTCCCTACGGGATCGTAGATCGACTCGTCGAGCGGGTAAATGAGCTTGCTGGTTTGCATCCACACCGGGAGCGAAGCAAGCGCCTGCCCGCCGTCTTTTTGGCGGGAAGAATCTGGCTCCCGGGAGGACGCGGAAGATTCGAACTCATCCCGCGCCTAGATTCAGCCGCTCACTACGCCCACGGTTGAAAACCGTGGGCTACAAGCCCGACAGCGAATCCAAATCCCCCTAAAGGGGGATAGGAACAGCAGTTCACAATTGCGCCGCCGGAATTACGGGCACGCGAGGTGGCCGCGATAATGTGTGTTTATTTCACGACGACAACGCACTCTCCCTAAGTCTCCGAACCGTTCACAGGAGTGAAATACGGCATGTGTGTTGGAAGGAGTACGTTGTGGGACTTACCTGCCCGCCCCGGCGAACCAATCGAGGCAGGCGGGAATTCCGGCGCGGTGCCACGCCCAGGGATGAAATCCCAGGGCTATAAGCCCTCGAGCGGGTCATGATCCCCCTGTCACGTCCCGAAGGGATCCCTTCGGAAAAGTGATGGCTTCGGCAAAGGGGGATAACCGAGGAGGTGCTCAGCAGGTCGACGCGGTATGTCGCAATCGTCGGCCGGCGGGGCGGACGGATTCAATCGTGCCTGCCTGCGTGCCGACCATTTCGTTTTTCTCAACACGTGGGAGCTTGTACTTCGGCAGGCAGGCGTTTAATTCCTCGCACAGATACCGCGATCTGTGAGCGTGTTATTACATCACGTGCGAGGAATTTCCGGCACGCGGGGTGGGAGAGTTACACGGGGAGTTTCCCTGCCCGCCACGTGGGTCTAATGGAGGCAGGCGGGGATTGCGACAGAAGTTTTGCCGCAACAATAATATTTATGAAAAGAGCGGCATCCCTCAAGGCGGGACTTTTGCAACTTTTTCACGCAGCAAATTTATTTTACGAAAGAGCGTGATCCCGTACGGCGGGACTTTTCTAAAGAAAAGTTGGACTACGTTCACAAACGGCTGAGTCTTCTCAGATCGCCGCAGTCTCCATCAATTGTTGAAGCAAGGGGGATAACAACGGAACTGTAAACTGATAACTGTCAACTAACCTACCTCACCAACACAAGCTTCCTCATCGCCCTGAATCCTGAGCCCGCCTGCCCCGTGTTCCCTGACGGGGTCGAAGGACCGGCCTCCATACGGAGGAAATAAACTCCGCTGGGAAATTGCGCCGCGTCCCATGTTGCCCTGTGAACCCCCGCGGGAAGCGTCTCATCAACAATCCTTGCCACCACTCTCCCCAGAAGATCATACACAGTCAGTTTCACGCGACTGACCTCTGACGTCTGATATCTGATCTCTGTTGTCGGATTAAACGGATTCGGATAACTCTCACTCAGGGCAAACTCTGCAGGAGCAGAAACAACGACATCGATCGGGCCATAGATGCTCTTCACCCCTCCCAACTCGAGAATCTTGAGCCGATACCGCCACTCGCCCGGCCGAGCCGTCCGGTCTTCGAACCTGTAAGCATCCCCCATAGTCAAAGCGGTCGCCTCAACGAATCCGATCTCCTTCCAGGCATCGGCACCGCGGGCAGATCGCTCAACCGCAAAGCCGTACGTATCGGTCTGGAGAACCGTTCGCCACGTCAACACCACCGAGGCGCCGCTGGAAAATCCTTCAAAGGAGCTCATGAGTACGGGAAGAGGATTCGCAACACCCGGCACAATGATGGCGCCAAAGTACCCCACGGCGATCCCTGTGTTCGCATCGAGAAACGCCACATTCGTCAGATGGTTCGTGGTGATCCGGTCGTCGAGCACCCAAGTTGTCCCGCCGTTTGTTGTACGGGCGATTCTTCCGTTGGTCCCCACGGCACACCCGCCGCTTGTGCTCACGAACGAAACTCCGTAAAAGGAATCCGTCGTACCGCTCGTTTGCTGCACCCACGAGGAGCCCGCGTTCGTCGTTCGCAGGATCAATCCCGTTGTTCCCACTGCAAATCCTGTCGAGGCATCGATGAACGTCACATCGTCCAGATATTGTGAGCCGCCGCTCCGCTGGGTGATCCAGGAGATCCCGCCGTTCGTCGTCCGAAGGATGAGTTCCGATTGCCCGACTACCGTTGCGGTATCCGAATCATACACGCTTACGCCGTAGAGGAACGCCGATGTGACGCTATCGAGCTTCGCCCAGCTTTCGCCGCCGTTCGTTGAGCGGAGCATCACACCCGATATCCCCACAGCCATTCCGTAACTCGCATCGGCGAAATGGACATTGTTCAGAAAGTCAGAGACCCCGCTTGTCTTTTCCGTCCAGTTCACTCCGCCGTCCGTCGATTTGATGATCTTTCCGCTTCCGCCCACACCAACCGCCGTATTGTTGTCGATCCTGCTCAGGCCGGTGATGGTGACAATCGGTACCCCGCTCGTCTGCTGAACCCACGTCGTACCGGCATCCGTCGACCGCAGAACCGTGCCGCTCGCACCGCTGGCGAGAACAAGCGACGATGTCAGGAAGCATATATCGTAAAGGGAGTTGGTGGTTCCCGAGGACTGTGCGAACCACGAATCTCCTCCATTCGTTGTCCGGAGAGTTTCTCCTCCCTCCCCCACCGCTGTTCCGTACGTCGAGCTGGAAAACGAGACCTCCTGGAGTTTGCTGGTCCCTGCCGTTTGGTACGACCAATTCAATCCTCCATCCGTCGAGCGGAGGATTCTCCCCAACCACGTCGTAACAAAACCCGCACTTGAGTTCGCGAAGTGTACGGCGGTCATCGGTGTCGTCAACCCTTCGGTTCGTGCTGTCCAGGTCGCACCGCCGTTGGTCGTTCCGTAGATCTCGGAACCCTCGGTCACGGCAACCCCGTTGCTGGCGTCGATAAGAAAGACGTCATTGACCGCGTAGGCCGTCCCTATCGAGCCGTTGAGCCAGATATCTCCGCCGTCCGTTGAATACCTCACGAGCCCGGCACCGCCGGTGAAAACGGCATGACGGGCATCCGCCATAAAGACACTATAAAGATTCTGGTTGCTGGTCGTGTCCGTTTCAACCACGCTCCAGTTTGTCCCGCCGTTGGTCGTACCCAGGAGTTTTCCCACGGAACCGACAGCGAACCCCGAGTCGGGGCCGGCGAATGAAACGTCGTAGAGGGTGTTCGTCACGCCGCTCGTCTGGGAATTCCATGTCGCTCCCCCGTCGGTGGTGCGCAGAATCGTCCCCCCATCTCCAACCACCGTCCCCGTGGTGCTGCTGGAAAACCAGAGTCCAAAGAGGTTCTTCGTTGTTCCGCTCGATTGGAAGCTCCACGAGTTTCCGCCGTTGGTCGTCTTGAGGATGTTTCCGCCGTTCGCAACCGCCCAGCCGGTATCGTCGGACACGAACCAGACGCCGTTGAGCTGGTTTCCCTGCGGAAGCGGATTTTTCCAGGTCCATTGAGCGTGTGCAGAGAGGGGAAAGAGCAGCAAACAGATGAAGAAAGAGTACAGAATTCGGCGCATGTGACACCTCGGCGTATGATAGGTGACGTTCAGAAGGTAGGAAACAGCGGAGAGAAGTTCCAGAGAAAGCCATACCGCATTGGTGATCCGGCGCACGGAGGAATTGCGGACCTCGCATGGGTGCAGAGGAGCATAGGTTCAGAGGGAAGGTTTACAGGCTGAAAACTAAAGACTAATAACTGTGAACTGTAAACTGATAGCTGACCGCCCGCCTTCGCTGAAGCTTCGGCGGGTGAACTGAAAGCTGATAGCTGACAGCTGACCGCTGCTTTTCCGGGCGTTCCCCCTTCGCTTCAAGAGGATTCAAACAGTTGAGGAATGTTTTTCAATCTTCAATCGACGATCTTCAATTGACAATCTTAGAACGCTCAGGGGTCGACGTGCGGAGTTTACCCGCCACGTTTTTTGGCGGGGGGTCGCGGAGTTTATCCCGCTGTTTTCTAGCGGGACTCCGTGCTTATCGTTTTGAAGAAAGGCATAGATATCGCACCAGCTCGCTTTGCGCTCGCTGCCCTTCGCCCGCCTAACGCAAAAGCATGGGAACCTTGGTTCCACCGGAAATCTTCATTCGCTGCTGCGTCCTCAGAGGTCCACCTTCGGAAGGTTGATGTCGAATCGAACGGACCTTCCGAAGGTAGGTTGAATGGCTGCGGCGTCCAAGAGGCCATCCACCTTGGCAAGGTAAAGTGAAGCTTAGCAGAGCCACCTTGCCAAGGTAGGTATTGCCTTCTCGGTTCTCTTTTATCTCACCCTTTCAGGGTTAGGGCTTGCGACGCCCACGGTTGGTGAGCAGAGAACCGAGGAAATCCCCACGGCTTCCCGCCACAAAACACGGCGGACAGGCAGCCGTGAGATTGGGAACTAAACAAACATCTCCGAAACCGTTTCAACGGTTTACCGCTTTTACCACGCCCACGGTTGGAAACCGTGGGCTACAAGCTCCGCCTTGAAGTTTAATCCCATTGAGGGGATGGAAACGGAGGGCAGCGGGAAATCAAGCCAGTGGAGAAATGGGAGAGATATTCTCTTCGGCCTCAGCGGTCTACCTTCGGAAGGTAGACTTGTATTTCAACCTTCCGAAGGTAGGTAAGCCCTCTTTATCTCACCCTTTCAGGGTTAGGGCTTGCTCGGTGAACCAAGGTCGGGGCGTCCCGCCATAAAGATCGGCGGGCAGGCGCCCCACCCTTTCGATATCCAACCCCCGCCCCCGCCAGAACGCACGGCGGGCTGGCGAACGACCGATTCTTTGAATCCAATCTTGTTCGGTCGGGCGGGCCTTCGGGGTTTGCACGCCATGGCCGCTGCGTCCAAGAGGTCATCCACCTTGGCAAGGTTGATCGAGCCATCGAAGAGCTACCTTGCCAAGGTAGGTTTCCCGCTCCTCAACCTCCATTTTCGCCCGCCTTCGCCCCCCTGCACCGTGGTGCGGGCAATTTTCCATTTGCAATTCTCCATTTTCCTTGTTGACACTGTCCAGAATTCTGTCTAGATTCATCCTACCCCAAGGAGGAAAGCATGAGTGTGACCATGATGCCCGTAACGGAGGCGAAGCAGCGATTCACCGAGATCGTCAGGCGAGCCGAAGAGTTCTTTGACCGCTATCTTGTGACAAAGAACGGCAAAGAGGCCGCGATCCTTATGAGCGCCGAGGAATATGAGAGCCTGCTGGAGACCATTGATATTCTGGCAAGCCCGCAGGAGGTTCAGGCCCTTTCAGAAGCAACCAGGCAGGCAAAGAAGCATCACACCGTGTCGCTGGAAGAGTACAAGTCTCAGAAGAAATCCGCAGGCACGAAGCGGGCCCGTCGTTGAGCCGATCAGTGCAACTGACCTCGAGAGCCGTAAAGGATCTTGATGGTCTCGGAAGGAGCCGACCGGCTTTTACGCAGAAGGTCATTGCAAAGATTGAGTCACTCTCCAATGATCCAACGGCCGGAAAGCCGCTCGTTGGTCCCCTCAAAGGTCTCTGGTCGCTGCGTGTTGGGGAGTACAGAATTCTCTATCGAGTCGATTCAAAAAGGGTCACAATTCTGACACTTGCCCGACGAAGCCGTTTTTAGGCTGAGCTTACTCGCCCCGAGTCTTGTTTGGGGTCGAAGCCTTTGGCGTAGTCGGGATCAATCATAGGAAGGAAGTCTATAGGTGATAGGCGACAATCGTGTTTTGACGGCTACGAGGATAACATGCTGAACACATATCCAAATCTCCCGGAATTACAGCGGAGCACCCAGCTCCTCGCGGATCGCTTCAACGCCGATGAGAGATTTTGGGAGAAGTTGAAGAAGAAGAGAAACCTTCGTCGAAGATTGCTCTCTTGGCTCACGGAGGAAGAACACTTAGCGCTAGACCAACTGGAGTTCTCCCGCACAAGAACGCCGGATGACTGTATGGGATATGTTGATCTCGCGTGTGTTCAAGGAGGCCATCACCTTGGCAAAGTTCAGAGAGGGCTTTGTAGGTCGGAATGACCTGCCTCGCCGAAGTGTTTCACATGCGCAGGCGGGTATTCCGACTGGCCTCGGCAGTGAAACGCCACCTTGGCAAGGTTCATCGGGCCGGAAAAGGCGCAGAGAGGGGAACCTTAAGCTGGCGCTGAGGTGAAAAGGGAATCAAAAGCGGAAGAGGCAGAGGAAACCAACCTGAAACCTGA
>DATDRF010000105.1:0-6554 GCA_035291905.1 Bacteroidota bacterium
CTGACCTCTGACGTCTGATACCTGATCTCTGTCTCCGGATTAAACGGATTCGGATAATTCTGTGAAAGCTCAAACCTCGCAGGATCCACACCGGCAGTCTGTTTCTCCACCTCCGTGACGACTGACCGAAAACCCGATTCAAACATCTGTCTTGCCTGCTCGGCCGCAGTCTTCGCAAGGGTCAGACTTGACAGCCTGTCGGCCCCGTTCCCCGCCGCGAAAGCAATAACCACTTCGTTGGTTTGTCCCGGCGCCAAACTGATTGGCCCTGTCACGAGTACCATTCGCCTCTCGCCCGGCGCAGGAGAATCCGGCGTTCCGAGACCGTCAAGTCTCCCTGTCCCTGCGATCGGATCGCCGCTGAATTGAAAACGAGTGAACGGCCAGAGAAACCCGTATTTCTGCGGCGGATCTGAGAAGGTCCCAACCGGAGCATATCCGTTCAGCACTTTCCACCACCGCGATGTGCCAACATTGTAGTCGCTGAATCCCGATTCTGAATAGGGTGTGGCGCTCGCGTAATAGCAGAATGCCGACATTCCGATATTCTTGTATTTCGGTATCCTGTGAGAGCCATAAAATGCCGTGTCGGCCCCGTTGGTGAACTGAATCGGTCCCGCCACGACTCTGTACGCAAGAGCGGAGGGCGCGAGGCCGAACGGAGTGAAGCTCAGGTCTGTTGCATTGGCGTTGTATGCAAACCCAAGTCCCGCAGTCGAGTCACATCCCAGGAGGTCATCGTTGGCTGCTCCCAGATCCATGTCGACCCATTGGGCCACAAACATGCTGTCGAGCCAGAAGGCCCCCTTCTGATCGCCGGCGGCAGCGCTGGTGTCGACACCGCCCTTGTTCGTGATCTCGTGCCGGGTGAAATACACGTTGTCCAGCGTGGCGGACTTGTATGCCCAGATCGTTTTCCTGATTTCCAGCCCCAACGGGAGAGAGCCCGCGATCTTCCGGCTGAGGGCCGTGTCAAGATCATTGAAGACCGTCCACAGAACCTGATCTGCAGGTGCATCGGGGTCACCGGCCACACCGGGCTCATCGTACTTGCCGAGCAGACTGTCCGCCGTGAAACTGGAGTCGAACGGCGGTGGAGCCTGATAGCCGGGGACTCCGTTCCGCTCAATGTAGGGGGCTCCGAGGTCGATCGGCCAGTTGACCCAGTCCTGTTCGTATCTCGCCTTGATCGAATCCCTCTGTGCGTTGGTAGCTGCCGTATCGGCGATTTCATTCATATCCGCTGCATCCCGTGTCAGCTCCTCCGCGGTCATCGTCCTGTAATCGCGACGAATACGGTAGACACGTGCCCTCGGATTCGTGGGAGAGATCGCCACGGCGGTCGGCCCAAGCCCCGTGACGTATCCGGCCGCAGTGCTAAGCCCTACCGCCCAAAGGTTCCCCCCAACCCGAATGGATTGCGTGTCGGCAGGAGTTCCGGATGCTTCGAACGCGCTGTTGAAGATTTTGGCGCCCCAGACGATCCCGTCCTGATAAACAACCGGTCCGGTCTTGCGGGGAAAATAGGTCCCGTCCCTCCCGGTCGGCGAATGATTCGATGATCCGCTTGCCCCGGTCCACGAGGTGATCCCGTTGACGTTGATCGCACTGTAGGCCGGAAGTCCGGCGACAGAGGGGATTGAACGTGGCGAAGCAGGGCCGGATTTCTCAGGCATCTGTGCCCAAAGAAGAATTGGAAAGAGAAGCAGGAAGCAGAGTTGATTTGTTTTCATTGGAATTTGGGAGTTGTCAGTTTATAGTTATCAGGTCCGCCGCGTCCATGTTCTTGCGGAGCTTGTCCGCCACGGCCCGGAGTTTCTTTTCAAGGGGGTGTTCTTGCTGGGTTTCTTGGGATTTTGACGCCTGTTACCCATTGAAACTTTCGATCACTTTCGTTATTATGAACATAACTTCTTACTGCTGCACAGGGGGATGCTCCTATGGACGCCGTCAAACTTTCTCACTATATCGTTTCCAAGTACGAAAACGTCAGTGCGATGAAGCTGCAAAAGCTTCTCTATTACGTCAAAGTCTGGGGTGTCGTTTCGGGTGAAGACCTTCTCGATGCATCGTTCCAGAAATGGAACTATGGACCGGTGAATTATGAGGTCTATCAACTATTCAAGAAATACGCAAACAGTTACATCCCCAAACAAGTTGCGAAGAAAGTCACCCTCCCTAAGGAACAGAAGAAAACAATCAAATTCGTCCTGGACTGCTATTCGCCTTATGATGCCGTGACACTCTCTGCAATGACTCATGCAGACGATCCATGGAAGCAGGCCGCTATCAATCAGGCTATCTCCAATGGAGCGATTCAGCATTACTACTCAAAGCTTCCATTTGCGAAGAACTTCCCTTTTGATCCAGAAAAGCCGTTCTATCCAGTCCAAACTGATCTTCACTACGCGTACATCTTTGATATGAGCGAGAAGGATGCCAAAAGCCTCTCCTCCTACCCTTCATTCAAGACATACAAAAAGCAACTTCAGAAAGCCAAGAAGGATTTCAAGCATTGGCTGAAACACCTTGGCTGAACTCAGTGAAAAGTCTTACCTCGCCGAACTGATTTCGGATTTTCCAGCTTCGCCTGATGTCGAACTTGACACCGCTTGGCGCCGCGTTGAAGCTCACTTCCGCGCGATTGAAGAAGCTGTCCCAAACATCCTCGGGTTTCTCGCCAAAGAGAAAGATCCTTTCCCTTTGCTCTTCTCAGGTCTTTCAACTTCCCTCCACGGGTTCCTCTATCGCAATGTCCTTTCCAATGCCGGCGATTGTCGCAAGTCGACAGACCCCAGGGGCGGCCTCGTGGCGTTTGGTCCAGAAGTGTTCCGTAATCCTTGGGGCTCGCAATTCAAGGGCGCACCCCCTACAGACATCCCAAACGAAATGGATGGAGCATTTCGGTTGCTTTCACGAAACGATCGAGATCCAGTGAGGACTTCGATTCAGTTCTACCAGAGGTTTGTGCGTATTCATCCCTATTATGATGCGAACGGGAGAATCGCTCGGCTACTCGTTTCAGTCTATCTCCTCCATCACGATTACTATGTGAAATGGAGAGAGCTTGAACAGCAAAAGAAGAATGAATTCCTGAAAAAGCTGAACGCATGTCATCTTCGAGAAGGCTCTGCAAGCTACGAACAGTATTTTGAGTATCTCCACTCGTTTTGGAGGAAATTTGTCATTGCGCGAAAGGAGCTCGATTCGTAAGCTCACAACATCTCCTCGATGATTTTTCAGACAATCGAACCCCCGCTATCCTTCAGCGAACTTTTTGATCTCATCAATCCATTTCACAATCGCTTTAGCCTTGTTTTTCCCAAAGCTCATCCAGTGCCAATTGATGGCAGGATCGGGATTGTCGACGACTGGTATCCGGAGGACCGGGTTGCCTTTGAATTCGGAGATTTCGGGTTTTGCGGTTGTGTTTTCTTCGTTGGGCATTGGCGAATCGTCTTTCTTTAGTTTCAGTTGGCCAGACCTTTGGTCATTGGTCACCCCGCAACTCTTTCATGCGGGGTCGGGTTTGGCGGGTTGGTTATCTTGGTTGTCCATAGTGAAATCGACTTTCTCGTCCACGCAAGTGGGTGTCCCTTGCCAGGTGCCGAGGGGGCTGTCGGAGGAAGGCTCCTGCATGGGGTGGTTTGGGTTTTAAAATTATTGGCCTTTTCTCTTATTTACTGCAAATATCATTGCTGACGAAATAATACACATTAGTAAAGCACTCATGATCAATGAATTCTCCTTTTGTGATATTCCAATAAGGAAGTCACCAACGAACATCACGAAAAAGAATATATATGCAATTGTCAGCATGGGAATTGATTTCTTGAATGTCGCATAACCAAAGATAACACCAACGGCAAATTGCCGGGCAGCCCACATAGAGATTATGTAGTCAACGCCTTTTGCGTTAAGATCAACTGTCTCCACAACCGATTGCGGTGAAAAGATTAATGCCAGACTTACCATAAGTTCAAGCAATGCAAAAAGTCCTGATACTATGAGTATCCATTTGGGCAATGATTTTTGTTCTTCGGTCATGATTCTTGTCCTTCTGTTATATTCCACTCCTTCGGGGTTGTTAATCGCCTCTCCTCTCACGTCCCAAGCGGTAAACCGTTAAAACGGTTTGGCTTGTTATCTGTTGTCTGTTTATCCCACGGCTACCTGTCCGCCGACCTGTCCGCCGACCTGTCCGCCGGAGTTCGCTTCTTGAACGAAGGCGGAAGTTGTTTCCTCTACGTAGGCGGAAAGCCGTGGGGATTTCCTCGGCATCCTCTCGCCATGCCCGCAAGGGATCCCGCGAACAACGCCGCACGTTCTAATCGGGTGAGGCAGGCAAAGCTGTGGGCAATTCCTCGGTTCTGCCCGCCGCGCTTCAACTCCCTTCTCTTCTCACTTGTCCGCCGTGTTTTTTGGCGGAAGTCGTTTCTCAGACGAAGGCAGGGATGAGATCGCCTCTTTCTCAATCACTGATCGAAATCGAAAACCCTCCTCCGCCCCCGGAGCCCATCCTGGGATTGACAATGTTGTTGAAAATCGATCCGAAGGTGTACGAAAATCCGACGGAATAGAAATAGGAATAGTTCGTCTTGAGCTGACTGCGCTGTAAAAGGATGTCTTCCTGACTCAAATCGCGCTTGACCAATCCGAATTGATCATGAATCTCCGAATAATCACCTGCGACGGTGAAGGACAATCCCTCGACGATCCTCCAGGATATGAGCCCGTATAAGGACCACGATATCTCATTGCGCAGCGAGACGCCGGCATTCCGGAAATTGCCCGGATAGTGCGTGCCCGAGAAGGTCGCGGTGATGCTCCCCCAGGTCTGCTTCAGCTCCAGCGCGACCTCGAGGGACTGCGATGCATATCCCTCCGATCTCCGATCGAAGATCGTTTCTTCAATGTACTTCGCGTGAAAATAGCCGATCTTGTACAGGAACCGGAGTTGGGCGCGGGTGGATTGAGAATAAGGGAACAGGTCGTATTCCAACGCAGGGGAAAGACCGTAGGTGAGCTCGGTGTTGTTGTACGTCGATGCCCCCGCACGGCCGCTGAGCCCTGCCGACCAGTGGTCGTCTATGGCCCTGACGAGCAGGCCGCTGAATGACTGACTCCTTCTGAAGTTCTTGACGGTCGTAACCGAAGGGATATCGTATCGGTCCTCGGTATAGCTGTTGCTCGCCGAGAGGTTGACCTTCCACTCTTCAGTGATCCGGTTCGCAGAAATGTTCCCGTAGATGTTCTGATACAACCTCTGTTTTTCCCCGTTCCCGAACGAGTTCATGCTGATCCTGAAGACCCAGTAGTCCCACTGATCATGGATCTGCTTCGGCGCTGCAGCCCTGTCGTACTTCACGGAAAGGAATTCCGATACCGGCGTCCTCATGGCGTAGCGGAGCAGCCCTGTCTTGAGCACACGCGCGGTCGCGGAACGGATGATATCGTCCGTGTCGGACTCCTTCGTATTGAACACAAGCGTGTCGTTCATACCGTCATAAGCGTGTTGACCGTAGAGGGTGAGGGTGTATTCTTTTCCGCCGCTCCCGCTGCGCTGGCTGGTCACCAACACGTGTACATCGGCCTCCTTCGGATCCCGCACATAATTGACGAAGGAGACCTCGGTCCGCAGGTAGTCCAGGTCGCAGCTCGTGCAGTCGATGAACACTTTGGGCGCCCCGGCCTGAATGACATCCACGCTGTCCGTCTGGGCGAATGCCAGGGAAGCGCAGACCGCGGGGACGAGAATTAAGAGGGGACGGGGAGATTTCATGGAGTTATTAGTTTACGGTTATCAGGTTACAGTTATCAGTTCACAGTTATCAGTTTTCAGCTACCGAATGTATCCCCCTTAAAGTGGGATTGAGACTCGCGAGAGGGCTTATAGCCCTGGGATTTCATCCCTGGGCGTGGAACAGCGCCGGAATCAAGGCGCGGGATGAGTTCGATCTCTATTCCGTCAACCTCCACAGTTGTACGCTGAAATCCGAACTGCCGCTGGCAATCCATTTGCCGTCCGGACTGAAGGCCACATCGTTGACGTCATTCGCATGGTTCGAAAACGTCTGAAGAAGCCTGCCTGTTTCCACTTCCCAAAGACGCATGGAGACTCCTTTGTTGTACTCCGAATCTCCCAGGAAATTCTGCAGGAATTCTCCCAGCGTTGCCTGATCGCGGCCTCCGGTCAACAGCCATCGGCCATCGGGACTGAAACTGGAAGCCTGCACGTGCTCAGGCCCTTCGAGCGTACGGAGCAATGTCCCATCATCCGGGTCCCAAAGTTTGACGGTCTTGTCATCACTGGTGCTTGCCAGGACCCTGGCGTCGGGACTGAAGGCGAGCGATACAACTGCTTCCGAATGACCATCGATGGTCCTCAAGAGCGCTCCGGTGTTCGCATCCCAAATTTTTATGGTGTGATCAAAACTGCCGCTTGCAAGCTTGCCGCCGTCATGACTGTATTTTACATCCCAAATATTAAGCGTGTGACCTGACAATGTGTTTCTGAGATTGCCGCTTTCTGCATCCCAGAGTCGAACCGTTGC
>DATDRF010000106.1:0-4376 GCA_035291905.1 Bacteroidota bacterium
CCGACCAGCGGGTTCCGATAGCGAAACTCTGATGCATATTCGACCTCGACGGGAACCTTGGCAATCTGCTCCAGCATATATTCACCCACCAGCCCCGCGTGCCACGATGTTCCGCAGCCGACCAGAACGATGCGCCTGGCCTTTTGGAGTTTCTCCATGACCGGGCGAAGGCCGCCCAGGACGACCTCTCCCCTGTCTGCGAAGAGCCTTCCGCGCATCGCATTGCTCAACGTTTCAGGCTGTTCATAGATCTCCTTCAACATGAAATGATCGTATCCACCTTTTTCAATCTGATCCAACTCGAACGTAATGTGCTCAACTTCTTTGGTAATCTCGATGTCGTCAAAAGTCTTGATCGTTACATCATCCTTCGTTACAATCGCCATTTCGCCGTCTTTCAGATAGGAGACCTCTCGCGTGTGTTCGACCAGCGCAGATGCGTCCGATGCCACGATATTCTCCCCGTCTCCGTATCCTATGACAAGGGGGCTCCCCTTTCTTGCCACGATCATCTTGTCGGGCTCAGTTGCACTCAGGACGACGAGACCGTACGTCCCGTCGAGCTCCTCAACTGTCCTGCGAACCGCCTGGGCCAGGTTCCTGGTTTTTGGCAGAAACTCCTCAATCAGATGTGCTATAACCTCTGTGTCGGTCTCAGAATTGAACACATGCCCGGTCGAGAGGAGTTTTGTCTTCAGGGCCCGATAATTCTCGATCACCCCGTTGTGAATCACCGCCACTGTTTTTTTGCAGTCGAAGTGGGGATGTGCGTTGACATCGTTCGGTTCGCCGTGCGTCGCCCACCGAGTGTGCCCCATCCCCACCGTGGAGGGAACGTCCGAAGTCTTCCAGGCCGACGCAAGATCCGACACCTTACCAGCCTTTTTGCGCACCTCGATGATCCCGTTCCT
The DNA here is from genome assembly GCA_035291905.1 of Bacteroidota bacterium. Taxonomy (GTDB): domain Bacteria; phylum Bacteroidota; class Ignavibacteria; order UBA10030; family UBA10030; genus JACPLA01. Next base: position 912 of record DATDRF010000106.1, read on the forward strand.
CACGACGGCTATTCCCGCGGAGTCGTATCCCCGGTATTCAAGGCGCCTTAAGCCCTCGAGCACAATGGGGGCACAATCTCGTTTACCGATGTATCCCACGATCCCGCACATGATTCTATCCTCTCAATCCGATGACACCCATCATTCGTCCCGATCGCTCCCTGTCACGTCTGTATGAATGGAACAATTGACCGGTGCAAATAGTACAATACTCACTCATTTCGATTTGACTGTCAGGAACTCCGCTTTCGAGAAGCTGCCGGCGATTTTCCTTCTTTAAATCAACGAAAAAGCTGCCGTTTCTTTTCGAGACAATCTCTTCGCTGAAAAGCCCTGCTACTTCTGACCCGACTTCGTAGCAGCAGCTTCCTGCCGAGGGGCCGATGTAGGCACAAAGGCCCGACGGTTTCGATCCAAACATAGTGACCATCATCCCAATACCCAGCCCGACAATTCCGGCTGAAGATCCTCTCCAACCTGCATGCAGGGCGGCAATGGCGTTCTTTGACGGGTCAAAAACAAAGACCGGCGTACAATCCGCGACGGAAACGACAAGCCAGACATTCATCTTGTCTGTTATCAAGCCATCCGTGGCATCATAATTGCCCGGAATGTCCGCGAGCTTGATTATTGCAGAATGACACTGCCGGGGAATGGCCAGACGATCAGGCGGGATCTGCAAAGAGCCGAAAAACCTTCTTCTATTCTCCTCCACGTTCGCCGGCGCGTCTCCCACGTTGAAGCTGAGGTTCATTCCGAGTGGCTCCGGGCTGACGCCGCCGCTACGAGTGCTTACCGCGCAGCATACTGCCGGGAATGCCTTCAACTGATTCGGCGCAAGACTCATCGCATCAGGCATAAGAACCTGATTGGAGGGGAAGCTTGATTTGCATCGTCGTCCCTGCGCCCACCGCGCTCCTTACTTCGATTGTACCGTTCAAATCTTCAATGGCCTTTCGGACGATCGCAAGCCCCAGGCCCATGCCGTCTGTCTTCGTCGAAAAATTCGGTTCGAACACTTTCTTCAACAGATGGGGTGGAATTCCGGCACCCGTATCCTTTACCTCAATATGGCACCAACCTTCACGGATCTCCGTCTTCACCGCAATAGCGCCGCCGCGTTCCATCGCCTGGACGCTGTTGCGGAACATGTTGACAAAGACACGGCCCAGTTCGTCCCTGTCGGCAACGAGAATCGGGTCAATATCGCAAAAATTGGACGTAAACTCAATTCCTTTGACTTCACGAAACAGCTGGACGGTCTCCTTGAGAAGTTCATGCAGATTCACCCGCTCGAATCTCCGCTCCGGCATTCGGGCGAAGTGTGAGAATTCCGTGGCAATCCTCGCAAGCTTGTCAACCTGCTCCGTGATCGTTTCGGTAACCTCATCGACGAGTTGGGCCAGGTTCTTTGCATTGTCCTTGAACGCCTGGCGCAGGTGCTGCACGGAAAGCTTCATCGGGGTAAGGGGATTCTTGATCTCATGGGCAACCTGCTTGGCCATTTCCTTCCATGCTTTCTCCCTCTCAGCCCGGCTCAACTCCTCCCTGCTCTTCTTCAGCTCAAGCACCATCTCATTAAAGGTCCCGATCAACTCGGGGATCTCACCCGATCCGCGGACGGGCAGCTGAACGTCAAGCTTCCCCTCTCCCACCGAGTGGGCCGCCGCAGTCAGATCGCGCATGGGTTGCGATAGCTGGTTCGCAAGCACAACGCCCGCCAATGTTGTCAGCACCAGCAGAATGCCATAGACCCCGATGGTAAACGCATTGCGCTCGGCCAACTCCGATTCCACCTCCTGCTGCCGGTAGAGCGTGGGGACGGAAAGCACGCCAACCGTATTGCCGTTGAGCACAAGGGGCTTGTATCCGACCGCGTATTCAACGTCGCCAATCGTTTCGGTCGTTTGACAGTACCCCTTCCTCGCAACGAGCAGCTCCGCAAAGACGATCCCAGGGAGCCTCGAATCGAGGATCCCCGACTGATACAATTCCGGCTTGCTGCTCGCATGCACTTCGCTTCTGCGGTAGACGGTGAAATCGATGCCGAATTCAGAGGCAACCGTTTCGCAATAGTCGCTGTTGATGCCATACTGAAAGTCCTCCTCGTCGACGGCGCTTGCGATGATTCGCTGCTGGATACGGTCGAGGTCCTCATTAAGCCGGTTCGATGTGCTCACGGTCTGCCGTTCCGTCGCAAACTCACGATTATAGTATCCAAAGACGACGAGCGGTATGAGGGCAACAATCAGAAATCCCACCAGCAGCTTTCCCCTGAAAGCGAACAGGACAGGCCTGAACTTTTTCCATTGAATGAGGAAGAGGACGACGAAAGCAAAGAATGCTGCTACCGCATAGATGAGAGCAACCTTCACGATGTTGTAGACATGCCATCTCAACCCCACCTGTTCCGTGGTGAGAGATACGATTCTGCCCGTTTGAGAGTCGTCTTTGACGTACAGAGACTCAAACGTGCGGCCCGCCGAGGACTCTTCCCGCTCCAGGTATTTCTGTTGATTCGCAGCAAAGACTTCCTGGATGGCGGGATCGAGCGATGCCCCCGCCGTCCGGCTTTCGTCATTTGTAGCAACGAGCACACCGTTCTGATACTCCGAGATCAGAATTCTGCGATGCCCAATCTCGCCGAACGCCGGAACCACCGTGCGAAGAAGCTCGCTCGCTTCGCCGCGAAACAATGCCCGTTCACTGGCCGAAAGCAGGAGCGCGACAACGGCCACCGGCTGATTATTCTCGTTCCTGATCGTTCCCCACATCCCATAGTATTTGATCAGCCCTTCGGGCACGCGACGCTCGACTACGTTCAGCCTTTCCTCCGCTACGTCAAACAAACGGGTGAGAAGCTGCGTCTGTTCATAATTCGTCAGTCCGACCGAAAACCGGCTCAGCTCGATGCCGTCGACGGAGTAGAGGACAATGGCGGAATTGTATCCCTCCCTGCTCAGGAGTGTCCGACTCCAGAGTGGAAAAGCCACGTCCTGCATTCCTCCAGACCTGGTCGGGGGCTGAACGGCCGAACCAAGGTCAAAAAACGATTCTTGAAGGCCGCGGAAACTCTCGCCCACAACGAATGAAAGCCAGGCATCGACCGGTCTCACGAGCTCATCCGCATAGACCCTCAGGCGATCATCCTCCTTGCCATGGATTTTCTGGTCAAGAACCGGAACGGAAAGTATGAACGCCGAAAGCATCAGGAATGAGAGGCCGGGCAGACTCAAATGCCAATGGACGCCTGGATTTCGCAGCTCCTTCCAATGGAAGACTGCGAGGGCACATGCTATGGCCAGAAACGGAAAGTACGAGGGAAATTGAGGAACGCGGTTCAAGAGAAAGAATGCAAGAACCACTATTGTATAGACAAGGAGAACAGCTCCCGTTTCAAGAACGCGAGAAGATCTAACGAAGCCCCTGACGAGGGCCATCATCCATGCGACGGCATAAACGAGA
>DATDRF010000107.1:0-17644 GCA_035291905.1 Bacteroidota bacterium
ATGTATGACATCAACATCGGCGGCACGAGAAACGTCGTCGAGTCATCCCTGGAGGCCGGGGTCGAGCGTCTGGTACACACGAGTTCGATCGCAGCAATCGGGTACCCCGGAGACGGCAGTCTCGCCGATGAAAACAACCTGTTCAACTGGGATGCTTTGGATATTGGATACCGAATTTCGAAATTCCGCGCAGAAGGCGAAGTACTGAAGGGAGTCAGCAAGGGGCTTCCCGCCGTCATTGTAAATCCCGCCGTTGTCATCGGTGAACGTGACATTCATTTCAACGGCGGTCAGATTGTTCGGGACGTTTATAGAAAGCGGCTCTTCTATTATTTGGATGGAGGGCTGAACGTCGTGTATGTCGGGGATGTCGTCAATGGACATATTCAGGCAGCGTTGAAGGGGCGTGTGGGTGAAAGGTACATCCTTTGCGGCGAGAATCTCACCTACAAGGAAATGCTTTCAACAACGGCTCAGGTGGTGGGTGGAATTGAACCTCTGTTCAGACTTCCGTTCTGGAGTGCAAGAGGCATTGCGTGGATTTCAGAGATTGTTGCGAATGCGACGGGCAGGAAACCCTGGGTCGGACGTGAGCTGGTTGCCGGGCTCCACATTCGGAACTGGTTTTCTTGCGCCAAGGCAATGCGTGAGCTGGACTATTCCGTTACGCCCTTCAGGACCGCCGTGCAACGGACGTTCGATTGGTATCGGAAACACGGCTTCTTGTAGCTCCCCAGCCTGAGTCCTCTTCAATGTGTACAACAAAAAAGCCGTCCACTTGGAACGGCTTTTTGTGAAGCAGAGAATTTATGAATCTAGTTCACTGTTCCTTGAACAGTGTAGCTTGCATTCCCCCTCGGCGTCGTAACTTGAATAGTGACCGAAAACGTCCCATTCACCGCAGGAGTCGCCGCTACATCCTTGCTGACCACGAAGGCGAAATAGGTCCAGAAAGGAGACATTGTATCGGGCAATGTGCCATCAGGAGCAACCTTCGAGAATGTCGCCGATGCGCCACCCTCTTTGGTAACCGTGATCCCTGACCCGCCCGTCAAGGGATTTCCCAGAAAGTCGTACAATCTGAACGAGACGACTGCCTGCGTCGCTGCATCCACGACCAGCGGTCCGGCTCCACCGTTAATCAGGACGCTGTCGATAATCGGGAGATCACTGAAGAGGATCGGGATGCTATCCTCAACGGTGCTGGAATTCTCGCCGATTGTCCTGGCGTTGATCTGTCCAAATCCGTTTATGGAATGGTTTGCTCCGGAATGCAGGCCGACCGACACAAAGCCGTCAGCGTCGGTGAATCCGCCCTCTCCGATAATGCCCTGGGTAGTGGTAAAATAAACTGCCGTATTCGGCGCCACAGGATTTCCATACTTGTCACCGACTATTGCGGTGATAGTGCTTGCCGACTTTCCAATGATACTGTAAACCTGGGCGTTGTAAGGATTGGCTCCCACCGCAAAATGTGCCTGATCGGGCAAGCCGCCATGAACGATGACCTTGACGGGGGCTGAACGGATTACGACGGCATCATCCCGCGTGAGGCTGGCAATAAGCGACACGGTCCCCGCGATTGTTCCGCTGTTGATCACTGCTGTTACCCTCCCGGCTCCGCTTGTCAGCGCTGCTGACGGGGAAACATAGGCTCCTCCGGCCACCGGTGCACCGCTGATCGAGAAGCTGACCGTGTCGGCTCTGGTGGAAGTTATTGGGAATCCAAGAGAGTCACGAACCTCAAACGCGAAGATACCGCTTTCCTGCCCGCCGACCCCATAAACCGAGAGTTTGATCCCGGCCGGACCGACATAGGCAATCGTATTGGCAAAACCTGAGACCGGGACGATCGGTGTCGTTGTGTCCCGCGGGAGGACGACATTCTGAACAGCATTGCCGGGTGCCAGAGAAAGATTCGTTACTTGCGTCAGATGTCCGGCAGCGCTCACTGTCAGCGTCGAATTGAGCGCAGTTGTCGTTCCCAGGTCGACGTTGAACAAATATGTGCCGCTTGAGCCCGATGTCGTCGAATTCGTCCCTGCAGAATTTTGCAGAATGATCGATGCCCCGGAAAGAGGCTGCGTGGTCGCCTGATCGGTAATGATCCCCGAAAGAACTACCGAAGTGGGAGTGGCAGGCGTCAAACCCGGTTCCGTCGGCTCCTCCGCCTGCTTGCAGCTCAGAAACAAGACAAGAAACAGGGGGGCAATCTTCAAGAGGGTATTCAGAAATGCATTCATGGTTTCAATCCTCGTTCGTTTCCCGGAGCAATCTGCCATTTCTCGTTCTCGGTCGCCGTGATGCCGGTCAATTCTTGTCGATTTGTGTCCGCTTCTTCACGTCATTCCGCCCCTCTTTCAGCTTCTCGTCCAAGACATTCTTCTGCTTTTGAGAGACACGCTCCTCAAGGGTCGGAAGAAGTTCAGCGCGAAGTATCACGATGAGCTCTTTCTTCGAAGTCTGAACGCGGTCATATCCAAAAATATAACGGAGGCCGAAGACCCACCAGGGAAGGTCCTTCAGGAGGGGAATACCTTCCCGGACTTGGGTCTCTTCGGTCAGGAACAGGCCGCCCAAATAGTTCTCTTCCCCGTTCAGCAGCAACAGCTTGCTCTTCCCCTGCGTCTTATTGATTCGCGATGTCGCAGGATCAATGAGCGAACTTCGTTCCACCGAAACCTGCACGTCAATAAAATCCAGGTTGTTGTATCGGTAGACCTTTGGCGTCACTTCAAGAATCGAACCCGTGCTGTAGAAGACCTCCGTCACGTCGCCGGATATCGTTCGTTGTTTGACGGAGAAGTCTTCGCCGACCTGCATCCGCCCCGGAAAACCGGACCGGACGGTGACAGTCGGCCGCGCAATGATCTCGCCGAGACTGTTCGATTCAAAGATCTTGAGAGCCGTCTCAACATCCACGGTGAGCTGGCCGGGCGATGTGCTTGCAGTGATTCCAAAAATGTCGCTGCTGACACCCCCGGTCCCCGTGTTGGGGCCTGCCCCTTTGAACTCCACGCCCAGATTCAAATCACTCGTGCTTGTGCGGAAGATCGAGAAATTGACTCCCGATTCTCGGAGTTTGTTCGTGTTGATTTCAAGGAAGATGGCGGAAATCGTGACTTCCCGGCTCTTGGCAATCATTTCCGTGGAATCAAAGGGAGCCATGCCTGTCGGCATCATCCCCTGCTGCAAGCCCTGCTGTGTCGTCTGCTGTGTGCCCGAGGGTGTCTGCGGAACGCCCCCCTGGACTGCGACGAGCTGGAAGTAATCCTGCTGTTCCTGGTACCATACCCCGCTCGCCCTCAAAATCGTCTCCATCGCCGTCTTCCAGGGCATCTGAACAATGTCGACTCCGATCGTCTTGTCCTTGAAGTATTGAGGATCGAAGATGATCGGCTTGCCGGTGAGCTTCTTCGCCAACTCACTCAAAGAGGTCAAAGCCTGCCCAACGTTGACATCGCTCTTGAAATTCACAATCTCCTCAGGATTGATGCCTTCCTTTCCCTGATCCGCCCTCTTCAGCAGCATTTCATCCCGCACCTGCGCCGAGCCAAACGACACGAGGAGAAGGGTAAGAAAAACAATGACCGGCCGTGAGTTCATGATTACCTCTTAGATTTTTCAAAATTAATAGCTTTTTCGACCTTGCGGATAATGCCGCCCTCGTCAAGAATGAATTCCACTTTGCTCTGCTGCGGAATGATCTTGCTCAGATAGCCCCGCCACACTCTGTCGCCGAGGTGAAGCACCTGCAGCTCACCGCCGTAAAGAATGAACGCCTTGCCGGGAAGTACCGCTTTTACCTCAACAACGGACGCATCGATAACTCCGGCCGGGGCGACCGTCGGGATGGTCGTCAGGATGATCGGACTGAACGGATCAAACGGAGCACGGGCGACGCCAAGAGACTTCGCAGCCAGCGAGGTGGAGAGCTCCGGTATCCTCGTGTAGTACGCATGGAGCTCCATGGTAAATGCCACCCACTTTCGAACCTCCTGCGTCTCGCTGTTTATCTCCTCGCGTTGATCAAGAATGAGCGAGTTGACCTTGTAGAGGCGCTTCCCGTTTTCCAGGTAATAGACAAACTTGTACAGGCTTCCGAACGTCGCCTCTCCATCGCGCAAGGAGTACGAATTGTATCCCCAGTTTGCCAACTCCTGGGATCCCATATACTCCATGTTGAACTTCACGTCGCCCGCCTGATCGATCCCGCGGCTCATATATGCATAGGACTGCGATGTGATGTCCGTCTCGGGTATCTCTTTGCTCCGCGAATCGTACTTCCGCCTGACGTCGAAATATGTTATCGTCAGGGCCTTCACCTGCTCGAGGATGGCAGGCAGTTCCTGAAGTTGTCGTTCCAGATCCCGAATCGTGTTCTGCGCTGAGTCCAGTTGCTTCGGCTGGATGAAGTTCCAGTACACGAATCCGCCGCCTGAGATCAGGAAGAAGAAGACTCCGAGAACGATGGTATTTCGAATTTTATATGACATGGCGGCTCCTCATCCTCCCGTCCTGGATTTCGGCGGGACAATGAAGTCTGTTTTGTCGATCTGGTCGACCTGAAGATCAAACTCGTACACGATCTTTTCCCGGATCGGCACGATCCTTACTGCCTTCAGAGTCGCCTTTTCGAACAGGCTCGCCAAACGCGGGATACGGGTACGATAGATCGAGCGGCCTGTGATTGTGAGAGATCTCGGGTTGTTCGGAGCCTGTTGAATCTTGAAGATCCAGAGCGAATTCAGATCCTCTACGCTGTTGGAGAGATAGTGAAGAATTCGGCTCCACCGGTCGCCGCCCGGAGCTATGGAATCATAGACGGCTGCGGCGGTCGAGAAACGTGCAATGCCGTTCATCAGGGTATCCCTCTGCTGCCGCAACACCTCCAGGTCCCGGAACTCCGTCTGTCGCCTTCGCAAGAGCTCCTGGGCAGCCCTGATTTCCTGGCTTCTTGAAAGGATCGAGGTATAGAAGAACACGATGGAGACGAGACTGAGGGCGGCCAACAACCAGCCGTGCCATGCGAGTTTGAAGGCCTTCTGCTCCTCCAGAATCGCATTCGGCATGAGGTTGATATCGTAGAACCCCGGGTGCGAGGGCTGGAGGGTTCGCCAGGCAGCTGCAATGGGAATGGCGTACTCTGACAATGTCGCCCCGACAGATCCTTCGAAGTCGCTCACATCTATTTCTGCCGAGGTCAGGTATTCCACGGCGGCGCTGGCAAACTGGGGAGCAAGAGCCTCTCTCAGGTTCACCTTGTGGCCGTCGCCGGCAAGAAGGATCCGATCGATCCTGCTCAGGGCGATATTATCCTGCTCAAGGAGAATACGGCTGTAGAGCGTGTTCTCGATGTTGGGGGAATTGTAACCTTCGCTGATAATTGGGGCAAAATGCAGGTAGTTGCTTCCCTGCATGAAGATGAGCCGCGTGAACTCGTTCCCCACGTAAGCGATGACGGTGATCTCCTCTTCCTGCACCTGATAGCTTGAACGGACAAAGTTCATCAGTGCAACGTCTGCACTGTCAATGATCTTCAGGGAGGGAAGTCTCTTCTCAAGGAACGGCTTGATCTCGACCAGGAGGTCGTACAACTTCAGGCCGTCTTCCCTTGTGATGGAAAGGAGTCCGCCGGCGGATGTAGGAATGGTGTCGATCGAATCAACTTCGGGAGGAGCAGCCCTCATGGCGGCAAGCTCTGTCACGAGCTGCTTCTTGAGCTTGTCTCCTTTGAGGCCGAAATCGGTATCGAATTCGTGATAGGTGACGGCGGGTTCACTGAGCGCGAACGAGAGTTCGTATTTCGCCGAAGGGAGATCGCCAAGGATGCCCAGAAGGATGGAGGCATTCGTATTGCTCTCTCCACCGCCCGCTTCTGTTGCAGCCGGCGCCGCGAAGGTGTCCGATGCAAGTTCACCAAACCCCCCGGCTTCCTCCGGGGCTGCAGAGGCGGCAACCTTTTCTTCAAACTTCTGAACGAGGGTAGCCGACTTGAAGTCGCGAAGCTGAACCGTCCCACCCTTCAACGCGAGCTGAACGAATTTGAGTTCAAGGCCATCGACGAACAGTGCAACTGCTGTCCTGCCTTGGCCGGCCTGGTATGCCATGGACTAGTTGGTCCTCTCTGGTGATAGGATAACGTGAAGTACCATGCCTACCCTTCAGGAGCTGCCTGGACTTGAAGCAACTGCTGTATGCGACGTTTGTTGTTTGAATAATTGATCGCGTTCTCCAGCGAGATCTTCTTCTGCATATAGAGCCGCTTGAGATCCTGCTCCATCGTGATCATGCCTCCCTCGGATCCCTCCGAAATCATCTGGTAAATTTCGCTGGTGTTGTTGTTCTTGATCGCAGCCCGCACCGAAGGCGCTCCGAGCAGTATCTCCTTCGCAAGGACACGCTTCCCGTCCAGACTCGGGATCAGTTTCTGCGAAATAACGCATCTCAGCGTATCTGCCAAACGGTTACGAACGCGCTCCTGCTCCGCGGGGGGAGTCTCACCGATGATCCTGTCGATGCTCTCCACCGCCGAAGCAGTGTGCAGAGTTGAAAACACCTTGTGACCGGAGTCGGTGATTTCCAGAGCAGTCAGAATCGTTTCGGGATCGCGCAGCTCACCGATCATGATGATGTCAGGGTCCTGACGAAGGGCCTGCACAGCGCCCTCCTTGAAGGAAAGGACATCTCTACCGACTTCCCGGTGACGAATAATGCACCGGTCGGACTTATGGACATACTCAATAGGCGACGAAATAATGACAATGTGGCCGTCAACAGAATGGTTGTTGGCGTCGATGATCGAATCAAGGGTCGAGCTCTTGCCCGATCCCGTGATTCCCGTAACGAGACACATCCCCTCCTTTGTGTGGGCAAGGCTGAGGACCTTTGCCACGTTGGGATGTAAATCCATTCCCTTGATAGGACGGACGGTATTGTTGATTGCCCGCATGTTCAGAGCGAGCTGATCGAGGTCGAAATAAGCATCCGCACGAAAACGTCTGAATTCGCCGTTTTCAAGGAACAACATGTGGGAGAAGTCGAGATTCCTGTTTTCGTAGAGAAAACTTCGCTGGCGGTCACCAATGACGCTTTGAACCAGGACATTCGTTTCGTCCGGCGAATATTTTCCCAGCGTCGGATCAGGCTTCTTATTACCGAACACACGGTACCAAACATGTCCCTGACTGCCGTAACCCCCCATATCGATGTCCGAAGCATTATTCGAGAACATCTTCGTCAGGAAGTAGTTCATGCAATTGCGGAGTTTTTCCTTGAGCCCCTCGTCCATCCTGCCGATCAAATCACCGATCATCATCTGCCGTTCAAGGCCCTGGACGGTCTTCGGCAGTTGGGCAGTGGTGTCCTTTAAGATCTTGTTGGCTTCCGCAATAATGGGCGATGGGTCAACTGCACCGGCATGGGGCTGCGGCGTTGCCGGCTTGGGGGGTGCTACGGCCGGCTGGGCTTTCGGATCTACTGCCATTGAGACTCCAAAAGAGAATGGGATCCGTGAATTAGGGAGACGCAGACTTCCCAACGAGCACGATAATAAGAAATCACAGACGAAAATGCAACTCTCTTAAAGGAGAAAATGCAGTGGTTTGTACTTTTCCAATGATTTCAACTCCCTAGCTCTGTGACAAGGGACAAAGTGAGGTACCCAGAGTACAGTTTTCCTCAAAAACCGAGGTTTTCGCGCGAAATTTGAGGAAAGAGGTTGGCCATTAAGCCCGAAGTCCGAAATCAACTGAGGCGTGGCATTGAGCGGATTTCGGACTTCTGATGTGGCCAACAAGGCTGAAGTCCAAACGATGGCATGGCGCAAGCGGATGGGACCTCTGATATGTGGCAAAAAAAATGCCACCTCACATCGAGGTGGCACCGATAACTGAAAGCTGACAGCTGACCGCTGAAGGTTACTTGACAAACAGTCCCGTGGAGAACACGGGATTATTCTCATTTGAAAACGGTCATTTGACGAATAACATCTTCCTCATCACCGCCCGGCCTCCGTATTCGAGACGGGAGACGTAAACACCAGTCGGAAGCGATGATGCATCGAATGTCTTTTGATAAAGCTTTCCGGCCTCTGCAACTTCGTCAAACAGTACTGCGACCTCCTGGCCGAGCATGTTGTAGACCTTCAAGACCGCTTTTCCGTCTTCAGGGACAGTGAAAGAGATCTGAGTCGCAGGATTGAACGGATTCGGATAATTGGGCTCAAGTGCAAGCTCCTTGGGTGCAGCGCCCACCTCAACTTCGGTTGCAGTGAAATACGTGAAGGTGCCGTCAAGGTCGACCTGTTTGATCCGATAGGCGTATCGGCCCGCTGAAAGGCCTGCATCGACATACGCATATTCTCTGAGTTCCGTCGATGTCCCCCATCCCTGCACGAATCCAACCTTCTGCCAACTCTCTTCGCCAATAGCTCGCCGTTCCACATCGAATCCGAAGTTGTTGGCCTCCGTTGCTGTGGACCAACGCAGACCGACATCAAGTCGATTTGCAGCAGCCTCAAACGCGAGCATCTGGACAGGCATCGGAGCCTCAGACCACGTAGTCGCTATCCTCAAACCGTCGACGTAGAGATATGTCGAGTCCAGCTCATTGTTTGAACCGACAACCTGCTCCAGCAATTCCACGAAGTCGAAATCCGGGGCATCACCCGTTGCGCCATCAGTCATTGCAATGTCTGCTGCAGGTTCCGATGAACCGAGCACGGGATCTACCCACAAATAGAGACTGTCATTCTGGTCAATATCTGTCCCCAGAAACACATACTTAACGACTACTACGTGAGTGTCCGTTTTTGCGAGATTCTTGCTTGTTACATAAATCGGATTAACTCCCGCTGAACTCTTGCGCAAACCAATATGCCAGTCGGAGCCCGTGTCCTTAAGATACACCACTGCAAATCTTTCAGAGGATCCTACGCTGGAAAGACATAGAATGGCCGAGCCGGTCAGTGAGGAGCTATCAGCTTTGAACATGAAAGAGTAGTAGATAGGGCCCGAAGCAACTTCTACGATGCCATAGCCGAGGGCCTCTCGGTCCGTCCCCATGCGCACACTTTTGCCGACTCCTGAGAATGGATAACCTGAATAGTTAAGACTAAAATCAGCTATGGTGTCTTTGTTGGTTCCGGAAGTGCTTAACTGCCAAAAGCCTTGCCCATCGAGAGTTGTTCCTGCGGTGTAGGAAAAATTGTCGAACGTAGGCAGGCTGGCAAGTTGCGCAAAAGCTTGATTGAACCAGACAATAAGAAAAAAGACAGCCATCCAACACCTAACAAGTTTCATATCCCTCTCCAGTGATATTAATGGTCTCCTCGTGAACGACTTGCGATGATATTACAAATCGTTACGTCAAAAGTCAACCGACTCATTATCGCACAATCTGTTTCAATTTGTTTGTTCCATCTGGATGTTTTTACCGCAATGATCAGTTCAGAGACATCCTTGCACCAAAAAACATGCAAATTCTTGGTTTTCGAGGAGTTTCTTTTCGGGCATTAGAGTTGCTCCTCTATAGGGATGATCCTTGAGTTTGTAGCAAGAAACCGTGTGCGCGGCGTCATCCGGTTGTATTGACTTTTCGTGCGGTTTTGGGTAATGTTTATGACGGGATTTAGGGTTCCCCCGGCAATCAAAAAGAATCAAAGGGCAAGGGTATGAACACGGGACAGATGATGCTTGTCATCGCGGCTTTTGCGATGCTCTCCACGCTCGCTTTGGGCATCAACGGAACCATTATCAACACGATGGCCCTGAGCCTTGAGTCTGAGATGGCGATGAATGCCCATGCTTTTGCCCAATTTATGCTGGATGAGATCCTTACAAAATGGTTCGATGAAAAGGCCATCAGCACCAAGATCTACAACTACTCTGATATGACTGTTGCGTCGGGTTTTGGCTCCAATTTCGGTGAGAGCCTTCCTCTGATAGGCGGCTATGATCTCACTTTTTCTTCCCTGACCAAGTTCGACGATGTGGATGACTATCACAAATACAAAAGACGAATCACAAACGCCCTGGGATGGCAATTCACGATTGTCGACTCCATCGATTACGTTTATGAGGACGACCCGGATACCCGCAGTGCGACCCAGACGTTCTACAAGCGGATCACGGTCTACGTGTACAACGACAACATGCACAAAGACGACGAGGGGAATATCATCCCCCAGGTTATGAGAGATTTTTCCGTCTATCGCCGATACTTCTAGAGAGATACTATGTCCAATATGCTCGATATGATCGGTTCCGTTCTCCTGTTCGGAGTCCTCGTCCTCACCATCGGCCGCGTGCAGACAGGCCTGAACACGGCGATGTATGCGAATTCGTTCACCCAAATAACCCAGCGAAATGCCGTGCAGCTGGCCCACCAGATCGAATACGACTTCGCCAAGATCGGCTACCACGCGACCACGGAGAAGATCAAAGCCGCAGACTCGACGAGCATCAAATTCAGGTCCGACCTGGGGAACACCGGGACGGTCGATGAGATCGAATACCGCATAGGGACAAAAGAGGAGGCCGCAGCGACCATGAATGTCGCAGACTTCCCATTGTATCGAAAAGACTCGAACGGGGAGATCATGCAGTTATGGGGTACGACACGGTTCAACTTGAAATACTACAACATTGACTACAATCAGTTTCCTTCGCCGGTACCTTCGGACTCGCTTCCGAGAATCTACGCGGTTTGGGTCACGTTTGTCATGGAGGGGCGTGAGCCGGCCGGGAGCGCCATCGATACGACCTACTATTCCATTACCTGGCAGAAACTGATTTATCCCCGCAACATGGGGTTGAGCTACTAAGAGAGGCTAGAGAACCATGGGACGAACAGCATTACTTCTTGTTTTGGGACTCGGGGCAGCTTTTGCCGTCATCGGAATCAATCTCAGGAACTCCGGCACCGCCGCGACGGAGCAGCAGGTGGGCTATCACAAGTACGCGTCTGCGAGGAACCTTGCCCGCACAGCGGTGCATGCGCGGCTGCGCGCCATCGACCGGGGACTCTCGATCACGGGGAGACTTGAGGGCGAATTCAATGACGGAACATTCTACACCGAGGTTGATTCAGGCGCGACGCTTGACACGATCTATATGGATTCCTACTCGCAGTTCGCCGAATCGACCTACTACATGCGGCTGAAGCTCTATCGGTACTCAAAACCGTACCCTATGGTCAACTCCGCTGTCGGGATCCGCGCAACGCCTGTTGATTTCAAGATGCAAGGTTCGGCAAAGATCGACGGACGTGACCATGATTCAGACGGTTCTCTCACCGGCGATCCCGGCAAACCCGGCGTTGCGGTTATGACCTCGGGAGACTCCACGACGGTCATGGACAACGGCGGTTCTACCGGCGTAGTCGGCGGAGTTGCCGTCGATACGACAACCTCGAATCCTCTCGATTACGTGCAGGAGTATCTCAGCAACTACGACTACCGCTATACTCAGGCGGACTCGCCGATCAACGCAGACATAACGTGGGGTTCACCGGAGGATCCGAAAATTGTCGTTTGCTGGACGCCCGACACAACGGTAGCCGTGAAGTTTACTGGCAATTGCGAAGGCTGGGGCATTCTGGTTGTTCACGGCGACCTCACACTTGCGGGGACATTCAAGTGGCACGGACTGGTCATCGCTTACGGCGACGAGAGCATGATCCGCGTGACCGCCTCAGTCGGTACCCCGGAGATCTACGGCGGACTGATCATGTCGGGCGGCGCGGGGAGCGCCTTCTACATGAGAGGCAACGTGAGCATGAACTACAGCAGCGAGGCCCTTGAACAGGCGAGGTGGATCAATAAGTTGCTGGCGTACAGGATCATCGAATGGTATGAGTAAAGGGGGATAGCAATCAGCTCTCAGCTATCGGCTGTCAGTAAACACAAAGGCCCGCGTTTTCGCGGGCCTTTTCGTTTTAAAGCCTGAATGTCGATCCGGCTTGATCATCACAGCAGTCGGAATATCATTCCGACCTACAACCTTGGACTCTAATCTTCTTCGACGGTGGTCGATACAACCTCTTCGAGAGACGTGATTCCTTCCATCATCCGCTCCATCCCCGATCGGCGCAGAGTCCACATACCGTCTTTTGCCCCCTGCTCACGAATGGCATTCTCGTCGATCTTATCACCCGCACCCAGGATAATATTCTTGATTCCCTTGCTGAAATAGAGCGCTTCGTGGATAGCGGCGCGCCCCTTGTACCCGCCGCCGCACTTGTCGCAACCGACGGCTTCGTAGATCGTGTGCTGAGCAAGCTCCTCTTCCGAAAAACCGAACTTCAGCAATCCCGCCTTATCGCTTTCGGGGACCGGCTGTTTGCAGACTTTGCAGAGCGTTCGGATAAGCCGCTGCGCCACGATGATGTTGATGGCATATGCAAGAAGGAACGGCTCAATACCCATCTTGTACAGACGGGCTACGGAGCTGGGAGCATCGTTCGTGTGAAGTGTAGAGAAAACCAGGTGACCCGTGTTCGCCATTTTGATCGCGGTCTCCGCCGTGATCTTATCGCGCATTTCACCGACGAGCACAATATCCGGGTCGTGACGGAGAATACCGCGGACTGCCTGCTCGAATCCCATCTTAGGCCCGATCTTCAGCTGGCGCGCACCTTTGATGATATACTCCACAGGCTCCTCGACCGTCAGTACGTTCACGGTGGGGTCGATCACCTGATACAGGGCCGCAATGAGGGTCGTCGATTTACCTGACCCCGTAGGTCCCGTCAGGATGATGATACCCTGCGGCTTGCTAATGGCCTTGTAGAAGAAGTCCTTTGCCGGCCCCTGGAGACCCAGCTTGTTGAGGTCGGTGATAACCTTCCTGTCATCGAGGACGCGGATAACCACGCTTTCGAATTTGTGCTTGAACTCCGTGGTCACGATGGGCATAATGGAAACACGGAACCGCAGCTGATGGCCGTCAACGACACGCTGGATAAAGCCGTCCTGCGACATTTCACGTTCAAACCGGTCGACGTTTTTCGTGCGGTCTTTCACCACGGCAAGCACCGCCTCAGGCATTGTGTTATCCTGGCAGTGCCAGACCTGAAGATTCCCGTCCACGCGGAACATGAAGTTCGTCTTGTTTCCTTCCGCCGCGACGATGTGAACGTCGCTCACGCCCCTCCGAACGGCCTCGACCAGACATCCTTCGAACAGGTTGACAATTGCGGACTTGGTGATCTCGGCCTGCAGAGCATCTTCGTCGACCTCTCCATCTCCTCCTCCGCCTCCCCCATCACCCTCGTCCACGGTGATTTCGCTGTCTTTCAACAGTTTGAGGAACTCGTTTTGGGCCGGGGCAACCTTTTCCATCAATCCCTGAAGGTCTTTCAGGCGCACATAGCATATCTCATACTTCTTCACGTTGAAACTTCGGGCCACGACAGGGAGGTTCTTGTCCGTCGGGTCGGCTGCAACAATGATCAGCTTGTCGGTCTGCCGCTCGTCGTACTTGAACGGAAGCATCTTCGCCTGGATCATCATGTCCCGCTGCTGATCGGGCAGGGCATCAACGAATTTCTTGATAAACGCCACGCGTGCGTCATCGATCTTCTCGTCGTTGAGGTAAATCTCGCGGAAGGCATACAGGTTGGCAACTTCCCGGAAGACCGCATCATGGTCGGCACCGAACTCCGAGACAAGAATCTGTCCCAGGTTCTTCCTGTTCTTCTTATTCTCGTCGGAATCCTTCATCTTGAGAGACTTTTCAAGCGTCTCAAAATCGATGATTCCTTTTTTCAGAAGCGTGTAACCGATTTTATCAGTTATATCTATTTCAGGCATGGGTGCTCACCTGTGACAAGTTCACTCTTCTAGAAGAATGGCAAATAGTGAATGAATGTTCCCGGCGCCTTCGGACGCACGGTTGCCGTTTCGGACGATACGACCGTCAGGGCCATCAACACCACCATGATGATCATGGAGACAAAGACCTGGATAACTTCGATTGCATTCCTCAGGCGGTAGGTTGTTTCCTTCTCATAATACTCTGCAAGCTGAAGGGCGGTCGCCTTCACCGTTCCGGTTTCTGCTCCGGAGGCAAATCGGGAAAGGGCGGTCTTTGTAAAAACACCGGTCGCTTCGAAGGCCTCAACAAGGCCTTTTCCTTTTTCAATCATCAGGGGGATCGCGATGGTTTTGATCTGGTGATCCATGTACTTGTTACCGCATGCTTCTGCAGACATTCTGATAACGTCGATATTCTCGCCTGAGCCGCTGTACAGGGCATAGAAGACGCGGCAGAAAATTTCGATGGCGGTCTTATGGAGCAGAGTCCCAATAACGGGGATCTTGATGATGTACTGGTCGATAAGAAATTTCCCCCGCTCTGACGAGACGAATCTCCACACCAGGACTGCCGGTATCGCCAAAGCAATGAGGATCAGAAGCATGTTGCTTGTAAGCCAACGGCTGGCAGCAAGCGATGCCTTGGTCATAGGCGGAAGGTCGATCTTCATCTTCTCGAAGGCTTCGGCCGTTGCGGGAAAGATGTAGGCGACATAAAACAGCACTGCGAGCATCAACACAACCAGAGTCACCATCGGCATGATCAGAGCCGATTTCAAGTTCCGCTTGAATTCCGCGTTTCTTTCCAGAAATTTTGCGGTGGCGTCATAGATTTCGGCCATATTGCCGCTTTTGGAGGCTAGGCCGAGCATGTTCGCGGTGAACTTCCCGAACACGATAGATTGCTTCTGAAACACCTTTTCGGAGTCTTTTCCCTGTTTCAATTCACTGTTGATCTCTTTCACCGCTTCTCTCAGCGCCGGATTGTCGATATCGTTGACCAGCAGCTGCAGCACCTCGTTGAAAGGGAGTTTTTGCCGCATAAGGTCGGCACTGACACGAACGAAGGTGATCACATCGACGGCGGGCGCCGCTGTCTGCTTATTTCCGAAGAGTTTCTTCCGGACATAAACGACCTTGTAGCCCATCTTCTCGAGAGCCTGCGTGACCTCTTCTTTCGAGTAGGCCTTCTGCTCACCATCGATGGGCTTGTCATTTCCCTTCTGGACACGATACAGGAAGTTGGCACGCTCGTAAACACCGGTGACCTTGAATTTCTTTTCCCGGCCCATCTCGTCGGCGCGTTGCCTTGCAGACTTCTTGTTGTCTGCGGTAATCGCTCCCGCGACGGTTTTGCCGGAAGGGGTCACTCCCTCGATTCTGTATTCAGGCATGCAATCCCCTCAAAAGTAATACCCTAAGAAGATGTTGGCGTATGCAGAACGAATAATACGGTTTTTCCCCTACTCTGTCAAGTCGTTGAACGGCACAGGATTGGGCGCGAGAGGCGAAGAAAAGCTTTCAGAAGACAGGCGGGGAAGCCTGCCGGAGGGTCAGTTGATGTTGGAGATCGTCGAGAATGTACCCGTGGTCATTTCGTATTGCGCTACTACAGCGACGGGTGTTGTTCCGTCCCACCCCTCGGTGCTTCCGTATCCCTGGAAGAGAATCCAGTTGTCGCCCGTGGTCATGTAGACGCGGATGCGAGACGTATTCGTCAGCCTGTTGATGGGAGTGAATCCGGTGAAACTTCCGCCTCCGCCCCCTGTGCTCTTCGGCGCGCCGGCGTACTTCTTTGCCTCACCCACCAAGACGTTGATTTGATGAAGGACCATGTCCCTCTCATTCGACTGATTGATCGAACCAACCAGTCGGACACCCGTCCAGACCGTGAGGCCCACGATAAATATCACAAGGACGACAATGAGCAGTTGTTGTTGGCCCATACCAAGTTTTCCTTACTGAACCACCAGGCCCGCCTGGCCCATTTCTCCCAACGTTAGCTGCGAACTCATCCCTACAACTTTGAACGCCCATGAGGGAGAGTTGTTCTTTTGAGCGCAGTAGCGCGCGAGCTGGACGATAATCCCGACCTTCGACTCCCTGTCCCGCGAGTTCCATTTCTGTTCGTTCACAACGAGGAGCCCGTTCTTTGAATCGAAAGAGGAAACCAGTCCCTCCTGTTTCCATTGCAGGACGACGGGGTCTATAAGGCTGGGATCTTCGGGGAGAGCAACGTGATTGATGATGCGAACGTAATCGTAAACGAGGTAGGAGATCCCGAGAATTCCGAAGGCAAAGAGGGCTATCACTAAGACGCGCTGCCTGCGGTCTTCTTTGTCGGCATCAACTATGCGAACAGTGGCCATTCAATTCAAATCCAGTTCTGCAAGAGGTATTCGGTGGTGGAAGTACTTTCGCTTCATCCCCTGCACGTGGAACCGAGATTTCCACATCGGTAACTTACTCTCTTTTGGTCTCATTAGCAATATGAAACAAAAAAATTTGCGGATAAATGCAAAAAAAACACAAGGCCCCGACTTTTGGCCGGGGCGCTGGTTGAATCATCGACTGCTTTGAGCCAGATTATGTTCCGGCAAAGTTCGGACCTGCAAAGCTGAATGAACCGCTCAGCTTTCCGTCCGCTCCATACGTTCCGGTCACACTGTCTGTCGTGTACTGAGCAGACGTACCGGTGAAGCCGATGGCCGTGGCCGTTCCGGCTGTTGCGACGGTGTATGATCCGTTTTCATTGGATACGAGTGAAGGCGCAATTGCGTAGCCGCTGTATGATCCACCGCCGCCGCCCATTGTCGTCGGACGAATGCGGTACTGGTATGCGCTGGCTGCCAGGTTCGTGAGGTCGGAAATGATAGCGTCACGGTTTGCACCGACGCTCTGTGCAGTGAACATGCTCAGACCGACCGCGATGGCGATACCGACAATGATAACGCCAAGGATGATAAGCAGAAGTTGCTGTTGACCCATGGAATCCTCCTTAAGGATTGTTTGTTGGGTTTAACGGGGTGAATTAAGTCTCTCGCTTCAAAAAGAACAATAGATGCCAAGTAACATTCAATCCTTGTACCACAAGATCGCCCACCAGGGAACCCCCTATCAGCCCTTTTTTGCCCCCTCCATCCAAGAGTTCAGGAAAAAACTACCCTTTCAGGTTATTTTTTCCGATACAGGCTTTCTCACATCAAGACAACAGATTGAATTCCATAGCGGAAATTCCGTGGGCCCTGCAGGGCTCGAACCTGCGACCAGCGGATTATGAGTCCGCTGCTCTAACCAACTGAGCTAAGGGCCCAAGAATCGATCCGGTTAATCCGGGTCCCGCCTGCGGCGGGATCCTCAAAATATCAGCCGCTCTCTGAGAAGCGTTCACGGGATATTTTGGGACTAAGGGCCCAAGAATCGATCCGGTTAATCCGGGTCCCGCCTGCGGCGGGATCCTCAAAACATCAACCGCTCACTGAGAAGCGTTCACGGGATATTTTGGGACTAAGGGCCCGAGAATCGATCCGCTAATCCGGGTCCCGCCTGCGGCGGGATCCTCAAAATATCAGCCGCTCTCTGAGAAGCGTTCACGGGATATTTTGGGACTAAGGGCCCGAACACCTCCTGATGAGGATTGATCCAATAGTACCAAGTCCGGCTTGCGCCCCCGAAAAACATCCAAAAATATCCAATTCCCAATCGAAAGTCAAGCCGCACATGAATGGAGTCGGTTCCCCAATCTGATCTCAATCTCCCCAGCGACTGCTCAACCTCTCCCTCATATCCTTTAACGCGGGGTCTTGAGGGTCGATCGCGGATATCCTA
>DATDRF010000108.1:0-36106 GCA_035291905.1 Bacteroidota bacterium
GAACTCTTCGACTTCGCCTCAATGAAACCTTTCCTGAAGGATTCGCTGGCATTTGCCAATCCCACCCGCAGTTGGATGATTCTTGCGGAAGAAGTGGATAAGCATGAGGTCCGTCGCGTCTACAAAGAGGTCACGGGAAATGACCTGCCGGGAGATGACGAACGATACGATCGCGACCTGAAGAAGAAGCTTGAGGCAACAAAAGGAAAGGAATTCTTTGATCAGGATAAACGTGTATCGGCATCCAAGGGGCTCCTTTCTGTTCTGAAACATGCAGTCGAGTCGCCTCACTTGAGGGAAGAGTTGCAACAATTGAAACAAGGGGCGGGCGTCGATATTTCCGATTCCTGGCAGATAAACCGCCTCAAGCGATCTTCCCATGACTATTTTCATCTTGTCAAAAAGGTCATCGTCGATCCGGCCGTGAAACAAATGAGCTTCACGCTGGAATCGGAACAGTTTACCGACCAACAGGTTCAGGACCCGGCGTCACTCTATCGGCTCAAACAGAATCTCTACGATTTTCTTCAGGCTCTCGATCAGCAGGACTGGGTTCAGCCGTATCTGAATCATGTGGCTGCCATCTCCTGCCTCTGTTCTCACTTTGAGGATCAGGCGTTCGTGGGTGTTCAGGTTCATTCCGTCTGTCGCGTCGAGATCTCCCGCGCCGATCTCAAAGCATACGAGAATCGGTTCTACGATGTGGGGCAGATGAAGACCGAGGTGTTGGCTTGAAGGAGTTCCTTGTTCAATGTTCAAAGTTCAAGGTTGATGGCCACCCACGTTGAACCTTGAACCTGAAACTTTGAACCATATTCGTCATTCCTCTTGTTGCGCCTCACCTCCGCATTCCCTATTTTTCTCCTGCTCATCAAGGAGGAACCTCAGTTATGGCAGTTTGGCGTTTCCTGATTTCCGTTCTTGTCTTTCCCCTCATTCTCCTTTCTCAAGAAATTCCGGTTTCGCCTGCAATTGAAAAAGCAGCTAAGTTGGAGGAAGCCGGGAGTTTCATCGAAGCAACAACAGTCCTTGGGACGGCCCTCGCTCTTCAGATCTCCTCTCCTTATCCTGAAATCCGTAAGCAGCTGGAGTTCGAGCTCGACAGGCTCGACCGGATTCGGATGGACTACTCCCTCTCAAAAGAGAGGCTCTTTGAGCGCCTTCAGTCGGAGGTAAAGAGCATAACAGAAACCGAATATGAGCAATGGATCGCCGAGGGGCGGCTCGATTTCAGGCTGATTGATAGCGTTCAGTACTTCGTCGGCCCGAGCATCAGCAACCTCTTTTTTCGCTATCCCGAGCTTGAATCCCGCAGACTCACCCCGCGGGATATTTCGCAATTCGAACAATCGACATTGAATGCCGTCAGGACCATCAAGCAGGCAGCCACGGAGCGGCGTGCGCCGTTTGTCCTCCCGAAGATATTCCGCAACACGATGACCATAACGCTCGGAGCGGATGCGATCGCGGCCGGAGAGACAGTCCGCGCCTGGTTTCCCATTCCGAGAGCGTTTCCCCATCAGATAAGCTTCAGGCTGCTGACCACCTCGAGGCCCGTCGTGAGCGTCGATGAACACGAATCGCCCATACGAAGCGTCGTGCTTGAACAGAAAACGGAGAAAACAAAACCGACGGAGTTCCGGATTGAATACGAGTACACCACATTCGGCATCTGGTTCGACCTTCAACCCGCAGCCGTGCAGCTCTACGATATGACGAGTGCGTTTTACAAATCTTATACAAGCGAAGGCCCGCATGTTGTCTTTACAGACAAGATCAAAAGGCTTTCTCAGGAACTGGCTGGAAACGATACAAACGCGCTGGTGAAGGCGAAGAAGTTCTATGAGTGGATCTCGGAGAATATCAAGTACAGCTACGCACTGGAATACTCGACGATCAGGAATATCAGCGACTATTGCCTCACAAAGAGATACGGCGATTGCGGACAGGCGGCTCTTCTCTTTGTTACGCTCTGCCGCGGGAACGGCATTCCGGCCCGGTGGCAATCAGGCTGGCTGACCATCCCCGGAGGGAAGACGATTCACGATTGGGCCGAGATCTATGTTCTGCCGTACGGCTGGGTGCCGGTCGATCCCTACATGGGAATATTCGCAATGCAATACTTCAAGGGGCCTGAAGATCAGCGAAAAGAGATCCGTGACTTCTATTTCGGCGGCCTTGATCAGTACCGGATGGCAGCGAACAGCGATCACAACCAGGAACTCAACCCGCCCAAGAGCTCCATGCGGTCGGACAACGTAGACTTCCAGCGGGGGGAGCTCGAATACGGGGGGATCAATATCTATTTCGACAAGTACCGCTACAGCCTCGCCGTCGAAGAAGTCGTGCGCTAGATTCCGGATTCCCCGGAAACCAGATTCCCCGGAATCTGCCACGCAAGCGCTTCGCTCAGATTCTGGGAATCTCATTCTTCGCGCAAATTCCGGGAATCTCATTCTTTTTATTCATGCCGACACTCCTTCCCAAAGATACTGAACTCAAATTTCCTCTCGTGACGGTGGTTGATGCCTCTGCGGGCTCGGGGAAGACCACTACGCTGACGCACCGGCTGGCACAGCTTCTTCTCTCGAAACACATTCCGCATAACGGCCTCGGCAATATCCTCGCCATCACCTTTACCAACAATGCCGCGGTGGAAATGAAGCGGCGGGTCCTTGGATTGCTCAAGGAAGCAGCCCTGGGCCTCCCTGATGCCCTCGAAGATCTCCGCCCGCTCCTCTCCATGAATGACCGAGAGATTCAAGCCCGCGCGAACGAAATACTGGAGCAGGTGCTCGACCGCTATTCGGAATTCCAGGTGCAGACGATCGACAGCTTCCTTGCAAAAGTGTTCAAAGCCTCCGCCCTTGAGTTTGGGTTTTCGCCCGGGTTCGATATCGTGATCGACAGCAGGCCGTTGCTCGACGAGGCGTTTGATGCATTTGCTGGGAAGATCGAGCAGGGGTCCCATGAGGCGAAACTCCTGGAATATCTGGCATTCCGCGTCTTCCTGTTTCGCTCGGGCGATGCAAAATTTTATTGGAATCCGTACAAGGAACTCTCGAAACAGGTGAAGAACCTGTACGCCAAAATTGTCTCAACGGCGCGTCCGCTGGTGCAGGAAGATCGCTCGATCGAATACCTGGAGAAAGGAAAAAAACTCTGCGGCCTGGTAGAAGAGGTCGGAATGATGATCGACCGGTCAAAGGTCGTGCCGTCGGCCCACTTTGTCAAATACAGGATCGAAGCGCAGGCGGAAAAGATCGACCGCCTCATTGACCTCCAGTTCCCCGATTCAGTTGCGACGAAGAGCAAATCGCCGCAGATCGAGTTTGCGAAATTCACAAAAGCCGTGGAACCGCTTCGTGCGCAGATCGAGTCACTGCGGCAAGACCTCATCGTTCTCCACGCCCAGACGTATTTTCAGCCCTACATCGAGACGCACAGGATACTCACCGACACTGTCGAACGGATCAAACGGCGTGAAGGCCGGGTTGACCTCGGCGACATTACGCTCAAGCTCGCAAACTTCGTGCGGGAAGGAGCGGTACCGGACCTCTATATCTCTCTGGGAGAAAAGATCCATCATTACCTGATCGACGAATTTCAGGATACGTCGCCGATCCAATGGCAAACCCTGGCACCGCTGATCGAGAATTCGCTCTCCTCATCCGGCAGCCTGTTTGTTGTGGGGGACATGAAACAATCTATTTACGGATTCCGCGGCGCCGATTGGCGGATCATGAGAGACCTGATCGACGGAAAATACTTCCCTTCAGCGCCGAAGGAGCTGCTTACGCTCGAGACGAACTATCGGAGCGGACAAAAGATCCTCGATTTCACAAAAGAGGTCTTCCATGGTATTGTCCCCCTGCAGGTGATGTCGGGCGCGGCTCAGGCAAGCGGCCTTGCGACGTTCAAACAGAAGCCGAGACCTGCCGCAAAGGGAAAGGGGGTCGTTGAAACCTTCATCTTCGAGGGAAGAACCGAGGAGCGGCCCGAAAGGGATCTGATTCTCAGGATCGTGAAGGACTGCCTTATCCGCGGATTCAGACTTCGCGATCTCGCCATCCTCACTCCCGAGAACGAGGACGTCGTCAAGGTCAGCGGATGGCTTAACGAGCAGGGATATGAATTTGTTCCGTTTAGCACGCTGGATATCCGCACCCGCAAGGCGATCGGCGAACTGCTCGGTCTTCTGAAGTTTCTCGATTCCCCGATCGACAACCTCGCGTTCGGATCGTTTCTGCTGGGCGCGATATTTCGTTCGAGATTGCAGCATGATCATGAAACAATCACCGCTGCCGACCTGAGCCAATTCATCTTCGAGCACAAGCATTCGGGGGAGCGAAGGCCCCTCTATGTCGCGTTCAAGGAACGGTACGCCCCGTTCTGGGACCGCTATTTCGAATCACTCTTTACCAACTCCGGTTTCTTGCCCCTCTACGACCTGACGACCCAGATCTACAAGCGGTTCGGGGTGTTCGACATCCTGCCTCAGGAAGAGGCGGCTCTCGTGAAGCTTTTGGAGGTGATCAAAGACTTTGAGGAACGGGGGATGAACAGCCTGCGCGAGTTCATCGGATTCGCACAGGAGCTTTCCGAAGACTCCGACTGGAACATCGAAGTCCCGCCTGACGTGGACGCGGTTCGGGTGATGACGGTGCATAAGGCGAAGGGCTTGGATTTCCGCGTGGTGATCGTTCTTCTTTATGATGTTGCCCTCCGCTCTGACCGTGTTTATATGGAAGAGACGAAAGAAGGGGTGCGGCTCGTCCGCTTGTTGAAGAAATACGGCGAAGCAGACCCCTACCTTTCAAAGCTCGTCGTGGATCGTGAACTGAAGAACAGGGTGGACCAGCTCAACAAGCTCTATGTCTCGTTGACCCGTGCGAAAGAGGAAATGTTCGTCCTCGGAGTACAGTATCCCCCGTCAAAAGAGCCATCGGCTTTTCTCCCGGGCACCGGATACGAAGAGAAGAAGAAATCAAAAGTCACGCCGGATCCCGAAAAGAAAGAGGTCAGGGCGACCCTTCTCCATCACAGTAAAGGGGCTATGGTGAAAGGTTCCGCCCGGCGAATCCACCTTGAAGAGACACGCAGAGGAGAACTCATGCACAGCCTCCTGGCGCGCATCGTTCTTGTGAAAGATGACCCTTCTTCAGAAATCAGGGAGGCCGTGAAAGAGGAGGGATCCTTGCTTGGCGATCCGGCGGCACTTGAATCGGCAGAGAAGTCGATCCGCGGCTTCCTGAAAGGCGATATCCTTGACTATTTCCGCCCCCTCAAGGGAAGGTCGGTGCTCAACGAACAGGAATTTGCACGAAGCGACGGGCAACTGTTCAGAATGGACCGTGTTGTCGCCGATGCCGATACGGTGACCGTGATCGATTACAAAACGGGAGAGGAGCAGGAGGGATACGATGAACAGGTCCGTAATTACATGAAAATACTTCATGACGTGTTCGCCGGAAAGAAAGTGAAGGGGCTCCTGGCCTATGTCGACAGGAATGTCTTTCAGGTCGTCGAATGAGTATCACGCGGATCATATCGGCCCAACAGCACATTCTCGATGAAGTCCGGAGCCTTCTCGCCGGCGTGGACTACACGCGCGCCATAGTGGTGTTCCCCGGGAAACGGCCTTCGCATTTCCTCAGGAAGGCGCTGGCGCTGGAAAAAAACGCCGGGTTCATTCCGCCTAAGACATTCTCTTACGACGAGTTTATTCAGTATCTCTCCTCTGAGCATCTCGGTCTGAAAACCCCCGACCTCGACCCGCTCGATGCGACGTCGATTCTCTATGAGATTCACGTCTCCATTTCCGAGCGGCTGGGCGGAGGCCACTTTGATTCGTATGACCAGTTTCTCCCCCTCGGATTCCGGCTGTTCGATGAGATGGAGGAGCTCGTACTTGCGGAGGCGACGTCAAAAAGAATCCAGGAAGAGGTGGGAAGCCTCACGTTTGGAAACAGGCACCTCCTCTCGTCGTACTTCGCAAAGTTCTATTCAAGGCTCGAAAAAGAAGCCCGCCTTACCCGCTCGATTCGGCTCCGAACGGTGGCCGAGAAAATACGAGAGATCGATTTTTCCGGTTACGACCGGATCGTTCTGGCCGGATTCTACGCGCTTACGCCGACCGACAGGCGAATATTCAAGTCTCTCAGCATGCTTGACCAGGGAGCGCTGATATATCAGCAGG
The DNA here is from genome assembly GCA_035291905.1 of Bacteroidota bacterium. Taxonomy (GTDB): domain Bacteria; phylum Bacteroidota; class Ignavibacteria; order UBA10030; family UBA10030; genus JACPLA01. The sequence continues at coordinate 6,200 of DATDRF010000108.1, forward strand.
GCCCGGGTATTGCACCTCATCTGGAGGCTCTCGGACTCGATCGGGGCAGCGGTAAATCTCAAATGGACCTGTTCGGTTCCGGATCGGCGGAACCTCAGCGCTCATCCGGGGAGCCCGAGATTCACCTCGTCAAAGCTTCGGATACGCACGGGCAGGTCTTTGCCTTGAGCGCCGAGATTCAGGCTCTCCTTGCGCGAAAGGAGAACCTCGACGAGCGCACGGTTATCGTTCTCCCTTCGTCTGACGCACTGTTCCCGGTCCTGCATCAGCCGCTTGCGCTGCTTCCGGATGATTCATACAACATTTCGCTCGGGTTTCCCCTTTCACGCACACCCTTGTATGGACTTCTGCGAAACCTTCTGGACCTTGTCTCCACTGAGCAGGACGGAACAGTTCAGGCAGCTGCGTACATCCGTTTTGTTCTTCATCCCTACGTCAAGAATATCCGATTTGAGAAACGCACGGATGTCACGCGCATCCTCTTTCACGCGATCGAGGAATTCCTTGCCCGCAATCCGGCGACTTCGTTGGGTCTGGAAGCTCTGGAGTCGGAAAACAAGCTCTTCGAACGCGTCGCAAGGGGGCTTTCCGATGAGACAGGCGACGTCTCTCCCGTCAAGCTCAAGGAGCATCTGAAAGCCATTCACAGGAAAGCAATCAGGCCTTTCCTCGAACCGGGCACATTGGGGGAATTCGCGTCGAAGATCTCCGATCTCGTTGTCTTGATCAACAACGAAAGCACCGCCTCTTTCCACCCGCTCTTCTCACGGTATGCCGAGAAGGTCATTGCCGTGTTCGACGGAATCATGCGGTCGGATGCTTCGTCGAGGAGATTCCACGACAAAACAAGCTACGCAGGATTCCTTCGAAGCTACATTGGCCCGCAAACGGTCCCATTCCCCGGGACGCCCCTGAGGGGCATTCAGGTTCTGGGGCTGCTCGAGACCCGCGGACTTTCGTTTGACCGCGTGTTCGTCCTCGATGCAAGCGATGATATTCTTCCCGGTGCGCGCGGAACGGAAATGCTCGTGCCCCAGGGAATGAGAGAAAAACTGGGCCTGGAGACGTACAAGGACCGTGAGCGGCTGACAGAGTATTACTTCTCCAATCTCCTCAGCGGTGCGAAAGAGGTTCATCTCTTCTATTCGGAAAACAACAAACAGGAGAAAAGCCGCTTCATTGAAAAACTTCTCTGGAAGCGGCAACGGGAAAAGAAGAACTCATCGGAAGATTCGGCTGCAATTGCGCGGTACAGTATCCATCTCGGAAATGCCGACCCTTCGCCGATCGAAAAGACAAAGAGTATTGCGAAACAACTGAAAGAGTTTGAATTCAACGCAACCGCACTTGACGAATATCTGAAGTGCCAGCTCAGGTTCTATTATCATCAGGTATTGGGACTGAGAGAGAAGGAAGAGGTGGGAGACGAGATCGAACAACTGGATGTAGGGAAGGTCGTTCACCAGATCCTAAAATCGTTCTTTGAACCCCTCAAAGAAAAACCACTCGCCGCAGCCGACCTTTCAAAAGCGAAATTGAGTGAAGTTGTTAGAGAGACCATTGAACAGGCATTCGGCCGCACCATGAAGGGTTCTGTATTTCTGTTGACGCAGCAGACTACCTCGAAACTGGTGGAATTCCTTGAGGATTATCAAAAGAAGATTCTCGAGACGCAGAAGGTTAAGATCCTCGGGTTGGAGAGGGAGGTTTCAATGTTGAAGGACGTCCACCATTTCACGGGCCGTATCGATCGCATCGAACGGCGGGGAGACAAGACGCACATTCTGGACTACAAGATCCGCCAGGATGACACGCCGTACAAAGTGATGTGGAAGAAATTCAGGCCCGCTGAGCGATCGACATGGACGAACGCCATCGGGTCGCTGCAATTGCCGATGTACAGCCTCCTCTATTCAGAACAAAGCGGCGAGCCGATCACCGACATCGTCCCCGCGTACCTTTTCCTGGGAAGAAACTATATCGACCCGACAATAGAAACCGGGCTTTCAAAAGATGGAATCGTAACGGATGAGATGCACAAGAATCTTCACCGCGTGATTCTTGAACTCGCCAAGGAGATCAAAGATCCTGCGGTCCCCTTTTCCCCGACGCAGGATTTGAAGACCGAATGCCCGGGATGCCCTTACCAGACGATGTGCGGGACGCAGTGGGCGCGCGAAGGGCGATGGTAGATCCATTCATTGCGGGTTTTGTAGGTCGGAATGTTATTCCGACTGGAGGGACTTCAAGCCCGAATATCATTCCGGCCAACAGGCTCATCTAGTACCCTACTGCCCCTGCATCTGCCTGCCTCGGATCAACTCCGCCATACCTCACGCCTGTCTCGGGATTGATGATAATCCCCATGGCGCTCCCTTGTTGGCCTCCCATCCGTACTCTGTGTCCCATCGCCTCAAGGATCCGCTGTGAATCGAGCGTCGTCCCGTATTTTTCAATCCGCATCACATCAGGCAGCCATTGATGATGCAGGCGGCCTGCCGTGACGGCACCAGAAACGTTCATCTTGAAATCGATGACGTTCAGAATACACTGGAGCACGGTATTAATGATCGTTTTGCCGCCCGGAGATCCGACGAGAAAGAAGGGCTTTCCGTCCCTGGCAACGATGGTCGGAGTCATGCTCGAGAGCATCCGCTTGCCCGGCGCCACGAGGTTCGGCTGTGTCCCGATTGATCCCGTTGTGTCGGTCCGGCCGGGCTCGGCATTGAAATCTCCCATCTCATTATTATAGAGAAACCCGAGTCCTTCGGCGACGATTCGTGATCCGTACCCGTACTCAAGCGTATATGTTACTACGACGGCGTTTCCTTCCGCATCAACCACGGAGTAATGTGTTGTCTCCGTGCTCTCATACGCATCGTTAAAAGAAACGGGATCGCTGGCCGATTTCTTCTCAAGATTGATCGATTGCCTCAACGCGGCCGCATGTTCCTTTGAGGTAAGTTTCTCGATGGGTATTCCGGGATTGAAATCGGGGTCACCCAGATACCGCGCACGATCGGCGAACGCTCTGCGCATCGATTCCGAAAGAAGATGCAGATACATTGCGGAATTGTGTCCGTAAGAAGCCAGATCGAATCCTTCCAGAATATTCAGCATTTCCACCAGAGCAGTCCCGCCCGAACTGGGCGGAGACATGGAATAAACGTCGTACCCCCTGTAATTGCCGTGGATAGGCGCCCGCTCTTTCGGCTCATAAGCGGCGAGATCGGCCTCTGTAATCAACCCGCCGTTCTTCTTCATATCGGCTGCGATGAGCCGCGCAGTTTCTCCTTTGTAGAATCCGTCACGCCCGTATTTCTGTATCCGCCTCAATGTTCTGTAAAGGTCGGGCTGTTCCCAGATGTCTCCCGGCTCGTACGACATGGTGTCCTCTTTAAAGAAGACCTTTGCCGACGAAGGATACTTCTTGAAATCCTCCTTGAGATATTTGAAATCTTCGGCCATCGACCAGCTCAATGCAAAGCCGTCATCGGCAAGGTCTACTGCAGGCTCAACCAGATCATCCCATGTCATTGTTCCGAATCGCTTGAACGCGAGATCGAATCCTGCAATCGTTCCCGGAACCCCGATGGCAAGGTATCCTTCGTGACTGATGTCCTCGATGTAGTTGCCTGCGGAATCGACGTATATCCGTTCATGCGCGGCAAGCGGGGCCTTTTCCCGAAAATCAAATGCAGTTACTTTTCCGTCCTTCGTATGAACGATCATGAAGCCGCCGCCTCCGATGTTCCCCGCGGCCGGGTGAACAACAGCCAGGGCGAGCCCTGTCGCAATTGCAGCGTCGATGGCGTTTCCGCCGTCCTGAAGAATGCGGATGCCGGCTTCGGAGGCAAGCTTGTGTGATGATACGACCATACCGTGGTTCGCCCGCTCGGGCGGTCTGGAAACCTGGGCAACCAGAGTTTGGGCAACCAGAAGGAGGACAACGAAGAGGAGGGAGAAATATTTTTGCACGGAAGGTATCCTTTCGATCAAGGTGTGTAAAAGAGTAACAAAATCTCCTCCTGCATGCAACCCTCGCCTGTGTGATGTCTTGGAATTGGTGTTTCTCTTTGCGTTCTCAGCGCCTCCTTTGCGACTCTGCGTTGTAGTCTAAAAAGGGGAAACTGATACACTACCGCCTTGACCGACAACTTTCAGAGTTGTAGATTCCACGACACGCCGAACATCACTTCAATTCACCAACAGGAGTGCGCCATGAGATTTCTTAGTACGCTCTCTCTCCTCCTTGCTTTCGCCTTCTGCTCATCTGCGCAGATCAATATCAAGACGGAGCGCTATAAACTCCCGAACGGCCTGACCGTGATTCTGCATCAGGACAAATCGGTTCCGATTGCGGCAGTGAACATCTGGTACCATGTGGGATCAGCAAACGAGAAGCCCGGCCGAACAGGCTTTGCCCATCTGTTTGAACACATGCTCTTTCAGGGCTCCCAGAACGTCGGCGACGACCAGCACTTTTCGCTTATTCAAGAGGCGGGAGGATCGCTGAACGGGTCAACGAACAACGACCGGACCAACTATTTTGAGACGGTTCCGAGCAACTTCCTGGAAATGGCCCTCTGGCTTGAAGCCGATCGCATGGGCTTTCTGCTGCCGGCAATGACACAGGAAAAACTGGATAACCAGAGAGATGTCGTAAAGAATGAACGGCGTCAGCGTGTCGACAATCAGCCGTACGGCCGCTCGTTCGAACGGATTGGTGCCCTGCTCTATGAGCCGAGCCATCCCTATTCCTGGTCCGTGATCGGGTCGATGGACGACCTGAGCGCTGCATCGTTGGAAGACGTCAAGGAATTCTTCAGAAAATACTATGCGCCGAACAACGCGAGCCTGGTTATTGCCGGCGATTTTGACGTCAAGGCAACAAAGGAACTCGTAAAGAAATACTTTAGCGACATACCTTCGAGCACGATCGAGCCGTTGCCGGTCAATCAGCCCGCGCTCGCAGCGGCAAAATATGAGACTATGGAGGATCGGGTGCAGCTTCCGCGGATGTCGATCAACTGGCACTCCACGCCCCTCACCAGTCCGGACGATGCAACCCTTGATATTCTCGGCGACGTTTTGGCAGGCGGGAAGAATTCGCGGCTCTACAGGGCCCTTGTCTATGATCGGCAGATTGCCCAGAGTGTTTTTGCCGGCCAGGGAAGTCGGGCGCTCGCAGGAACGTTCTCGGTGACCGTTACGGCAAAACAGGGAGTCTCTCTTTCTGAGATCGAGAAGGTCGTCGATGAAGAAATTGAAAAACTGAAGAACATTCCTCCTTCCGACCGCGAGCTCCAACGGTCGAGAAACAGCACGAAAGCCACGTATGTCTATCGCCTTCAGTCAGTTGGCGGAAAGGCAGACCAGCTCAACTGGTTCAACGTCATGTGGGGCGATCCTGCAATGATCAACAAGGATCTCGACCGCTACGCAAAGATTACCCCGGCTGACGTTCGAAACGCCGCGAAGAAATATCTGACAAAGAACCGGATAGTGTTCAGTGTTGTGCCGACGGGCAAGAAAGAACTCGAAGCGAAGCCGATCTCCAACTAACGACAGCGAACGGAGTGTGCCATGAAACGCCTTCTTTTGTTTTTGACAATCTTCTGCCTGACGGCAACCGTGTCGGGCCAAATCGATCGAACAAAGAAACCGGCGCCCAAAGCGACTGCACCGCTGACGCTGCCGAAAATCCAACGGGCCGTCCTTGCCAACGGGCTCTCGATCATGTTGGTGGAGCATCACGAACTGCCCGTCGTGCAGTTCCAGCTCGTTCTGAAATCCGGCTCCTCCAGTGATCCCGCTGGTAAGAGCGGGCTTGCAAATTTGACGGCACAGATGCTGGATGAAGGAACCACGAAACGCTCTGCCCTCCAGATTGCCGATGATCTCGATTTCATCGGGGCGAACCTCTCCGTGAACGCGACAGAAGATGCGACGTTTACATCCCTGTTGACGATCAAAGAGCATCTCGCATCGGCGCTTGATGTCTATGCCGATGTGGTTCTGAATCCCTCCTTTCCCGAAGTGGATTGGAATCGCGTCAAGAAATCCCATCTCACGAGCCTGATTGCACGCAAGGACCAGCCGGCTTTTGTCGCCTCGAACGTGTTTGGTATTCTCACGTATGGAGGGGAGCATCCGTACGGGCAGCCGTCGGGCGGAACCGAAGCATCGGTCGACGCAATTTCCATCGATGATCTCAAGAACTACTACAGCACCACATTCACGCCGAACAACGCAACGCTCATCGTCGTGGGCGATGTTACCATGAAGGAAATAAAGCCCACCCTGGAAAAGTATTTCGGCTCGTGGAAGAAGGGAGGGATTTCGACGGCGAAATTCCCGGCTGCGCCGAAGATTGCGTCAACGCAGATTTACCTCGTGGACAAGTCGCAGGCAGCCCAATCGGAAATCCGCATCGGACATGTGGGGGTGGCGCGCAGTACGAATGACTACTACGCGCTGACGGTCATGAACACGATTCTCGGCGGACAATTTTCAAGCCGCATTAACCTGAACCTCCGCGAATCGAAAGGATACACATACGGAGCGAGGTCGGGATTCTCGATGCAGAGAGAGGCCGGCCCCTTTACTGCTTCTGCGGCCGTCAAGACAGGAGTAACCGACAGCTCGGTGATTGAGTTCATGAAAGAATTGAGGGGGATTCGTGACGCGGACGTGACACAGAAAGAACTCGAGTTTGCGGTCAACTCGATTGTTCGACGTCTTCCGCAGGCATTCGAGACGCCGGGCCAGATTGCGACCCAATTGATGCTCCTGGTGCTGTACGATTTGCCCGACGACTACTATAGCGCATTCATTCAGAACAACGAAAAAGTGACGGTAAAGGATGTGAGGCGTGTTGCGGAGAAATATCTCGACCCGAAGGCGATGAATATTGTTATTGTCGGTGATGTCGCGACGATCAAGGAGGGATTGGAAAAACTCGGCTACGGGGCCGTGCACGCAGTCTCGGCAGACGGGCAAATGATGCATTGATCGGTCCGTTTCTTGAACCGATGCCCTTTCTTGCGTATATTCAAAATGGCCCACGGGAGATGCCGACATCGTGGGCCATTTTGGGTCTTTGCGGGTGTAGCTCAGTTGGTAGAGCGTCAGCTTCCCAAGCTGAATGTCGCGAGTTCGAGCCTCGTCACCCGCTCCATGAGTGGGAACGGCTGTTTCGTCGCCGGTTCCCTGCCCGCCTTTGAGAACCCTTGAGGCAGGCGGGGATCCCGGCTTGCCCCGACGGAGTTTCTTCCCAAACGAAGTCGGGGTCGCCCGCTCGAAAGAATGCGGATTTCGGATTGAGGATTGCGGATTCGAAAAATCCGAAATCACCATTCCGCAATCCGAAATTCTTCCTGGGCCGCCTCTGGTGGCTCAATTCGTTTGAAGGGCTTTTCGGAACACGCCAAAACCATATCCGTCTAACTTCTGTTGTACCAATTATCGAATAAATCTCGGGAGCACCTGTGGACATCAAAACCATCAACGAAATGATCAAGAAGGAAAGCGCTTTTGTCGAGACCCTCACCAGCGAGGTGGGGAAGATTATTGTCGGCCAAAGGCACATGATCGACCGGCTGCTGATTGGGCTGCTCAGCAACGGTCACATCCTCCTTGAAGGAGTCCCCGGCCTGGCGAAGACACTCGCTATCAAGACCCTCGCGGGGGCGATCAGCGCCCGATTTCAGCGGATCCAATTCACGCCCGACCTTCTCCCCGCGGATCTCATCGGGACAATGATCTACAATCAAAAGGACGGCAAGTTTGTCACGCGAAAGGGCCCCATCTTTGCCAATTTCATCCTGGCAGACGAAATCAACCGTGCCCCTGCAAAGGTCCAGAGCGCGCTTCTCGAGGCGATGCAGGAACGGCAAATAACCATCGGAGAGGAGACGTTTAAGCTCGAAGAACCGTTCCTGGTCCTTGCGACGCAGAATCCCATTGAACAGGAGGGAACATACCCGCTTCCGGAAGCCCAGGTGGATCGGTTCATGTTGAAGGTGAAGATCGGATATCCCTCGCGGGCAGAAGAGCTGCAGATCATGAAGCAAAATGTCGACGGGACTCAGAAACCGATGAAACCCGTGGTGAGCCCGAAGGATATTCTGGCAGCGCGTGAGGTCGTGAAGCAGGTCTACATGGACGAGAAGATCGAACGATACATCCTTGATATTGTTTTTGCCACCCGCGAGCCAAAGACCTTCAAGCTCGACAAGCTGGTGCCCCTGATCAGTTACGGCGCATCGCCCCGGGCAACCATCAATCTCGCACTTGCCGCGAAGGCTCATGCCTTCATCAAACGCCGCGGGTATGTGATTCCGGAAGATGTCAGGTCGATCGCGATGGATGTGATGAGACATCGCGTCGCCGTCACCTATGAGGCAGAAGCGGAAGAGATCACGCCTGAATCGGTCGTCCAGGAAATCCTGAATCACGTCGAGGTGCCGTAAGCGGACTTCGATGGAAGCCAAGGAACTTCTCAAAAAGGTCCGTCAGCTCGAAATCCGGACCCGGGGCATCGTCAATGAGGTCTTCTCGGGTGAATATCACTCCGTGTTCAAGGGACGCGGGATGGAATTCTCCGAGGTGCGCGAATATTCTCCCGGCGACGAGATACGAACCATCGACTGGAACGTCACCGCCCGGCTGAACCATCCGTTCGTCAAGGTGTTTGAAGAAGAACGTGAATTGACCGTGATGCTCCTGGTCGACATGAGCGGATCTCAGTTTTTCGGATCCCAAGCAGCACTGAAGCGCGACATCGCGGTCGAGCTGAGCGCCATTCTCGCCTTCTCTGCGATGAAAAACAACGACAAGGTGGGAGCGATCCTTTTTACCGATACCATTGAGCAGTTTATTCCCCCGCACAAGGGAAAAACACATGCGCTGAGGATTGTCCGGGAGCTGCTGTCATTTGAGCCAAAAAGCCATCAGACAAATATCAACGAGGCGCTTGGGTATCTGAGCCGCGTGCAAAAAAAGCGTTCGATCGTCTTTCTCATCTCTGACTTCATCGACAAGGGCTATGAGCAGGCGCTCCGTATTGCCGGAAAACGGCATGATCTCGTCGGCATTGTCCTGGTTGATCCGCGTGAGCGCGAACTTCCCAGGATCGGCCTCATTACCCTCCGCGATGCCGAAACGGGAAGACAACAGTGGATCGACACGTCGGATGCTGCCGTTCGGCGCGCACACGCCGCATACTGGAAATCGACGCACCAGACGCGGCATGACCTGTTTCTCAAGTCGAAACTGGATGCGGTCGAGATCCAGCTTGATCAGCCGTATATGAAGCCGCTGAGCGACTTCTTCAGAAGGAGAGAAAAACGGTGGTGAGGCGTTTTGAAATGGTCCTTGTGGCTGTGCTTTTCCTGGGATTGCACGTCCGGGCCCAGGAGGTGCAGCTCCACGCCTCGATTGATTCTTCCACAGCCCGCGTTGGAGAATGGATTCATCTGCGCGTCACGGTTGAGTCTTCATCGTCGGTGACCTCGGTGTCTCCCATGCTGAAGGATAGTCTGGGAGCGTTCGAAGTACTGCAGGTCCATGGCTCTCCTGCGGAGATCGATGGCCAATCCCGCCGCCAGACGTGGGATATCCGGCTTACATCATTCGAAGCGACGGAAGGGGCTATTCCGTCGGTTGTCTTCGGATATGCCCTGGAGGGAGAGAGCACCCCGCGCTACGCTTCGACGCCGCCAATCCCGATTTCGATCAAGCCGGTTGAATTCGATCCCCAAGGCGACATCAAGGATGTCAAGCCGCCGCTGACACCCCCCTGGGCGTTTGAAGATTTTCTCCCTTACGGGATCCTGATTCTGGTCCTTGCGGCACTTGGGGCGGGATACTACTACTATAGACGGTGGAGAAAGCAGGTCAAAGAACCGGAGCGATTCGTCCCTCAGGCGCCGCCGCATGAACAGGCGCTCTTTGCATTGCGTTCGCTTGAACAAAAACGGTTGTGGCAGCAGGGAAAGGTGAAAGAATACTATTCCGAAGTCACGGAAATTATCAGGAAGTTCTTCGAGGGCCAATTTGGGATTATCGCGCTGGAAATGACGTCGGACGAGATCCTGCAGCAAATGAAGTCAGTTCCCGAAGCCCGGCCGCACTGGAAGGAGATGAATACGTTCTTTCTTGTAGCGGATCTGGTGAAGTTTGCGAAGCATCAGGCGACGCCCGCCGAGCATGAGAACGAGATGAAATGGGCGTACGCCATGGTGAGATCCTCGGTTCCGAAAGCGGCTGAACCTCGTGAGGAGGCAACTGTCAATGCTCGGTGATTCCTTTGCGAACCCCGGATTTCTCTGGTTGTTGCTGCTGGTTCCCGCAGGTGCATTCTATTGGTGGTGGCGGCGGAGAACGATGATTACAACGGTTCAATTCTCTTCGTTGAAACCGTTCGAACGTGCGCCCCGGAGTCTTCGCGAACGGCTAAGGCATGTGCCTCTTGCGTTGAGGCTTCTGGTTGTCGCCTGTCTTATTGTTGCCCTGGCGCGCCCGCAGTCGGTATCAAGCAAGGAGAACCTTTCCACAGAGGGAATCGACATTGTGCTCGTTCTCGATATCTCTGGAAGCATGCTGGCGGAGGATTTTACGCCCAACAGGCTCGTCGCGGCCAAGAAGGTTGCGGACGAGTTCATCGAGGGGAGAGCGAACGACAGGATCGGACTCGTGATCTTTTCGGCAGAGAGCTTCACTCAGTGTCCTCTGACTCTTGACTATCCGGTGTTGAGAAGCCTTTTGGACGAGGTGAAAAACGGCATGATTGCTGACGGTACAGCCATCGGGCTCGCAGTTGCGAACGGAGTGAACAGGCTCAAGGACAGCAAGACAAAGAGCAAGGTTGTGATTCTCCTGACGGACGGCGTGAACAACCGCGGGGAGATCGATCCGATCACCGCGGCGAAGATCGCGGCGACGTTCGGCATTCGGGTCTACACAGTGGGCGTCGGCGCACAGGGGATGGCCCCGTTTCCCGTGCAGACCCCGTTCGGGGTTCGCCGCCAAATGATGCAGGTCGATCTCGACGAAAAGACCCTCACGGCAGTAGCATCGATGACCGGCGGCAAATACTTCCGTGCGACCGACAACGAGAAGCTCAAGGCAATCTACCGGGAGATTGACAAACTGGAACGGACAAAGATCGAAGTGACGGCCTACAAGAAATATACCGAGCTCTTTCCGCAATGGCTTATGGCTGGAATGCTATTCCTTATTGTGGAAATTGGACTGGGGACGACGGTTTTGAGGAAGATTCCTTAGCTGTCAGCTATCAGCGCTCAGCGGCCAGGACAGAACAATAATCAACCAATGGGGGGATATATGAAGGATTTCAGAAAACTCGTAGTGTGGGAAAAGGCGCATCTTATGGTGTTGGAAGTTTATAGAGTCACCAGGATATTCCCCAAGGATGAATTGTATGGGATTATCTCCCAGATGCGGAGGGCTGCTGTTTCTATCCCGACAAATATTGCGGAAGGCTGTGGAAGAGGAACTGACAGAGATTTTGGACGATTCCTTCATATTGCGATGGGGTCTGCTAACGAGTTGGAATATCTCTTGGTCTTGTCGAGGGATCTCTCTTTCCTTGAGAGTGAAGTTTACAGAGAAATGGAATCTCGAACTATCGAAATCAAAAAGATGCTTTCTTCACTCATTAAATCAGTCGGCAATCGGCCGCTGTCGCCTCTGACCGCTGAAAGCTGACGGCTGAAAGCTATGCTGCAATTCTCTCATCCCGACTATCTCTGGACCCTGGCCGCACTTCCGGTGCTGGCCGCGGTCTTCTCCTTTCTCCATTATCGAAGGGGAAAGCTCCTTGGGAAGCTTATTCACCGGAGCCTCGTTGGCCAGCTTGCGCCGGATGTGAGCACAACGAAACGATCCATGAAGCATCTCTCCCTCTTGCTTGGCCTCGGGTTCTTGCTGCTTGCCCTGGCCGATCCCCAGGTAGGAACGCGCCTTGAAGAGGTCAAACGGGAAGGGATTGATCTCTTTGTTGCTCTCGATGTCTCGTTGAGCATGAAGGCGGAGGATATCCGGCCCAACCGGCTCGAGAAAGCGAAGAGAGACGTTTCCAATCTTCTCAACAGATTGCAGGGAGACCGGGTGGGACTCATTGTCTTCGCCGGCGACGCGTTTGTTCAGTTTCCTCTTACGTCGGACTACTCCGCGGCGGACCTGTTTATCACCGCTGTGGACGTGGATGCCGTACCGACTCCGGGTACCCGGATTGCAGGCGCCATTGAGCTCGCTCTGAAATCGTTCCCGACCGATGTCCCGACACAGAAGGCAATCATCATCGTGACCGACGGGGAAAACAATGAAGGCGATGTCGTTGCCGCTGTTGAAGAGGCGAAGAGCCGCGGCGTGAAAGTCTATAGCGTGGGGATGGGATCGATCGAAGGTGGTCCAATTCCGATCTACAGCGCGGAAAACCGCCGGATCGATTACAAGCGTGACAGAACCGGAAGCATCGTCCTGACGAAACTCGATGAAACCACTCTCCAGCAGCTTGCGTCTATTGGAGAGGGATCGTACCGCCGGGCAACAAGCGGCGGAAATGAAATTGACGATCTCTTCGGGGAAATATCGGAGCTGGAAAAGACCGAATTCGAGGCAAAACAGGTGACGGGGTACGAATCGAAATATCAATATCCGCTTGCACTGGCAATTCTGTTTCTCCTCCTCGAGGTTATGCTCTCGGAGAGGAGGGGTACGGTCCTGCGGTGGCTCAAACGGCTGCTTCCCGTTGCTGCAACGTTCTGCGCCGTGGTGATCGGATCCAGTGAGAGCAACGCACAGACCCACCGGTCGCTGGTAAAAGAGGGAAACGAATCGTACGAGGAGGGTCGTTTTGCAGACGCGGAGGCCGAATACAAGAAAGCTCTCTTGAAAGACCCTGTTTCTCCAAGCGCGACATTCAATGTTGGCGATGCCTACTACAAACAGCAGCGCTATGACGAGGCGGCCCGGACGTTTCAGACGTATTCTGCAATGGAGAAAAATCCCGAATCTTCATCGCGGGCCCTTTATAATGTTGGGAATACCCTCTTTAAGCAGAACAAGTTCGAAGAGAGCATCGAAGCGTACAAGCAGGCGCTGAGGCACAATCCGAACGATGACGACGCGCGCTATAATCTTGAGCTGGCAAAAGAAAAACTGAAGCAGCAACAGCAGCAGCAGAAGAAGGATCAAGACAAGAACCAGGAGCAGAAACAGGATCAGCAGCAACAACAACAAGAGCAGGACCAACAGCAGAAACAAAACCAGGACCAGCAACAACAACAGCAGCAAAACCAGCAACAGAATCAGCAGCAACAGCCGCAGCCGCAACCTCAGGTTGCCCAACAGAACAAGCTCCCCAAGGAACAGGCCGACCGGATCCTTGATGCGCTTCGGAACAGCGAAAAAGAGATCCAGAAGCAGCTGCGAAAGCGGGAGGGGACCAAGATCAGAGCGGAAAAGGATTGGTGATGAGTATCGTTCGACACATTGTTTTGATTGCGATCGCAGGCATCTCTATCGCAGCTGCCCAATCCGTGTCATTCAGGGCGTCGGTTGCATCGTCCAGGGTCTCAGTCGGAGAACAGTTTCAGCTCACCTTCTCGCTGACAAGCCCCCAATCCGTCTCTCCGGACAAATTTCAAGCTCCCGACCTGAGCGCCTTTGTGGTGATGAGCGGGCCGATGCAATCATCGCAATATCAATGGATCAATGGCCGTGCGTCCTCATCATTGTCTTATGTTTATGTTATTGCAGCCCGCAAAGCGGGCAAAGCGACCATCGGGCCTGCAATGCTGGAGCTGGACGGGAAATCGTACAAAACCGAGCCGATTCAGATTGAAGTAGCCGTGGCATCCGCATCACAGAAGGCCTCGGGTCCCGCACAGGAAATCGGCAACAACCTCTTCATCAGGGCGTCAACCGATAAGCGCCGCGTTCGGCAGGGAGAGCAGTTCATCCTCACGTACAAGCTCTACACGCGCGTGAGCATCGAGAACTACTTCATTGCCAGGGCGCCGACATTTGAAGGTTTCTGGGCCGAAGACTTTGAGCAGCCAAAATCACCCGAGGTCACAACGGAAACGATTGAGGGAAAACAATACCGCGTGGCCACAATCAAGCGGACAGCCCTCTTTGCCACGCAGACCGGCACACTGAAGATATCTCCACTCGAAGTGCGATGTGCGGTTCAGCTCCAGGCGAGACGCACCAACACCGATCCCTTCGACATCTTCAACGATCCCGTCTTCTCCGGCCGCTTGCGCACGGAAGAGGTTGATTTCTCGTCAAACGCTCTTTCGATTACGGTTGATCCGCTCACAGGTGATCCTCCCCCGGAATTTGCCGGCGCCGTGGGATCATTTTCGTTCAGCGGTTCGGTGGATAAGAAAGAGACAAAAACGGGAGATCCCGTAACTCTGAAGCTCATCGTGAGCGGAACGGGGAATATCAAACTCGTCGCGGTGCCGAAGCCTGTCTTTCCGGGAGACATCGAGACCTATGATCCGAAGGTGACCGAAGAAATTCAGAGGGACGGAAATCAGATTCGCGGGAAAAAAACCGCGGAGTATCTTCTCATCCCGAGGAACGCGGGTGTGCGCGTGATCGAGCCGGTTTCGTTCGTTTACTATGATCTGGGCCGCGGAACGTATGTCACTCTCGCATCGCAGCGCTTTTCCCTTGATGTTGCTCAAGGAAAAGATATTGCCTCGGGCGGTGTTTTTGCATCGAAGGAGGACATAAGGCTGCTGGGAGAAGATATCCGCTTCTTGAAGCTGTCACCCGGCTCAATACAGCCTGCAGAGGAATTTTCCGTTGTGGGCGATTGGATCATTGCGGGATTTATTCTTCCGCCCCTGCTCTTTTTTGGAGCCTTTGCCTATCGAAAGCGGCAGGAGAGTCTTCTCGGTGATGCTCCGTTGTTGAGATCGCAAAAGGCAGGAAAGGAGGCGTCCCGTCGCCTGAAAACGGCCGAAAAACGCCTCGCGCGCGGCAATGCCGAAAGCTATCATAGTGAAATCTCCAAAGCGCTCTTCGGCTACCTCGTGAACAAGCTCAGAATCTCGCGGGCGAGCCTCACTCTTGAACTTGCCGTTGAAACATTGAAAACCTACGGCGTCCCCGATGAGATTACGAAACAGCTCCGCGCGTGTATCGAGCGCGCAGAATTCGCCCGATTCGCACCCGGCTCCGATAGCCAGGGGGCGAGGAAGGACCTGCTGGATCGTGCGAAGGATATCATCGGCGCAATCGAAAAAGAACTCAATCGATGAAGATCAGAGCCGCATATATTCTCGCCGTTTTGGCCGTGACTGTGCTTGCAGCGCTCGCGCAGTCGCCTGAAGAGATCTTTATGAAAGGCAATGAATACTATCGTGCCGGCCGGTTCGAGGAGGCCGCGAAGGAATATGAAAGTATCGTCCGCCAGGGCTACGCCAGCGGACCGGTCCTCTTCAACCTGGGCAATGCCTGTTTTCGTTCGGGGAAGATTGCACAGGCAATTCTCTGGTTCGAAAGGGCTGCGCGGATCGAACCGGGCGACAGGGATATCGAATTCAACCTGAGGCTGGCAAGCTCCAGGATCGTTGACCGGATCGAGCCCCTTCCCGAGCTGTTCCTCCTCACATGGATCCGCTCGCTCGCGGCCCTGGCCTCGCTCTCAACCTCGTTGATCCTTCTGTTGATCGCGTGGATTCTCGTCTTCGGCCAGCTGGCCCTTGTCAATCTGCTGGGCGCTTCCTCCTGGACCGCCGCCTTCCGTTGGGGAATCCTTGTTTCGTTGATACTGGTCGTGGTCCTCGGATTTGTCGTCGGAGTGCAGGTGAGCGAGGTGTCCGATCGATCCGAGGCGATTATCGTTGTCCGCAGCGTCACGGCAAAGAATTCTCCCGATGTTCAGAGCGTCGATGCCTTTGTGATTCATGAGGGATTGAAAGTGCGGGTGGACGACAGGGTGGGCGATTGGATGAGAATCACGCTTGTCGACGGAAAGGTCGGATGGATCCGCTCGGCTGAATGCGAACGTATCTGACATCATTGCTATTCAATCCGTTTGTCTTTATCATGCAAAGCACATGAAGATCGTGAATTATCGTCCTCTCCATCGGTGCTGCTTGGCGGCAGCAATGCTCGTGTTTCTTACACCTGCTCTTCCTGCGCAGGAACAGAAGAAGACGTATTTTGGGAACATGTTTCTCGATCCCCAAGGGCACATCTGCTACTCTGAAGCACTTGACGAGAATGCATTGAACCGCATCGAGTACCGCGCGGACGGACTTGAAGTTATCAGCATCTTCGACTCAAAAGGGGAGGTGAGAATAAAAGTGGAAGTGACCGATTTCAATTCGGACGGGAACCCGGACCTCATTTATTTGGAAAAAGACCTTGGCGAACGGTCGGTGAGAAAAGCGAACTTTTTCCGGGGGACGCATTATCAGGAACATCTCAAGCGGCATTTTGGACACGCACTAAGGACCGCAATTCATCCGCTCATCAAAGACGATCCGGCGGAGAAGAAAAGAGCCTTTCAGATTGAGCAGGGAATGAAAGCCTTGGACAGCATCAAGTTGAAAAACGATGACGTAGGAGTCTATTCCGCCGAGGGATTTTTCCATGTAACCCGCCACAAGGATATTCAACTGGCGTTTGCGGCGGCAGATACGCTCATCAGTGCCCTGAGGCACATTGTTGAAGGTGATTACCGGGTTCTGTCGCAGGAAGCGCAAATTGTAAAGAAGTACGGCCCGGAAATCAGGATTCTTACGGGGATTGACCCCGCCAACCACGCAGGGGAAGAACCCCGATAGATTGGACGCTTAGCTCAGCTGGTTCAGAGCGCCGCCCTTACAAGGCGGAGGTCGCAGGTTCGATCCCTGCAGCGTCCACAATCGCCAGACCCCGACAAAAATCGTCGGGGTCCTCAAAATGTCTACAGCTCGCACAAAGCGCTCGTCGGAGCCGTTGGGCGGAATGCCTGCCCGCTACGCGTTGTGGCGGGTTATTCCGGCAAAAGGTCCTTCCCCAGTCGGAATTACATTCCGACCTACAAAGCCCGCGGTAGTTATTCCGGCAAAAGCTCCTTCCCCAGTCGGAATTACGCGCCACACAGCATGTCGGGCAAGCATTCCGACCTACAAAGCCCGCGGTAGTTATTCGCCGGAAGTCATTACGGGTTGTGTCCACTCCCAGAAGGCTCTGATCGCTGACAGCTAATAGCTGACAGCTCTTCTTAAATCCATTCATCCCCAATTTCCGTCAATTTATCCCACGAAAAACGCTATCCGGCGCCGGAAGGGACTATTCCTCTGATTGGGAAATTTTGTATGTTACAGTCAGAGGAACGTAACCATGGCCATAGCCCCTCTCCAACGAAAAGACGGATCTCTCAGGATTCGAACGCTCATCGTCGACGATGAACAGCTCGCCCGGGAACGGCTACAGATCCTCCTGAAGGATGATCTGGACATTCATGTCATTGGAGAGTGTGCCACAGGCAAAGACGCAGTCGAAGTCATTCGGAACGAATCTCCCGATCTCGTTTTCCTCGACGTCCAGATGCCGGAGGGGAACGGATTTGAAGTTTTGGAGAGCGTCGATTTCCACAAGATGCCCATCGTGGTTTTTGTGACCGCTTACGACCAGTACGCAATCCGGGCCTTTGACGTCCATGCGCTCGATTACCTGCTCAAACCGTTTGACCATGCCCGGTTCGAAAAGGCCCTTGTGCGGGCAAAATCAGAGGTTGTGTTGCGCAATAATACCAACGTTGACCAAAAACTGCTCTCTCTCCTTGAGCATATTGAGTCGAACAAGAAGCATCTGGATCGGATTCTCGTCAAGTCCTCCGGGCGCGTGTTCTTCCTGAGGTTTGATGAGATTGATTGGATCGAATCGTCGGGAAACTACGTAAAACTCCATGTCGGGAGTGAATCACACCTGCTTCGCGAGACCATGACCCAGATGGAGCAAAAGCTCGAAGCTGGCAAGTTTGTCAGGATCCACCGCACGACAATTGTCAATATTGACAGGATCAAGGAACTTCAACCCTGGTTCAACGGGGATTACATCGTCCTTTTGTTGAATGGGACGAAACTGACTGCAAGCAGAGGCTACAAGAAGAAACTCTCCGAGATGTTCCACGAGCACACCTGATCGCTTGTTGACTCTGCTTCCCGATTTTGCCACATTTTGTCATCCCCCGAACCGGTCATCAAGGCTAAAAGAAGAGTGGAAACAAGAAGCCTTTTTCAGAAACGATGGGTCAAGTGGATGGCGGTGTTCCTCACCTGGACCGCCGTCGCCCTCTTTTTTGCATCGCAATCCACGTTGTGGGATCGCTATCTGTTCCGGCAGGACATAACGTGGCAGCGCGCAATGACCATCAATTTCTCGTTCTATTATGTCTGGGCGCTCCTTGCCCCCGTCGTTTTGTGGCTGCGGAAACGGTATCGCTTTGAGCGGAAGAAGTGGCACAAGGCGCTGCTTGTGCATATCCCGACGAGCCTGACCATCGCGGTTCTGCAATTGCTTCTGGCAGAATGGGTTTGGAACATAGTACGCGAAGAACCCCTCTCCATATATGAAACCTTCCGTGCTATCGAGTTTACGTTTGCGTTCAACTTTCAAACCAATACGCTGGCCTATTGGATGATTCTTGGATTCGGCTATACTTTGGAATACTACCGGCAGTTCCGCGATCGTGAATTGCGGGCGTCGCTCTTGGAGGCGCAGCTTGTGAAGGCGAACCTCCAGGCGTTGAAGATGCAGCTCCAGCCGCACTTCCTCTTTAATACCCTCAATTCCATCTCCTCATTGATGCATAAGAATGTGGAGGATGCCGACAGGGTCCTTGCAAGGCTCGGAGACCTGTTGCGGTATTCGCTCGAGACGGAGGGAATGCAGGAAGTGTCGTTGAGGAACGAACTTGACTTTCTGCAGCGATATCTCGAAATCGAAAAAGTAAGGTATGGCAACCGCCTCAATGTTCGAATTGCAGCCGCCGAAGGGGTCTTGAACGCAAAGGTGCCGAATCTCATTCTGCAGCCGCTTGTCGAGAACGCGGTTCGATACGGCGTGGGGGGGCGGAGAACGGGCGGCAAGATTGAAATTGTCGCCTCGCGCAGCGACGATATGCTTGACCTCGTCGTGAAAGACGACGGACCCGGGCTGCAGTATGGACCGTCGGGTGAATTAACCGAGGGGGTGGGGCTCCATAATACCCGGTCCCGATTGGAGCAGCTGTACGGCGAAAACCACGAATTCCGATTGAAAAACGGGGTGGGGAAGGGGTTGGAAGTTCAGTTGAGAATTCCTTATCATGAAGAATCGATAGTTGAAGATGAGAGTACACCGGCCTGATATGAGATTCCTGTTTATTCTTGGAGGAGAACGCCATGGATAGAACAGTGATGATCCCCCGCTCGAGGTTCTGGCTCGGACTTGTTGTTGCGTCGATGCTGGTACCCAGGGGATTTACCGTCGCCTTTCAACAGGGGGCCCCGAATCCCACGCGAGAGTCTTCCAATCGGAATTCTCTTGATGTTGAGCTTCTTGCTGAAGAACAGTATCGTCTCGGACTCGCCTACCTGAAGTCCCCGCAGAGCACCGAAAAAGCCGTGGAACACCTGGAGAAGGCCGTCCAGCTCCTTGGCGGCAATGCCGAGTTCCATTTTCGACTTGCCGAGGCCTACGCGAGAGACTTCTCCTACGCCAATATTCTTCGCAAGCCCTTCATCGCCGCGAAAATGAAAACGCAGCTGGAGCTTGCCGTTCGGTTCAACCCGTCCTCGATCGAATTTCGCGAAGCACTGATCCAATACTATGTTCTCGCGCCGACGGTCCTCGGGGGGAGTTTTGTGAAGGCGAAAGAACAGGCAGAGGCGCTTCGGAGAGTCGATCCCTATTTCAGCCTGCTGGCTTATGCAAACATCAATGCCGAAGAGGGTGATCACGAAAAGGCAAACGGATACTATCTTCGTGCCATCCAGGTGCGGCCCAATTCCTGGCCCGCGTATCAAAGGTACGGCACGTACTGCCTCAGTGTTCAGGAGATTGACAGGGCCATTCAGCAGTTTCTCAGGTATGTAGAGCTCTCACCCGGAACGGCGACAAGTTATGAGCATCTGGCCGGAGCATACGTACGCAAACGGATGTACGACGCAGCCATTGCCTCCTATCTCAGAGCAGTGGAGAAGGAACCTTCGTTGACGCAGTTGTTCTTCCGTATTGCCCAGCTCTACGAGTTCAAAGGACTGCCGAACGAGGCAGTGGGGTATTACGCCGAATACCTGAGGCATTCCCCCAACGGCCGATTGGCGGATGATGCGAGAACAAAACTCTCCGAGTTGAGATAGCGGGACAACAGACGACTTGAAAGACGAAAGCCTGCCGAATATCGGCAGGCTTTGTCGTTTGAAGGAGGTAGTGCGGGTATCAGACAGAGATGTGGTACTTCTTCATGAGCCGATAGAGTGTTGCGCGACCTAGCTTGAGCCGAACAGATGCTTCGGCAATGTTCCCTTTGGTCGTTTTCAATGCATTGCGAATGGCGGCTTCCTTCACCTTTTCGAGAGGCATGACGGCCGTCTCCGATTCAACAAAAGGATCCGCTGGAGAAGCCGAAGCGTAGCTCTGGAGCGGTACGGGAAGATCGGCGGGGGTCACTTCTTTCCCTTCGTTCATTACCACAGCGCGCTGTATGACATTCTCCAGTTCCCGAACGTTGCCGGGCCAGGGATAGTCATACAGAAGGCGGAGAGCCTCTCGTGAAAATCGGAGGGTCTTTCCGGTTGGCATGGCGAAGGACTTCAAAAAATGCTCGGCGAGCACCAGAATGTCTGATTTCCGCAGCCGCAAGGGGGGGATAACAATGGGGAAGGCTGCTATGCGAAAATACAGATCCTCCCGGAACCTCTTCTGACGCACTTCTTCACGGATGTCGCGATTCGTCGCGGAGACAAGCCGCACGTCAGAAACGATTGTCTCGTTTCCACCCACCCTCTGAAACTCCTTCGTCTGGATGACTCTTAATAGCTTTGCCTGCAAGGCCAGATCCATTTCTCCTATTTCATCAAGAAAGATCGTCCCCTGGTGAGCCTGTTCAAACCGGCCGATTCGCCGTTGATACGCACCGGTGAATGCGCCTTTTTCATGGCCAAAGAGCTCGCTTTCAAGAAGCTCGTGCGGAATGGAAGCGCAATTGACGACGACAAAGGGGGCTTCCTTCCTGTCGCTGTTGAAGTGGATTGCCTGGGAAACCAGCTCCTTCCCCGTTCCGCTTTCTCCCATGACGAGCACAGGAATGTCACTGTTCTTCACCTTGCTCACCAGCCGAAAGACCTCCTGCATTTCGCCGCTGGCCGAGACGATGTTCTCGAACTGCGCCTCGCTTTGAATTCGTTCCTTCAACCGGCTTACCTCGAGTGAGACCTGTCGAAGTTGAAGGGCGTTCCTGACGGCGATTTCAAGCTTTGGAAAATCAATGGGTTTGCTGAAATAATCGGAGGCGCCAAGTTTGAGCGACTCGATGGCCACCTCGACGCTTCCCTGCGCCGAGAGCATAATGACGGGGAGGTCGGGGTTTCGTCTTCGTATCTCCTTCAATGTTTCAACGCCGGAAATACCGCCCATCATGATATCAAGAAGAACAAGGTCGGGGTCATCGATGAGTGCATCGAGGCAGGCCTCTCCCGAGGAAAAGGTTCTCGCCTCAAGTTCCCACCGCTTGGTTACGGTGTGTTCAAGGAGCTTGCGAATGGTCTCCTCGTCATCAACGATAAAGATAAGTGAATTGGGCATAAACGTATCAGCTTCCGAGTGGTAGACTCAATGTTATGACTGTTTCGTGGTCTTGCGGTTGATCGATGTGCAACGAGCCGCCGTAGAGTCCGGCGAGGTATTCCGTGCGCGCAAGGCCCAATTGCGATGCATCGTTGCCCGCAAAGGATTGGCCCGCCCGCGGGGCGTGAATCTGCAGCACCAGGTCCGACCCGGAGATATCGGCGTGCACGAGGATTTCAGAATTGTTCGGCGCATACCGGACCGCGTTGATAAGGATGTTGTCGAGCATCCTGGTCGTGAATTCCTTTTCGAGGAACAGACGCGGAAACGTCTGGGGTACGTCATGCCGAAGAGCAATGGATCGCGTAGCCGCCGGAAGCGAGACATTGTGGAATGCTGATGCAATGACCGCGGGAAGCTCCCAATGGTCCATGGAGGGGAGCTCCCGGGTGGCAACCGCAGTATAGAGAAGCTCGTCGACAAACTTCGAAAGCCTTTCTCCCTCAGCCTTGATGATCTTGATGAATTCTTCCTTTTGGTCTTTGGCCAGGGCGGGATCGCTCAGAATGGCATCGGCGAAACCCACAATGGAAGTAAGGGGAGTCCGCAGGGCGTCTGAAATATATGACAACTCCTCGCCCCTGAGCCGGGCAAGAGTTGTAGCGGAAAGAGAAGTCGAACCCATGGCACGAGTACTCCTATGATGTGAGAGAGATTAATCCTGTAGTTTCCTTTCATAAGAGTTGTCAATTGCCGTGCCAGCCTTACAATTCACCGAATACCCCAAAACTCGCCTGATCGTACCATTTTCATACGCGCATTGTATCATAATGAGACACACTCGTCTGGCATATTCGACAGAATAGCAACTAAATTGTTTATTATCAATACTGTATCAGAAATGTATCATAATAATACGATTGATTCAATATGATACAGTGGGATGGTCCCTTTTGAGACGAGATGTGCGAAATACTCAATAAAATCAATGGTTTTTGCGTCTGGCACACCAGTTGAGTTGGGTATGTCAGATTATGAAACCAAAAACTCAAACACCTTCGAATCAGGAGTCAGCAATGAAAAAGCTTATCACAGTCCTCTCAGTCGCAATGCTCAGCATGATGATCGTTGAGACGTCGTTTGCCCAAGCCACCGCCACTCAGAACGTGACGCTTGCGGTCAATACCGTCTATAAGATCGCCGCATCCGGAAACCCGGGCCCCTTGACCATCACAACAGGGACAGCCGGCGTGGATGCCCTGACCTCGGTCAGCGATGCTTCCACTACCTATAGTCTGACTCAGAACTTCGGCAACACGGTGAAAGTCACTGCTCACCTCGACGCAGCCCTGGCCTCCGGCTACAATCTGGGTCTCAGCCTTGCCAGCACGAAGGGAACAAGCGCGGGAACAGTTGATATCTCCGGCGCTACCTCCGGCAGTGCGGTCGACATGGTGACGAATATTACCCGTGGTGCGGATGCAGGCCAGATCATCACCTACACCTTCTCGGCCAATGCTTCAGCAGGAACGCTTGCTTCAACAACAAAGGTCGTTACGCTGACTCTTACAAACTAAGGGTCAGGAGGACGGGTGCCCGTGGCAGAGCTCTGGGAGGAAATCTGTTGCGGGCATTCGCTTTTTCAGAGCCGACTCCAATGAAACAGATCATCAGAATACTGGCCGGCCGACTCCCGAGATTCTCGGGGTTTCTGATTCTCAGCAGTGCCACTCTCTTATCCCAACCCTCAGTCTCAAATCAAGTCGTCACCCTCGAAGTTCTTGAATTGAACAAGATATTCCTCTCAAAGGACTTTCTTTCGCTGGACCCGGTTGCCGTCCTTGAGAGTTCTGCTGAAAGGTCTGCAGTCTCCGGCAGGGCGCGGCTTGTTTGGACGAGCAATGGCGGTGCGCGCAAGATCAGCATAGCGAGCAAACTGGCGTCACCCTCTTGTTTAGTCCGAGTCGATTTGACTGCGGTCCGGGGGTCCACGGCGGCGAAGAACCGGCTTGAGCTTGACGATGCTTCAACACAAGACTTTATTCATGGGCTGTCGAAATCGGCCGGGAGCTGTGAGGTTGTATTTCTGGTCGTCACGAATGATCCCGAGTGGGTTCGGCCCCACATTCACGCCGTCGTCTACACCGTAACAAGCAGTTAAGCTTGTATTCCAATGTATCAGGATGTATATTGATCACTCATCACTGCCGGACGCGGCAGGAAGACAATGAAATTGCGCCTTCTTATTTCCGCAGCGATCCTTCTGCTTCTCTGTCCGCAGGCTCGCTCACAAGCCATCTACGCAACATCCTCCCACACGGTCACCGTCGTGGTTTCGACAATCACCCTCGTGCAGGTCAGCAGCGGTGTCGTCGGTTTGACAATCTCCGGCGCGAACGCACTTGCCGGCCAGGATCTGATGACCGTTAGCAATGAGGCAACAAATCTCTTGTGGGGGATCAACAGCGGCTTGAAGAAGGTCGTTGTGAATTCAAGCGTCGCAACCCCCCTCTTCACGCTGAAACTCGCTGCGCTGAGCCCTTCTCAAGGCACTGCCGCGCCACAAGTGACACTCTCAACAACGGCAACGGACCTCCTGCTGAACGTCGGGAGAAGTTCGGGAAACTGCGTACTCCAGTACACGGCGGAAGCCCTTGCATCTCAGGGCACAGGGACAGATGCCCACACCATTACATTTACGGTGCAAAATCAATGACGGCGCGATTGATCGGCATAATCCTGAGTCTGACAGCCATCCTGGCGGCAGTTCCCGATGCCTGCGCGCAGCTTTCGGTCATAGGTGGAAACATTACTGCAACGATCACAACCGGGATTGCGGGAGGGGAACCCGTTGCTGTGTCGAACTCAAGTGTCACGCTGCGGTATCGTCTGCAAAGCGCCATCACGAAGATCACGGTTCGGACAAGCTGCCCGGGTCAACGGTTCAATCTTGGCGTTGTTGCCGCAGCTGTCCCGCAGGGAGTTGCCGCACCTCAGGTCACTCTCGTGAACGGAATGCTCGATGTCGATCTCATCGTCTCGATCCCCCTGAAACCCCCGAGCCAGAATCAAAATGCCACGCTCCTGTACACGGCGTCTGCAACCTTTGCGCAAGGCAACAGCGCAGAGTTGGGGAACGACGTTCATACGGTGACGTACACTCTCATCGATCAATAAAGGCCTGCTATGAAAATTTCCCCAACGAAAGTCCTCCCGGTGCTGCTCCTGTTTGCGACAGGAACCGCTGCAGCGCAGGTATCCGTGATTGGCGAACTGAGCCAGGATCGTGAGACCGGCCCCGGGGAAACCTACAGCGGCACAATCACCATCAAGAACGACTCCAACGAACCGCAGGAAGCAAAGGTTTATCAGACTGACTATCTCTTCTTTTCGGACGGCACGAACAGGTATGGTGAACCCGGTTCACACCCCCGGTCCAATGCACCCTGGATAACATTCAGTCCTTCGTTTGTCACTGTTCCTCCACAATCCACTGTTATCGTGAGCTACACGGTTGCGGTCCCGGCGAACACGACCGGGAAAACTCTCATCGGAAGCTACTGGAGCATGCTGATGATTGAGGGTATTCCAAAAGGATCGCCGGAATCATCCGGTGCGAGGGACAAGAAGGCAGAGATGGGGATCATGCAGATGATCCGCTACGGCATTCAGATCGCCTCGCATATCCGAAACACCGGAAAGCCCATGGTCGCGTTCAAGGACGAAAAGCTGGTGGTGGATGAAAAGGGTAGGCGGATCTTCCAGGTGACAATCGAAAACACGGGCGATCTTGGCTTCCGTCCCGAGGTGTACATGGAGCTTTTCAATGACCGCGGCGTCTCGCAGGGGAAGTTCCCCGGGATTCGCTATCGAATGTACCCGGGAACTTCGGTGCGCGAATCCATTGATGTGAGCACTGTTCCCAAAGGAAAATACAAAGCTCTCGTCGTCGTCGACGCGGGGGGGGAAGAAATTCTTGCCGCTCAATACGATCTGCAATTCTGAACGTTTCGGCGCCTCGGTTGGAACACAAGATCCGGTCTCCCACGGCCGGATATTTTTTTTCCTCCTGGGGTTTCTGCTTGCTTCGGAAGCCCCTGCACAGAGCCCCGACTCCGTGGACGCCAGGGCAGCCGGGAGCGTTCTTGAGGTCAGGCAAGGAAACGTCCTCGCAACAGCCGTCCTCGTCAGAAACCCCTCGGCCGTCAGAAAGACTTACAATGTCCGGGTTGCACTTCCGGACGGATGGAAGCCGATTCTGCGCGACACGCGGTTTGAGCTCGCCCCCGGGCAATCCGATACGCGCCTTCTGAGTTTCTCCCTCCCTGCATCCGCAAGTGCCGGTACATATCGGGTTCGCTATCTCATCGCAGACCAGGACGCTCCCGCAAGGGAAACGGAGGTCGCCATTGAGGTTCGAATCATTCCGGTGCTCAAACTTGAATTGAAACTCCTTGAAGCCCCCCGGTTTGTCGCGGCGGGTCAACGGTATACCGTGCGGTTTGCATTGACCAATCTTGGGAACATGGCCGGCAGAGTTCGACTAAGCGCGCGCAACGTCGATGATTTCGCTGTGCAAATCGATTCACCCCGGGTCTTTCTTGAGCCGAAGCAGACACGGACCATCACGGCCGTGGTGATGACAGTGCGGGACAATCGGGGAAAACTTGCCAACGCCCTTGAAATGACTGCTCAGCTCGGTGCCGACTCGACCGTTCGGGCCCGCGCAGCGAGTGTGGTCGATGTTATCCCCCAAACGTCCGATGTGGATGACCGGTACCTCGAGCTGCCCCTGCGGGTCAGCGGACGGATTGCCGGTGAGGAGGGCCGCGTGGGTGGGCAGATTGAAGTGATGGGGGGCGGGAGCTTGACGGAAGATCGTTCTGACAGGCTGGATCTTCTTGTGCGGACCCCCGATATCCAGTCGCAGTCATCTCTCGGTTTGCGGGATGAATACCGCCTGCGCTACGCTGCCACCTTCGGTGAATTCCAGGTGGGAGACTGGAACTATTCCCTTTCACCGCTCACAGAGTACAGCCGCTACGCATTTGGGGGTATGGGCATGATTCATTTTAAAGGCATAAAAGCCGGCGGCTACTTCAATGAATCCCGGTTTCTAACCCCGAACCAGCGTCAACTCGCGGGATTCCTCGGCTTCGAGGTGGAAGAAAAGTACGGGGTGACGGCGAATTTCTTGAAAAAGGACGAGCAGGTTGAAAGCGAAATTACCAGCGTTCGCGGCATCGTGCGGCCTCTTTCCCTGGCGAATCTCGATATCGAATACGGCGTTAGCAGCGGCGAGAAAGGTCGGGATAATGCTTTCGCGGCACAGTTAAGCGGGAAAGAGAAGATTCTCGCCTACGACGCAAGGTTTGTCCGCGCCGGTTCCTCTTACACGGGGTACTACAGGGATGTGAACTACCGGTCATTTGCTTTGAATCTTTTTCCAATGCATGAAGTTCGGCTGGAAGCTTACTACCGCGAGGAAGACAGAAACCTGAAGCGTGACACCTCACTCTTCTTCGCGCCGCGTGAACAGTTTATTCAACTGGGAGGAGGGTACTCGAATCTCATTGCCCTCTACTTTCGTTCGACAGTGCAGGAAGACCGCCTCCCCATTCCGCAATATCAACGCAGAGAGGAGATGGCCCAAATCAGGCTGGGGTATTCTGTGGGTCAGGTCGCTCTTTTCTCGAATATCGACCTTGGGTCGACGCACAACAAACTCACAGGGAAGTCGTTTCCGTTCCAGCGATACGCCCTGTTCAGCAGCTTCAGCATTGCGGCGGCGCAAAATTATAGCACCTCGCTTGAATATTCAACCGAGCGGGATCTTTTTACGGGAGATCCCCTCGATCGCATCGGTGCAAGCGTCACCGCGTCACTGTTCCTGACCCCGAAGTCCAATCTCCTGGCAACGGCTTACTGGACGCGCTCATTTACATCCGTGCGGCAGGATTATGCGCTCTTCGACGTTGCCCTCCAACATGTGTTTCCTTTTCGGCATCAGGTTTCTATCCGTGCCAGGCAGAACTACGCGGTTCCTGCCGTCAACGGCAGAGAGCTTGCCTATATGCTGCAATACAGCGTCCCTGTGGGTATTCCGATCAAGCGAATGACCTCAAACGGCCAACTGAGGGGAAAGATTCTTGACGAACAGGGAAGGGGAGTGCGCAACGTCCTCATCAACGTTGGCACTTCCGCGGCATTGACGGATTCCGACGGAGAATTCTTTTTCCCTTCGCTCAGCCCGGGTGAAAACTTCCTCGTCCTCGACAAGCTCACGATTGGCATGAACAGGGTCCCTGACGTACTCACGCCCCTTCCCGTTAACATCGCGGGAGGCAAGGAAGCGGAGCTTAACGTCCACCTTGTGCAAAGCAGTGTGGTAACAGGGCTTGTGACTCTCTCTGCATTCGACAAGAACGATACGTCGATGACCGCCCTGATTGAAGTGGGGCCGCAGGCGGGTCTCGTCCTCGAGCTTTCGAATGGGACGGAGATACAACGCCGTGTGAGTGACAACAGAGGACGTTTCGTGTTTTCAGATCTTCGTCCGGGACGATGGACTGTTCGGGTTGCCGGAGGAGTACTTCCACAATACCACTTTGTTGATCGCGAGTCCCACAGTGTTGATCTGGCTGCCGGCGGCAAACGTGAAGTGGCATTCAGAATTCTTCCCCGTAGGCGGACCATTCGGATTATCGAAACAGGAGTGGTTCAACCGCAACAAGTCCGGGCGGACACTGCGGCTCAGCGGCCGGTCGAACCAGAGACGATTCGACAACAACAAGTTCCCCCTAAAGCAGCAGAACGTGTCGAGCCGATGCCCGGACTGCAGCAACGGGCCCGCGGCGACACCTCAGTCAAACGTCCTGCGATTCAGCCAGAACAGGCGCGGCCCGCCGAGATCGTGACCCATGATATTTGCCTTGTGTCGTACGACCGAGAACTCAAAGGATATGTTGTTCAGATCTCATCCTGGATGACGTTGACGAAAGCGACCGCCCGCGCAACGTACGCGGAACGAATGACAGGACTCAAGGCCAAGATAAGCCAGGCCGAGGTGCGAGGACTTGGCACCAGGTACCGAGTGAAGGTGGGGCCGTTCAGGACGAAAGCCGAAGCGAATTCATTTTGCGGCCAGCTGCTGGAAATGGAACGAGAGGCTGTTGCTGCCGAGGCAACGGAACAAGAGATTTGTCTGGTGTCATTCGATGCGAAACTTCGGGGATACATGCTTCAGATTTCGTCTTGGGAGACATTGTTGAAGGCGACGACTCAAGCCAAGCATGCGGAACAGACAACCGGCCTGAAATCGAGGATTGACAGGGCTGACGTTCGGGGATTGGGGACGCGATATCGCGT
Source organism: Bacteroidota bacterium (assembly GCA_035291905.1). Lineage (GTDB taxonomy): Bacteria > Bacteroidota > Ignavibacteria > UBA10030 > UBA10030 > JACPLA01. The sequence continues at coordinate 35,378 of DATDRF010000108.1, forward strand.
AAAGATCGGGCCCTTCAGAACCAAGGCCGATGCTGAATCGTCCTGTCAGAAATTAATCTACCGCATTGAACACCGGTAGATATCTGATGAGAAAAACGATTACACGAAGTGACACAAAGGTGTCACGAAAAACACGAAGGGACAAGAAGCCCGCTGCTTTCCTTCTTGAACTTCGTGCATTCTTCGCGCTCTTCGTGTCACGTCTTTTCCTTTTCCGCCCAAGCATGGGGAAAAACAGGGATTTCTCTAAACCTATTGTAGAATCTACACTTCCGGCTTGTTAATTCCTCCTTCCCCGTTTCCCAAACCCCGCATTTTCAGGCCCATTCCTGATATCTCATTGGTGCGGGCAGTCTGTCGCGAACGTGGCACGCCCGTTGCAGTAGTGATCCCCGGCAATTGGTCCTTTCTCTTCTTGTGTTTGAAACGGAGCTGATGTTTATTGTAGCCACTGCCATGACCAAGAGAATCTTCAAGGGTGTTCTCTTCACCGCATTTTCAATCGCTTGTGTGCAATCTGCTTTTGCCCAGGTGACTGCCAATCAGTCCGTTACGCTTCAGGTTCAGGCCGTCACGAAAATCGCCGTAAGCGGAAATCCGGGTGCTCTTGTCATTTCTGATGCCGTGGCGGGAAGCGACCTGACATCGGTATCGGACAACACGACCAGCTACAACATCACAACGAACACTGACAACATGAAGATCGTTGCATCGATCAACTCGCCGATG
>DATDRF010000109.1:0-3838 GCA_035291905.1 Bacteroidota bacterium
CAGTGAAATTGAAGCCGGGCAAGCGGCATGGACCTGAGTGAAGTGCTGTGGGTTCAGTACGACGGCAGCGGCCGCGCCGACAGGATCGGCTTCAATTTCACTGAGGTCGGAATGGGTGTTCGGGCAAGTGTGTCATTATACGATCGCGGCCATACGGCGATCTCCCATCTGAAACCGGGAGACATCGACTGGAAGCGCATTTTCGGGAAGCGAAGAGTGAGATGGTTCCATACGGGGGGAATCTTTTCCGCCCTTTCGGAAAGCTGTGCTGAAGTAGCCCTTGAATCCATGAAAGCGGCTCATGATGCGGGGACGATCGTGAGTTATGATCTGAATTTTCGCAGCAAGCTCTGGTCGAGCAAGAAAGCAATTGAGGTGACGAAGAAGCTCGTTCCTTATATCGACGTCCTCATCGGAAACGAAGAGGATTTTCAGAAAGTGTTGGGGTTTGAAGTGGAGGGGACTGATGAGAAGTTGAGTGAGTTGCCGGTCGAAGGTTATAAGAAAATGGTGGAAAAGGTCGTCAAGGCATATCCGAACATTCATGCGGTGGGTACCACCCTTCGTGAAGTGGTAAGCGGGCTTGTGAACAATTGGTCGGCCATCATGTACTACGGGGGGACCTTCTACGAGTCCAGAAAATACAAGAACCTCGAGATCGAGGACCGTGTGGGAGGAGGTGACGGGTTCTGCAGCGGGTTTGTGTACGGATTACTTCACGATATGTCTCCGCAGGAATGTGTCGAACTTGGTGCTGCGCATGGGGCGTTGCTGCAGACAACGCGAGGCGATACAAGCATGGTAACCATGGAAGAGATAATGCACGTGATGAAGGGAGGAGGGGCGCGGATAAAAAGGTGAGGATGCTTGAGAGTTGAGGATTGAGGGTTGAATATTGAGCATTGTTTTTTGAACGGAGTAACAACAATTTTCAATGTTCAATGTTCAATGTGCAATGTTCAACTGGGGGGAAATATGAAATACGATCTGGAGGAACGACTTGTGAGTTTCGCTGTGAGGATCATTGATGTCGCTGAATCGTTACCAAAGACCAGAGCGGGCAATCATCTTGCGGGGCAATTGATCCGATCGGGTACTTCACCTGCATTCAACTATGGAGAAGCGCAGGCAGCAGAGTCAAAGTACGACTTCATCCATAAGGTGAAAGTGGTCCTCAAGGAACTGAAAGAAACCAGAGTTTGTCTGACGATTATTGGCAGAAAAGGGTTTATTCAGTCGAAAGGTATTTTGGAGGGTAGCCACGAGGAGTGCCGTCAGCTCATTGCTATTTTTGGGAAAAGCATCACAACTGCCAGGGGTAGGTCAAACAACGTGAACATTGAGCATTGAGAATTGAACATTGCATATTCATTTCCCCTCTCCCTGAGATGATTCTCAATATCCAATGCTCAATGTTCAATCCTCAAGTGATGAACCCACGCGCTCCAATCCTTGAACCTTGAGGATTGAGTGTTGAGAATTGCCTCAAAACAGAAAAAACTGAAATACAACTCTCAGGGCTCAGTGAACGATTCTCAAGAGATACATCCTTGAAACTTGAGAATTGAGTGTTGAATATTGAGTCTTGTTTTCAACACAGGAAGAAGAATCAACATATGAAATCTCAAGCTGACATAGGTCTAGTTGGCCTTGCCGTCATGGGCGAGAATCTCGTCCTCAACATGGAGAGCAAGGGCTTCACCGTTGCGGTCTATAATCGTACGGTTGAGAAGGTCGACCGCTTTGCACAGGGGAGAGGCAAAGGAAAGAACATTCTCCCAGCACATTCCGTCCCGGAGTTCGTTGCATCGCTTAAGAAACCCCGTAAAGTCATGCTGATGGTAAAGGCCGGAAAGCCCGTGGACGAGTTCATAGATCTTCTCCTCCCGCATCTGGAAGCGGGGGATATACTGATCGACGGAGGTAATTCGCATTTCCCCGATACGATTCGGCGAACAAAATATGTTGAGTCGAATGGGCTGCTCTACATAGGGACGGGAGTCTCGGGCGGGGAAGAAGGCGCGTTGAAGGGGCCGTCGGTTATGCCCGGCGGATCTCCGGGCGCATGGCCCCATGTGAAGCCGATTTTTCAGTCCATTGCTGCCAAGGTAGGCGACGGAACTCCGTGTTGCGATTGGGTGGGAGAGAACGGAGCGGGGCATTTCGTCAAGATGGTGCATAACGGCATCGAATATGGAGACATGCAGCTGATATGCGAGGCTTATCAGATCATGAAGAATCTGCTGGGAATGGATCCTTTGGAAATGCATGAAGTGTTCAAGCAGTGGAACACGGGAATACTCGACAGCTATCTGGTCGAAATTACGAGGGATATTTTGGCGTTTAAGGACGGCGACGGGAAACCGCTGGTGGAGAAGATTCTCGATACGGCCGGACAAAAAGGAACGGGAAAGTGGACAAGTGTGACTTCGCTCGACCTGGGGATTCCTCTGACGCTCATCAGCGAAGCTGTTTTTGCCCGGTGTCTCTCGGCATTGAAGGATGAACGCGTTGCCGCATCCCGGGTGTTGAACGGACCTTCTCAAAAATTCTCCGGCGACAAGAAAGTTTTGCTTGCGGACCTCGAACAGGCTCTCTACGCATCGAAGATCGTTTCGTATGCGCAAGGATTCTCTTTGATGAGGGCTGCGGCCGCAGAGTTCAAGTGGAATCTGAACTACGGAGGAGTTGCCCTCATGTGGCGCGGTGGGTGCATCATCCGTTCGGCATTCCTCGGGAAGATCAAGGAGGCGTTCGATCACAACCCGCGCCTTGCAAATCTGCTTCTTGATCCTTTCTTTAAAGAGAAGATCGAATCTTCACAGGGCGGCTGGCGAAGAGTGATCTCCGCGGCAGTCCTGAACGGCATCTGGATCCCGGCGTTCTCGACCGCGCTCAACTACTATGACGGCTACAGAACAGATCGTTTGCCGGCGAACCTCCTGCAGGCCCAACGTGATTACTTTGGAGCTCATCAGTACGAGCGTGTAGACAAGCCAAGAGGAGAATTCTTTCATACGAACTGGACAGGGCACGGAGGAGCGACAGCCTCTACCGCCTATGTTGCTTAAGTGCGAAATGATCATGGAGGAAGCACGATGAACCCCATTCTTGAGAAGATAGGGGAGCTGAAGATCGTTCCCGTTGTCATCATTCAGGATGAGCGTGATGCCGAACCGCTTGCGCAGGCTCTTGTCGATGGTGGACTCCCTGTTATGGAGATTACCTTCCGGACCGATGCTGCCGAGGCGGCAATCGCCCGGATAGCGAAGTCCCATCCGACGATTACTCTTGGGGCGGGCACAGTTCTCTCCGTCGACCAGGTCAAAGCCGCCGTCGATGCAGGTGCCCGCTACATCGTGTCACCCGGGATTTCGCGGGAGGTTGTCGAGTATTGTCTCAAAAAGAAGATTTGTGTCACGCCCGGCGTTCTGACGCCTACCGAGATCGGGGTTGCGGTGGACCTTGGACTGGACGTCGTGAAGTTCTTCCCCGCCGAGGCAGGCGGAGGGATCGAATATCTCAAGGCTATCAGTGCGCCATTTCCGAGTCTGAAGTTCATCCCCACCGGCGGCATCGATGAATCGAATATCACCCCCTATCTGCAGCACCCGAAGGTCTTTGCCGTGGGAGGAAGCTGGATGGTAAAGCCGGCTCTGATTGCGGGAAAACAGTTTGACGAAATCACGAGACTCACAAAAGATGCAGTGGCAAAGAGAGGGAGATAGGGCAGAGTTGTTTGACGATTCTCTGATTTCATCCATGCAAGCAGATTGTCCCGCCTGGGAACGATTTCTTACAATTATAGAGTAGCCGGTTCATTTCGTCCCGTTTCTGA
>DATDRF010000110.1:0-3159 GCA_035291905.1 Bacteroidota bacterium
TCTTCTTCCCGGAGGAGAAGCGGAGGCATCATTTCGGGACTGACAGCGGCAATCGGCTCGCCGTCTGCATAAAGGTCGAAGTTTGTGACCACGAAACCGCCTGCAAGCCTGTCCATGTTGACTTTCATGGCGATCTCGAAGGGCGGATTGTGGTGAACGTAGTGAACAATTGGAGGGGCAAGATCGAGCCTTTCGGGCCCAAAGCTGATCCTGAAGTCGTGGGACCATTCGAATGAAGCGTAGAGGGAATCGAGCGGCGCCGGATTCTCCGCCGCGCCGGCAATGCGGTGGGCCGTAAGGTCGATCAGGCCGGCCAGTCGGTCCATGGAGTCCTCGGTATTGATGATGAGCTTCAGAGAACCGTCCGTTGACGAATACACTCTCGCGTGGACGGAGAGCGTCATGACCTTCTGCCAGACCGACCCGATCACAATCAGGCCGGCATTCAGGGTTTTGCCCACTTCAAGATAATCTTCCAGCTCTATCAGATCATCGGGATCAACGCCTTCGTCATCGAGCGCTTCAACCACCGCACTTTCAGCTGGGACCTCGAACAGTTTCGTTGCGCCAAGAGCAGCATTCAACTTCGCCGCGAAGTCCTTGAGCATCTCCTTGTGTTCCACAGTCACATTGACATTCTTCATCCGCAGCACAGCGATCCTTCCCAGCGCGGGTCTTTCCTGTGCAGCAGCCGATAGTGGCAAAGAAAATGCCAGTATGACGATGAGGTATCCGATCTTCAACAGCGACAGTCCCGATTTCATGGCTGCTCCTATTTCTTTACCAGTTCGTCCTCTGCGACTACTTCAAGGATAGCGTATTTCCACACTGCGTAGACAAAAATCAGAGTACTCAGTATGACAAGAGCCGCCCAATAGAGGGCCAGCCCCAGGATGCCGAATGAGAGATACAGCCTGTCGGAAAACAAGGCGATGAGAAATACGAAAACTGCCATTGTCGTAAGGCTGTACCAAAAGTGCTTGCTGTATTTGGAGTTTCGCAGTCGGACGCCGCAGTTCTGGCACTTCAATTCTCCCTTAAACGACTGTGCCAATGTTACACCCTGCAGAGAGAAAGAATTGCGCACCCAGGTTGAGGCAGTCTGATGACATGAGGGACATATCATGAATCCTCCTTTAACCGTGACAGGCAAATATAACCGTTTTTGAGGGATGATGCCTTACTTATCGGGGAACTCGGCGGGTTCTTCGTAGAAGTCGATAAGGGAGTTCGTATAAACGCAGTTGTCTATCTTTGATATACCCTGGAAGATCTTCGGTTGTTTGGCACCAAGCGGGACCAGCATGAGCCGTGTCTTCCCTTTAGCGTCGAGATTTGTCCCCGCAACCGTTTGACTGTTGTCGAACCCCACGTCGAGGTAATACAGATAGGGAAGGATCCACTTCGTGTAATCCTCCTTGCTGATGCGGGAGAGGCTCGCCAGTTTCAGGTCGGGATCCTGCCTGATAATTGCATCGTGAAGCTCCACGGCGTTCAAAGGGAATCCGTTCATCATGGGCATGACATCCCACTGCGGATCCACGAAGGCCCATTTTTCAAAATCTTCAAGGAACACCTCGGTTGCGACATGAGCCGCAGCCACCGGAGCCACTTCAACGTCTTGGGTATAGAGTGCAATTGTCCTGGCCTTGAGTCCCACGGCATTCAGGCAGGCGGTGTTGACGATGGCGTACTCGACGCAGCGGAAATTTTTCCCGTTGCGAGCCTCCCGGAGTATCGTCAAGGCATCGCGTCGGGTCGGTTCATTCAGGCCGTCATGTTGCCAACGCATGTGGACCCAATGGAGGAGCCTGAGGGCCATGGCCGCATCATCACGCGAACCTCGAACGAGCGAATCGAGCCCATACGTTCGATTCAACGTCGAAAGGAATTCGTTCTTCGGATTGTCTTCGTAGCGAAGAAGATGTGTGTGCCCCCGGTGCGGGGATGCGTCATACAGAACCGGAGGAGAGGGAGAACGTTTGGAGGAATCGGAATCCGCCGGGAATGCTGCAGCTGCCGCGGTGGAAAAATGGAGGAGAAAGAAAATAACAACGAAAAACGTTTTCACAGCCACTTCGCTCTAGGAAAGCGGACCTTTCAAGTGCAACGATTCTGCCCCAGGGGCAGCGGAATATTCTCCTTCAATTGCATTCGCCGGGACCTTGCTATTTCCCCGAGTCCCGCGACCTGTCCTTCATGTAAGGAACGTATGTGCAGGCCGATAGTTTCATGGTGCTCCGGCCTTCCCGGAAGAATTATCGCAAGAAATGATACCTGACCCCGACAGAAAAGGCCGTTCCGCCATAATTATGGGTATAGCCGGGGAAATTCCAGCCCAGATAGCTGAAATCAGTTTCAAAGAACGCCGTCAAGGGGAAAGAGGAGAGAAAGTATTCAGCGCCCATCCCGGCAAAGAAGCCTGGATTCATGTTCCCGCTCGTCCTTCCCAGCACGGTCATCACGGGCGTCGTTTCGAGGAAGATCGTGAAAGCCATTCCGCCTGAAACGGTCAAGGCAAAACTCCCGGATATGCCCAGGGTGTATTTCAGGCCGCCGTCGATGATCCATTGGCGCCATTCGAAGCCCCGGCCGCTCTTGAAGAAGTAAAACGTTTTTCCAACGAGCCTGACATTCTCGATGAGCGGGAAATCAATGCCGCCGCCGAAAACAAATCCGTCTTTGGAACCATAGGTCTTCTCAAAGTCTCTTTGAGCAGAAAGCAATTCTCCGGCGTGCAGGGAGATTGACGGATAGAGGGCCAAAGAATCCTGCGGAAGGACCGATTGTGAGAAGAGAAGCAGGGAAACGGTGACGATGAGAGTCTTCATTTGTCGCGGCTGACCTGCCTCAGCGCCAATTCCAGATCTTTGCCCGCTTGTCCGGAGCTAGAAACATCTTGCCATCCTGTCCGCATCCGAACGCGTCGTACCATTCCTGCAGGTTCACGAGAGGCCCGTTTGTGCGAAACTCGGAGGGGGAGTGGGGATCTGTCTTGACCTGGAGCCGCAATTGCTCCGGTCTGTTATTACGGCGCCAAACCTGGGCCCATGAGAGGAAGAAACGTTGCTGCGGCGTAAAGCCGTCGATCGTTTCAACCGGTCTTCCCTTCAAAGAATTCATCAACGCCGTGTAGGCAAGTGAGAGACCGCCAAGGTC
>DATDRF010000111.1:0-34481 GCA_035291905.1 Bacteroidota bacterium
CGCAGTGTTTCTGTGCGGGGTCAGCCCCCGATCAAGTCGGGGGAGCGACCGGTTAGCTGGCACGTTACTCTGATGGCTTTTTGATTTGTGTGCAGTGTTCAGCCAGTAACTTCCACCCAGCATTGGTTTTGAGAAATACTAAGCTGCAGCGCTGATCATCGACAAATGGTTTCGTCTTCCATGTTCCGTGGCCACGCCATCGACTAGAGACAATTGCGGCTGATCCGGTCACTCGCACTTCAATTTCAGTTCGTTCGGCATCCTCAAGGATATAGTCGGGAGAGGCAAGAGTGATGATACTCTCTGCTTTTGACGATAGTCCTCCCGTAGACGTGAAATAAACATAGTCGTCAGCGAGTAAGACCCTGACTTTCGCCGTGTCTCGTTTCTGCCAAGCATGATCGCACTCCTGCAACACTTGGAGAACTTCGATCGTCGGATTCGTCTCGGCAACCTGTGCCTTTGTCGGCAAATAGTAGATTGCGAGAAAGAGAACTGTCGTGATAGCATTGTGTGGTTTCATAGATGTGTGCCAGCTAACGGTTGGGAGTTAAGCTGCGACGCCCGTTTTGGACTGCGGTTGCGTTTACGTTTGTTGTGTAGTCTCCAAGAACCAGCTTTACGACTAGCATTGAACCCTTAATTGTACTCACCCCTTACAAAAAACTCGGCGCGGGGCGGAGTCAGCTTTAACGACCGGTTAGGCAGCCGGTGGTTATTTGCTGACGTAGCGCACAAAGAAATCATCGGCAAACTTGCCCGCATAGATCATGAGCTCATTGCGCTTGATGATTGAGATGTGTGAATCTAGCGGCATCCCAAATTCCCGAATAAATTCCTCACTCATCATCTCACGAACAAACTTCCCTTCCTTGGAGAACTTCGCTCTTTTCTCTTCGGATACATTAGAATAGAACACTTCATTCTTTTTGGCCAGATCAACGAAGGATTCTGGCAGCCCGCGTAAAAGGACATAAGAAACCACGTATTTATCGGATTCCAACGTGATTGCATCGACAACCACAGTCCATTGTGGAACATTGCTCGTTAAGACTGCTTTCTTTGCCTCAAATGAGGTCTTCAAGGCTTCCAAAACTGCGCTCTGCTCATCGGTCCAGCGCCCCATGGGGGAGACCGAGGTCAAGTGAATCTTCGGACTCTCCTGGGCACGAGCTGAAAGGGTCAGAGTTAAGGTCAGCATGAGGATACTACCAGTATGGATACGCATAAATCCTCCGAATATGGAGTGAGATTGAACCATGTGAATTAAGTGCGTATCAAGCTGAGATTGCTGTTGTTCCTTTCCGGCTGCCTAACCTGTGATTACAATTGTTCTAATACGCTCATGCTCAACATCGTTCAAAACGCGAAACGCCGACGACTTCTCAGCCATCGGCGTTTCGACTACTTCCCTCCCGTTGCACGTCCCCCGGTCATCTTACGACCGTCCCGTTAGGAACATCCGGAAGTAGACCCGTCCGTCAGAAAACGACGAGACGGATCGACAACTCAGGAACACCCGGATGTCGATCCGCATTGCAAGCACTTATAGCAGCTTCCGCTCCGAATCATGATACTCCCGCATTCATGGCATGGGGGAGCGTCGGCTTGTGTTTGGAAGACCACCTTCTCGTTACTCTCAATTGCATTGCTGGCCTTTGAGCCCCTACCCTCGGATGGTGCGCCTTTCTTGACGGCTCCCATCGTTTCCGTCGCCCCAACGGCCTCTCCCAGCGACCCATCTTCCTTTGGCATGAACTTCATCCCTAACCACCTGAAAATATAATCGCTTATGGACTTCGCGATGGGGATGTCCGGATTGTTCGTGAACCCGGAAGGCTCATATCTGGCATGGCTGAATTTGTCCACCATGACCTTCAACGGAACTCCATACTGGAGTGCAATGGAAATGCCGGTGGCATAGGAATCCATGAGGCCAGAAATGGTCGAACCCTCTTTGGACATCGTGATAAAGACCTCGCCCGGAGAGTGGTCCTCAAACATTCCGACTGTGATATATCCTTCATGCCCTGCGATGCTGAATTTGTGAGTGATGGACTGCCTCTCGTCGGGCAGCCGGCGACGCGCCGGAGTCCCTTCTTTGGCCTTCGTCCTGCTCCCTTTGTCGAGCGACGTGCTCAGGGGCTGGGTTCGCTTGCAGCCGTCACGATACACCGCAATGGCCTTAAGCCCGAGCCGCCATCCCTCGATATAGGCCTGCATGATTTCCTCTGCCGTCACGTTCGCGGGCAGATTGACAGTCTTGGAGATGGCGCCGGAAAGGAACGGTTGGACGGCCGACATCATCTTGATGTGGCCCATGTATTGGATCGACCGTTCGCCGTTTGCCGGCTTGAACGCACAATCGAACACGGGTAAATGCTCTTCCTTCAGATGTGGGGCGCCTTCGATCGTATCGTTCTTGTCGATGAATGCGACGATATGTTCGATCTGCTCGTCGTCGTATCCGAGCTTGGCAAGGGCCTCCGGTACGGTCTGATTGACAATCTTCATCAATCCGCCGCCGACCAGCTTCTTGTATTTCACGAGTGCGATGTCGGGTTCGACTCCCGTGGTGTCGCAATCCATCATGAATCCGATCGTGCCGGTCGGTGCGAGAACGGTCGACTGGGAATTCCGGATGCCGTATTGCTTCCCGAATTTCACCACATCCTTCCAGACATCGACCGATGCCTGCCACAGGTCTTCCTGCACCAGCTCGCGATCGATGCGCTCACTGTGGATGCCGTGTTTCTGCATGACGTTGAGCATCGGCTCCTTGTTGATGGCAAATCCTTTGAACGGTCCGATCTCTTTTGAGACAAGGGCAGACTGTCTGTAGGCCTCGCCGCACATGAGCGACGTGATAGCGGCGGCCATGGCTCGCCCCTCATCACTGTCGTAGGGGAGACCGTAGGACATCAGGAGAGCGCCAAGGTTGGCGTAACCGAGTCCAAGAGGCCGATAGTCATAACTGTTCTGGGTGATGGGCGGTGTGGGATAGCTCGCGTTGTCGACCTCAATTTCCATTGCCGTGATCGTGACCTGAACCCCCTTGCGGAATTTCTCCACGTCGAACGATCCGTCGTCACGCCGGAATTTCATCAGGTTCAGGGATGCGAGGTTGCAGGCAGTGTCGTCCAGGAACATGTACTCGCTGCAGGGATTCGACGAATTGATCGGAGCCGTGTTGGAGCTTGTGTGCCAATTGTTGATGGTCGTGTGGTATTGCATTCCGGGGTCGCCGCAGATCCACGCCGCTTCGGCGATCTGACGCATGAGATCGCGCGCTTTGTATTTGTCGATCGGCTTTCCGGTTGTAACCGCTTTTGTGACCCACTCTTTGTCTTCCAGAACCGCCTTCATGAAATCGTCGGTCACTCTCACCGAGTGGTTGGCGTTCTGGTAGAAAATGGAATCGTATGCACCGCCCGGTACGTTGAATCCGCCGTCATAGCCCGCTTCGATCAGGGCCCAGGCCTTCTTTTCTTCGTCTGCCTTGCAGTTGACGAAGTCCACGATATCCGGATGGTCCGCATTGAGAATGACCATCTTGGCAGCGCGGCGGGTCTTGCCGCCCGACTTGATGACGCCTGCGAACGCATCGAATCCCCTCATGAAGGAGACAGGGCCCGATGCGGTACCGCCGCCCGACAGTCTCTCACGCGCAGAGCGAAGTGGAGAGAGATTGGAGCCTGTTCCGGATCCATACTTGAAGAGCATCCCTTCGGTTTTGGCGAGATCGAGGATGGACGACATGGAGTCGCGCACAGAGTTGATGAAACATGCGGAACATTGCGGTTCTTCCTCGATTCCGACATTGAACCAGACGGGGCTGTTGAAGGACATGTATTGGTTGACGAGGAGGTAACAGAGCTCCTGATAGAACACTTCAGCGTCCTCTTCGGAAGCGAAGTATCCGCTCTGCCGTCCCCATTTGTGGATTGTGGACGCGACGCGCTCGATCAGCTGTCTGACGCTGGTCTCACGCTCGGGAGTTCCCAGGGTGCCGTGGAAGTACTTCGACACGACGACGTTTGTCGCGGTCATGGACCACGACTTGGGAATCTCGACGTCCTTTTGTTCGAATATCTTCTCCCCCTTTTCGTTCGAGATCACGGCTGTGCGAAGTTCCCATTCGACCTGATTGAACGGGTGCACACCCGGAGCGGTGAAGAATCGTTGGAATGTCAGTCCGCGCTTCCCGGTGGACTGTTCGGGTTGGTCAACGTCGGCGTTTACCTTCGTTTCTTTGTCGACCATGGGGGATTACTCCTTGCTTTAGGGTTGTGGTGATTAGTGTATGAAATTCGTTTCCGTCTTGAGAAAGAAATGCCTTCATGCGGAAGAAAATCCGCTGAGAGGTCCAAGTTTAAACTTGAAGTTTCAAGAAGAGCAGGTTCGCTGGCGGCACTTACCATTATCGCTCTCATTCCAAGGCGTTGTGGGAAGGTTGAGAGCTTGTCACTTTCCCCTTTCAGAAGGCCTGCAAAATTTGTTGTGAAACAATGCGAGGGGGGTCCTTCTACCGGTGCCGGGCGAACGTAACTGGGTTTCAATATAAACGGTTAGGGAAGCTTTGTCAAGTTAATTTTCAAGCCCGCTAAAGTTCGCCTATAATTTTACTTGACATAGGTGCAGGGGAATTGGGTCTCTCTTCAGTTGAATCCCAATCCCCTAAAACCGGAATTTCAGATGTAAGTGATTGTCCAGACTTTACTTGATGATGGATTTTTGCTCATTCTGTACTTCAGGTTCCACTCCTAAGACCATGAAGTGCAAGCAGTGGTCAAAATGGCGGCTCCAGGGACGGCGTTCCCCCGCCCCGGGGCAAGATTGCCCTTGAATATGGAGACCCCGTCACGTATTATTGCCCGACAATACCCAAGTACGAAGCGGGAGCCAGTACTTTGAACTTTGTACTTCGTTCCCGCGCACGCGGGAATTCGCACTTTCCCTTATCACCGGAGCATGCCATGTCAGTCGCAGTCCAATTCTCCACGATCTACGAACTGTTTGAAAACATCACGAAACGGTACGCCGACGCCGAACGACCAATGCTCATGCAGAGGGTGGAGGGAATCTACAAAGGGATCAGCTACAGAGAATGCCGCCGAAATGTCGAATTGTTCGCACTCGGCCTTGTGTCCCTTGGCGTTAAAAAAGGAGATCGGGTCTCCATCATATCCGAAAACAGGCCTGAATGGGTCGTGGCCGATATGGCAATGGTAGCCCTCGGTGCCGTCAACGTACCGATCTACCCCACGCTTACTCCCAAACAGATTGAATTCATCTACAACGACGCGGGAGTAAAGGTCGCGATTGTCTCGAACAGCTTTCAGCTCAACAAGGTCGTGAAAATCACGCAGGATGTTCCGACGCTTGAGCACGTGATCATCATTTCGGATAAAGGGAATTCCACGGGTGACGGGGTTGTTCCTTTCAGGAAGATGTACGAGCACGGCGCTGAGTATGAGAAGAGTCATCCCGATGCATTCCGCTCTTTGGCGAGGCCCAAGCCTGAAGATCTGCTGACGTTGATCTACACGTCGGGGACGACGGGCAATCCGAAAGGCGTCATGTTGACCCACCATAACCTGGTTTCCAACATCATTGCCTCGGCCGAAGTGATCCCCATCGGTGAGACCGACGTCCTCCTTTCTTTCCTTCCGTTGTGCCATTCATTCGAAAGGATGGCAGGGTATTATACGGCAACGGCTTGCGGAGCGACGGTTGCGTATGCGGAGAGCGTGGAAACGGTCAGGGACAACCTCCTGGAAGTCCGGCCCACCATCGTGACCACGGTTCCCAGACTGTTTGAGCGTATCTATAATAGAATGATGAAGCAGGTGGACAGCTCACCGCAAATCAGGCAGAAGATCTTCCATTGGGCGGTCGGAGTAGGGAAGCGCTACGCAAGGGCAAAGAGATTGGGCGCCATTCCCGCAGCTCTTCAGCTTCAGCATCAGGTGGCGGCAAAACTCGTCTTTTCAAAGCTGAAAGAAAGGACAGGCGGAAGGATCAAGTTCTTCGTTTCCGGCGGGGCCGCGCTTCCCCGTATGCTTGGGGAGTTCTTTGAGGCCGTGGGGATCCAGATCATTGAGGGATACGGACTGACGGAAACCTCTCCGGTACTTTCCGCAAACCGGCTGGACGACTATGAGTTTGGAACAGTCGGGAAGCCGATACCGGGCGTCGAGATCAAGATTGCGGAAGACGGGGAGATACTGGCAAAGGGGCCGAATATCATGCTGGGCTATTACAACAATCCCAAAGCCACGGAAGAAGCGATCGACAAAGACGGCTGGTTCCATACGGGGGACATCGGAATGTTCAACAAGGCCGGGCACCTCGCGATCACGGATCGGAAAAAACACCTGTTTGTCAGTTCCGGTGGAAAGAATATCGCGCCGCAGCCGATCGAGAACCTCTTTCTTTCCGGAAGCAAGTACATCGACCAGTTTGTGCTGGTCGGCGATGGCCGCATGTTCTTGACTGCTTTGATTGTTCCCGAGTTCGAGGTGCTCAAGGAATTTGCCAAACAGAACGGAATTGCAGCGAGTGACGATTTCTCCCTGGCGAAACACGAGGATGTAAAGGAGATGTACCGAAAGGAGATCGACAAGATACAAAAGGACCTTCCGACCTACGAGAAGGTGCGCCGCTTTGAGCTGCTTTCACAGGCGTTGACGGTGGAAGGGGGAGAAATAACGCCGACGATGAAGGTGAAAAGGAAAGTGGTGGAAGAGAAATTCGCCGAGCTGATCGAGAAGATGTATGAAGATGTAACGTAGGGAAAAGCAGAACATAGAAGCTAGAATCGAGAATGTAGAAGTCAGAGATCAGAGGTCAGAGGTCAGGAAGAAGAGGGCTTTGTAGGTTGGAATGCTATTCCGACTGGGAATACAGTGGACAGAACACGCGGGCTGTCGTAGAGTCCCCGCCTGCCTCATTCCACCCATTCGAGGCGGGCAGGCGATCCCCGATCGGACAGGCGACTGGAACCTTGAGCCCGAAACACAAAACCTTGAGCCTGTCCCGCCAAACAGCGACGGCCTGCCCGCCGAACATGTTTCTCAATGGTAGGCGGGGATGCAGAGAACGCAAAGCCTGAATCGATTTCAGTAGCTCCTGCCTAACGCGTAACCTGTACCCAAACCATAACGCCATCCTCTCGCCATGGAAATCGGCCAAACTCTGTACGTCAAAACCCGCAAGGCCTGGCGGAAATGGTTGAGAGCGAACCATGCGCGCAAGAAGGAAATCTGGCTGATCTTCTACAGGAAAGAGAGCGGGAAACCGAGAATTCCGTACAATGATTCGGTTGAAGAGGCCCTTTGTTACGGTTGGATCGACAGCATCGTGAAGCCGATAGACAAGGAGAAGTTTGTTCAGCGCTTCTCTCCGCGAAAGCCGGCAAGCCAGCTTTCTCCGATGAATCGGGAGCGGATCCTCCGGCTTAAGAAGCAGCACAAGATGACTGTTGCCGGGTGGGCAGCCGTCAGCCACGCGATGCACCACTCCCAGAAGCGCCCCGTATTCAAGCTCCCTCCCGATATCGAAAAGGCTCTCAGAACGGATCCCGTCATTTGGGCCAATTTTAGGAAGTTCCCGATTTCGTACAAACGTATCAGGGTGGGTTGGATTCACCTCTCCCGGAACCGCCAGGAGGCGTTCAGAAAGCGGTTGGAGTATTTTCTGAAGATGACAAGGAAGAATAAGCGGTTTGGGATGGTGCAATAGCGGGGTGGCTTGAGAGCGAGCAAGGGGGCAGAGGAGCAGAGGGGAAGGGGAACGCGGAGAAGGGGGGTCAGTGCAGGTTCCATGAATGTGACGTTCCCCGGATTCAATCCGATATCGTTTTTCAATCATACGCCACGCAGCGTATTTTTCCAAGTGGAGTCCTCTTTCGTGAGAGCAAGTTGAATGAGTAAAGTTCCTCCAGATATGGCTCGAAAGAAAGCTTCACATATTCCTCGTATTTGTCACAATCTTCCTTTGTTGCAGGGCGTAACGGCACATAACACCTAAGGTCCCGCAACGAATCATAGCCCACAAACTCGCTGTACTCCCCCTCGGCAGCTATCTTTCCTGAAGTGAGATCGACTACCTCGAAGTATCGGACACCGGGTGCAGTGCCAAAATCCATGAGAAGGAAACAAGAGTCGATACCTGCAGGCCATTGACCGAACTCGGAGTACTTCACAATGGGCACATGGCTGGAAAGTATGCGAATCGTGTCAGGTGATTCTTCGAAGGAAAGCCGGTACGCAGTGGTAAGGTCACCATCAACATTTCTTTCCCAGACAGCAATGGCAAATGTACCATTATAGAGGAGGTAACTGTTCGTGCCGATATATAAGGTTGCGCGGCCGAACCAAATGCCCTGGGGTTTTGCCGATTGATTGCTTCTGATGAAGACGCCGATGGTGTCGATTCTCTCAGTGAGGTCAGACTGTGCCGTTGCCTTGGTTTTGTGAACATCACTGACCTTTTGGCTATGTAGCTGCTTTTTTGGGGCGGCAACAAAGGCCAGAATGAATATGATTATCGGCAATTTCATATCCTTGTCAATCCTTACGCTGATCGTCTTTTGATTTGAGTCTCTTGCCGCCTTTATCGTGTCGCCAATGAGAAGAGAACGATGACTCTAGAATCGTGATATCCTCACCTAGAATGTCGTATGCTTCCTTTGTGATAAATCGGTCTGATTTTTGTTTTCTCTGCTCATGTTTCTCCGTTTCTTCCTTAACTTTTTTCAATTGTCTTCCAAGTCTCTTCAATTCCTCATACGCCTTGGAAGAATCGCCCTGTCCGAATCGTCTCTCAATTTGGGATATCCTGTTACTGAACTCCTTGTACACTGACTTGTTTCCTAGGAGCTTGAGTCTGTAGCAGTTTTCAAAGTCCTGTCGGAGGATGTTTCCGTTAGTCGATTTGGTTGCTTGAAATGGTACCCCAGGGATAGAGGAATAGTTGAATTCATATTCTTGGACCCCGTTGCTATCAATCACTCCGATGAATTCGAAGGTCTTTCCGTCACCGGGACCTCGCGAGATCCCAGTGACAAGACGATAACCTGCAAGCTTGGTACCGAAAAGCTTCAGATGATAGGTTCCGTCGACAGGATCGTTTGACATGAATTCGTTGACGGGTTCTGGAGGTTCCATGTTTGGGTCTTCACTATCGATACTTGAAACTCCATATGAATTATTGATTTCAGAGTAACTGCGATCAAGTACCGGATCAAAACCGGTACGTCGTCCGCGTGAGTCCGTGATAACGTACTCGACGTGACTGCTGACATGCACAATGATATCCTGTGCCTCCGACGTGACCACTGCAAGAAGGATACCAACAAACGAGGTGAAAGCTATTGATCTCATGTAATCCCCCTTAGTTTCTTGAAACTCTGACATATCTATAGATGCGGCCGTAATCGGAAAGATCGGTCAGTCCCCTCCCAGGATCAAGAATTGCGTAGCTCGATCCAGCCTTCCTGACAACAAGGACCCAGTGGTTCCCTTCCCTCTTTTTCCGTTCTTGCACCTCCTTGGGTTTTTTCTCAACGGATTTCGCATTGAAGACTTTTGCAATAATCAGCTCACATTCAGCAAGGAAAGGGTCGATCGCTGAGATATTGAAACTCGTGTCGACGTTTTCCGGCAATGAGTTGCTGGCAAGATTGTTGTGTTTGTTGATCGCGTTCCAATTCACATTTGCCCCATTATATCCCCCGTCATTGAGGGTTCTACCGGTCATCCATGTATTCAGGCCAAGCGGATTGACGCTGTCGCCAAACGCCGTCATCGCCATTGCCATGCAACTTAGCGCACACCCGAGTGTTTTGATAGAATCTTTCGTGTTGTCATATATGGTGTTAGCCCATTTGGGGTCACCCTGACGGTAGTGAGGAGGCGAGATACTGCACTCCCTCTTCAAAATAATCTCCAACTCATCGCTCGCCGTTCCGCCTGCATTTGTAGCGGTGGCCTTTACAGGTACAACCAGACTGTCCTGAATTTTTTCAAAATATTCCTTTGTCGCTAGAAAGGGGCCTGGAGACCAGCTGATTGACGGTTCGAATTGCTTTCCCGGTTCGGGAGTGTGGGTTTCCGTGAAAATGATTGTCGGTAGATGATCCGGAGAAAGTGTGATGGTCGTGTCGCTGCCGGGATACGTGATCGCCACGGTGGGTGGGGGATAATTGCAGCTCATCGCAACGGATGCGTTTCCCACTCTCCCTTCGACCTGAACGCTGATCCGGGCAACATCGGAACCACCGTTGATGATCCCTTTCGATGTATCCAGGACCACAAAGAAGGCCCCCTTTCCGTTGTTGATGGAGAAATTGACCGTCTTTCCGGACTCACCGCTGCCTTCAAGAAAAGCATACCCGCCCTTGGCTTGAATCGTGGCCGTGCCTGTTAATTGGGCTCCGCTGCATCCGGTGTAGACATTACCGTGGCCGTCGAGAACAGTAACCTCCACTCCCGTCGTGCTATTGCACGTGAGAGATTCGACCGCAGGGACGGCGACAACTTCAGAAATGAAGTACGATTCATCAAGCGATGCGGTGATTGCCAAGACCGCATTGAACTCGGTGTACCACAACGTCCCGTGGGCCGTCAAAACGGCGGAGTTTCCGTCCACGGAGGGTGTATCTAAAGCTGTTCCCCGCACGGCACAGCTCCATTGCCATGGTGCAGGAACATAGGTAATGGCGCTCATCCCAATAACCCCGCAGCTTTTCAGTGTTACGGGAAAGGGGCTGAATTCACCGCCGCCCGAGTCGAGACAATACCCGGAACCGGTCTTTCGAATGAGATGCGACGCCCCCCCGGCGCTCACCCACACCTCATAGCCTGTGTTTTCGGGTATAACGGAAGGCAGGACGCTGAGAGAGCCCGAAACGACAACACCGGGCATTGTTGTTTCGAGGATGCTTCCTCTGAGCCGGAGGAGCGGACCACTCGGAGCGGAAAACGGCTGCGGCTTTATTTGCGCCTTCGGATCGATTCGAAGTTGCTCTTTTATGATGACCTGTGCTTGAACCGGCGAAACAAGAGAAGAAATACTGAAGATGAGGAAAACACGATGGACCCCCATGGCACCCCCCAAAGGTAAAGAAGTGAAAAGATTGTTACGAACCCCGAGGGAATATGGTTTTTTTTGGAAATGATGTCAAGGAAAAAAGAATCAAGAGGTCAGAAGTCAGAGATCAGTGGTCAGAAGTTAGAAGTCAGAGGTCAGGAACAGGTGAGAAGCGAGAATCTGAAACTTAGAATGGTAGTCGGAGAGGGCTTAACCGTACCTGAACCATGAAACTTGAATCTTGAAACTCAAACTCGAAACCTGTAACCCGAAACCCGGAACTAATTTTCTTTCGGTACTCGAACGGTTCGCCTCTGTACAATCCTGTCTGCGACCACCCACGCGTCGGGGTAACCGATGTTCACAAGACGCGTAAGCTGCTGGTTTGCTTCGAACCGTGTGACATAGTCGCCAACACGAACTTTGTAGACAGGAGGATCGTAGACAACGTAGATGGGATCGCGGAGGAACTTCTCTTCGGCTCCTATCTTTGAGGCGTTTGCTTCGTCGATGCTGGAAGAGGCGAAGATCTGAATCCGAAATCCCTGGATTTCTTCCTCTACGACAACGGTGCTGTCTGAAGGTATATCCAGGGGGAGGATACCCGCCAATTGGGCATGCGCCCTCTGAATGATTTCAACCTCCTCATCGAAATCGGAGGGTCTGAGCGTTGCCTCATAGTACGAAAGCGGCGCCTTCCTTGATTGTTGTTCTATAAGATCTTCAGGTCGGAGAGCATCCTTCCCTTGTCCGCACGCCGCCAGCAGCAGGAGCACTGCCAGAAATCCTGCCTTCCATGAGTATTCATTCATACGCAAAACCGATCCTCTTTCAGTAAGCAGCAGGAGCTGGCGGTTTTTCCCCCGTAACGATCATGACGCTGGCGCTTGCGCCGATCCGGTCCGCGCCGCTTTCGATGAGGGCTTTGGCGTCTTCATGTGTCCTCACGCCTCCGGATGCCTTTACTCCGAGCGATGTCCCGACAACCTTGCGCATGAGAGCGATGTCGCCAACCGTTGCGCCGCCTTTTGCAAATCCCGTCGACGTCTTGACGAAGTTTGCACCAGCGTTCTTTGCGAGAACGCATGCCTTGACCTTTTCTTCGTCCGTCAGGAGGCCCGTTTCAATAATGACCTTTACCAATGCTCCGAATCTGCGGGCAGTCCGGACCACAGCCGCGATGTCTTTCTCCACGTAATCGTACTCACCCGACTTCAACATCCCGACGTTGATCACCATATCCAGCTCCCGGGCACCGTCCTGTGCCGCCCGTTCTGCTTCAAAGGATTTCGCCTCGCTCGAGGTGGCACCAAGGGGAAATCCGATGACCGTACAGACCTTTACCGAAGTGTCTCTGAGCATTCGGCTGCAGAGCTTGACATAAGAGGGATTGATGCACACACTGGCAAATCCAAATTGCTTTGCCTCTCTGCATAATTGCTCGATTTGCTGCTTCGTGGCTTCGGGTTTGAGGAGAGTGTGATCGATCATTGAAGCGATTGCCTTGTCAAACTCAGCTCCCCCGACTCCAACGCCTGCGGAGATCCGGTCGGCCCCGCTCCGAACGACATTCTGGACCCCCTCTTTATTATGAATAACGCAAAGATTGTCGGTACACACGCCGTCTTTGCAGCATGTATGGGCGTTGGTCTCTTTGAGGACCTCTTCGATCAGGCGTA
This sequence comes from Bacteroidota bacterium, assembly GCA_035291905.1. GTDB lineage: Bacteria > Bacteroidota > Ignavibacteria > UBA10030 > UBA10030 > JACPLA01. The sequence goes on from DATDRF010000111.1 coordinate 12,774, forward strand.
TGACTGTTTCCTTATCCATTGGACGTAAGATAGGAGAAAAATGGAGGAGGAGCAAGGAGGGAAAGCGGAAGAGTTTGAAGCAGGAACTGGAATACAGAATCCAGAAGTCAGAAGTCAGAGATCAGAGGTCAGAAGTCAGAGGTTCAAAAGGTAAAGCTCAGAAGTAAAAAGGCCTCGTAGGTTCACAAATCAACAAATCATCAATCAACAAATCACAAGTCACCAGATCACAAATCATCAAATCACAAAGGCTTTCCGAAATGCTTCCGGCATGCGGACCGGTTTGCGGGATGTATAATTGAAAAACACGATGCCCGTCTTGATGCGCGCAATCTCCTTTCCGGTCTGTTTGTTTGTCAGGCGATAAAGAATTTCACACCCAATGTCGCTCATTTCGCTCACGGCAACGTCAATGATAAGTTCGTCGCCGTAGAATGCTTCAGACTTGAACATGATTGCAGCGTCGGCCATGATGATGCCGACGCCATCGATGTCGAGCTCCGACCACCCATGTTTCCGAAAGAACCGCATACGAGCTTCGTGAACGAGAGACAGGACTGCATCATTCCCGAGATGATCGTTATAGTTGATATCCCCGATTCTAAGCGGGATTTCGGTGGAAAAATGAAATTTGTCGGGAAGTTCGAATTTGATTCGTGGCACCTTCGTGTCTCTTCGTGCGTTCTTCGAGTTCTTCGTGCCTGCACGCCGAAGTGCTGGCTCATTTGGTTTCGGCACGCAGGCGTGTAATATATCTCTTTCTGAGGAAAGAAATGACACGAAGAACACGAAGTCGACACGAAGACCTCGAAGGAAAACAAAACGAAAGCCCCGGCTGATTCCCGGCCGGGGCTCTCATGAAGGAGGATGTATGGTTTGTGGATGTGAGAGGGTTACAGCGTTATTGTCCTTGTTGCAACTTTGACTGATCGTTGAATCTGACGCTCGAGATTCTTGTGATCGATTTCGATTTTGGGGAGATGCGTCCTGATCTTGTATTCCAATTCCCTCAGCTTGGGTTGAACCCTGAACTGGAAGTTGTTGTTGAATTCGTCCGCATCGAATTTGAATTCATTCATTCGATGCTGCGGAAGTCCGGGAGCGATCATTCCCCACGGCCCATCTTCTTCTTCAATCTCCACCGTCATGATCTTTTTCGAACCTTTCCTCAGGACCTCGATCTCCACCTTTTCCTCGTCGTCGTATTTGCCCAGGGCACGATTGACATCGTCAATGTCGTCGATCGATCGTGTTCCGATTCGCATGAGAACATCCCCGGCCTTCACGCCGGCCTTTTCGCCTGAGCTTCCTTCTTCCACCTCCTGAACGAGAACGCCCTGATCCTTCGGTGCCCCGAAGTACTCTGCAAGCTGCTCATTGAGCTCCATGAGGTCCAGCCCCAACGCCCTGCCGGCGCTGTGAAAAACAGCGACGCGGGGTGCCCAACCGAAGAGAGAGGCAAGCCCGCGTCGGCGGGGTTGTTTCTGAATGACAACGGCGAGGTTCTTCTTCTCTCCTTTGCGCATCAACACAACCGTTGCCTTCGTCCCCGGTTTCGTTCTGCTCACGGCCTTCGAAAGGTCCGAGGCATCATAGATCGTGCGGCCGTTGAATTCCGTGATGACATCCCCCTCCTTGATCCCGGCCGAATCCGCGGGGCTCTCCTTGACGACATCAGCCACGTAGGCCCCGTCAGTGCTCTTAAGATCCTTGTCTTTCATCAAATCCTCGGTCAAATCCTGGATGGAGACTCCCAGCCAGCCGCTTTTGACAACCGCTGTCTGGGCGACGGCAGTCGAAAGAGGAGCGGAAATGGCAAGAACCATGAATGCCAGCCCGACAAACAGAAGCAATCGTTTCATACACCCTCCGGTGAAATTTGTTTTAGTGATTTCTGTGAAACGTTAGACGAAGGGCCGTGAAGAGATGTTCCCAAAAGAAATCCCGACCGTGGGTTGGTCGGGATCTTGTTTGGAACTGTGATTATTGGATATAAAGCTAAGGCTTGAAAGAAAAAACATTAACACAGAGAGCACAGAGAAGGCACGGAGAGCACAGAGGGAAACCTAGTCCCTTTCAAGTTCCAGGGGACTAACCAGCACTGAGAGCTTCTTTTCGGCCCGAAGGACGGTCAATCCCACTTTCTTCCCGATAACATCGCTCGTAAGCAGCCGATGGAGGTCGTCGATACTTTCGATTCTCTGACCACTAAACTCTACAATGACGTCACCCTCTTTCATTCCCACCTTCATTGCGGGTCCCTGTTGCTCAAGACCTGCCACCATGACTCCACGGCTCCCCGAGAGCTGGTGAGCCCGAAGCGCCGGCTTTGCTACATCCACAACCTGACCGCCAATGCCAAGATACGCCCTTGAGATCTTTCCGTCCGTGATGAGCCGGGAAGCAATTGTCTTGGCCGTATTGATCGGGATGGAGAAGCAGATCCCCTGGGCCCAGGGGATCATGGCTGTATTGATTCCAATGACCTCGCCGTGCGAATTGACCAGCGGCCCGCCGGAGTTCCCCGGATTGAGGGCCGCATCGGTTTGGATGACGTTATCGATCAGTCTGCCCCCGCTTGCGCGCAACGACCGGCCCAATGCGCTTACCACGCCTGCGGTGACCGTAGCCTGGAATCCGAAAGGATTGCCCAATGCGATCACGAGCTGACCGATGCGAATGGATCCCGAATCGCCCAAAGTCGCCGAGGGCAGTCCCTGTGCGTTGACTCGCAGGACGGCGAGATCAGTGAAGGGATCGTCCCCAATGAGGTCGGCATCCAGTTCTCGTCCGTCGGCGAGAGTCACTTTGATTGATGCGGCATTGTGCACAACATGGCTGTTGGTGAGCAAGAATCCGTCGGGAGTGAAGACAAGTCCCGAACCGCTTCCGGCGATGTTTTCCCGTCCTTCCGGATTTCTACGTCCCCGGAATCGGCGGGGAACATGATGGGTGACGTCGATCTTCGCCACTGCAGGTGAGATCTTTTCGACAACTTTTACAACAGCCTGAGAGTACGAATCGAGCAGCTCAAGATCGTGGTTACCGCGATCGGCCCGTTGTTCAGCCGCGGGTTCCGAACGATATGAATTGGATATCGTTAGTATCTGCATAAAACCTCCTTTGGACGAACGAATCAAGAACATCGGCGTAAAACTACGTTGCCCTGCTTCCGGTCTCACCCCTCGTAAGCCGCAAGACGGTTATTTCCGAACGGGAAGCCAATCTGACCGGCGGACCCCAGTATCCGGTACCTCTGCTTACGTACACCCATGTGTTTTCGTGTCGATGAAGCCCTGAAATGTATGGCTGCCCAACCGTGGCAAGAAGATTCCAGGGGAAGAACTGTCCTCCGTGCGTGTGGCCCGAAATCTGCAGGTCAAATCCGAGCGGGAGGGCCCGGTACAGACTCTTAGGCTGATGTGCAAGCAAGATCTTTGCATCGGAAGCCGGTGCATTCTCCACAGCTTTCTCGGGATTCGATGCGTGACTTGGGACAAACTGTCCTCCCGTGAAATCTGTCACCCCTGCGAGCAAAATTCGCCCGCCTCCTTTTTGAACAACCCTGTGTTCGTTGTTCAGAACGGTGAACCCCAATCGATCCGCCTCTTCCACCCATTGCTCTGCACCCGAATAGTACTCGTGGTTTCCCGTCACAAAGAACTTGCCGTACGGTGCTTTCAGAAATGTCATGGGAGAGACATCGTCGCGAAGTTCATGGACACTTCCATCCACCAGATCTCCGGTGAAAGCAATGATGTCTCCGTTCAGTTCTTGTGTCATTTCTGCTATCGCCTCGACGAAGCCCTTGCGGATTGTCAATCCCGCATGGATGTCGGTGAGCTGAACGATTCTGAATCCCTCGAGATCAGGGTGCAGATTGCGTATCGGGACATCGACCGTGACCAATGCCGGCCGGCGCCGGGCCTCGTAGATGCCGTAGGCCGTCATCGATGCTGCAACGCCCATGATAGCGAGGTTCACGGTATTCATCAGGACCTGCCGTCGCCCCTCGTCCGTCGGGTGAGTCTCGTCAGATGCGCTGCGGAATGTTTTCTGCCATACTTCGCCCGCCTTTTTCAATCCCTTGGCAAGAAGAAAGAAAAGATCCCGAATGACAACGAGCGTCAGGAGCGATGATCCCAGTCCGAGGATGACATACGTCACCCAGGCAACGATTCCTGTCGGTTCCTCGATTGAGTTTGTTTGCAGGATGATCGAGATGACCAGCAGGGCGAAGAGCCCGGTCAACGCTCCCCAGGAGATTTGTCTCCATCGCGGAGGAAGCTTCGACACCGAGATCAGTCTCCAGCCGAGATAGGCGAATCCGATCCCGAGGATACTTGATGCGATGAGATACCAAAGAAAGAAGGTCATAGATTCCCGTCACCCATGCTTGTTTCTCTCTGATGAGATTCCCGCCAGGTCATCGCACAATCTTGAACCCGAAATAGCCGTTTTGTGTTGCCCCCCATACTCTCACCCAGATCGGAAGAATCATTTCCATTCCCCGGGCGCCGCTGATGTCGCCAAGATCCAGAATGTCGGTCCAGCCGAATTGCTTCAGAATTCCTTTGACCTGGTCCTTTGCTTTCCCGTCATTTCCCGCAACGAACATCGTCGGATCGCCGCCGGTCTTCTTCGCGTTTACCATCACCTCGCAATTTACAATATTCAGCGCTTTTACAACATTCGCTCCCGGAAGCGCTTTTTGCACCTCCTCTCCCAACGAGTTTGTATTACTCCACTGGGAAATAAGCGAGGGGGGCATTCCTTTCGAGAAATCGAGAGGGTTTGAAATATCCACGACGGTTTTTCCCTTGAGATTCTCCGTCCCCGCCATCTTCAGCGCATTCAGCGTACCGAAGCCGTTCGTGCAAACAAACACCATCTCGCCGAATTTCGCAGCATCGGGAAAAGTCCCGAGCTTCACGCTCTGATGGCTCTTGTGCCATTCGCTGAACGGCGGGGTCCCCATCGGTGATCGTTCTTTGCTTGCCTCAGTTTTCGAAACGTCACGAGTGCCGATCATTACTTCATGACCAAGTTCTTTCAATTTGCCGGCGATCGTCTGACCGACCGGCCCTGTTCCTAATATGCTGATTTTCATGACGGGCTCCTTTTCTCAGGATGTGGCAAACGATACATATGAAGCTTGTATCAATTCCATCACAGGATCGAGATCCGCTTCCTTCCGGACAACGAAAGTGACATATCCGGCCTCAGGTGCCCAACGGTGGCGCTGAGCTTCTCCCTTCTCAAGAACTTCCTGTTGAATGCTCTGAGGCAGCCGAATGTCGCAATGTCCAAAGCTGTGAATATGCATGAACATGGTCCGGCCCACAAAAAAAGCATCTTCATGAATTCCCGCGTTTTGTCGCTCATGTACGCCGGAGAGTGCGAGAATTCTCCTCCGCAGTTCTTCGTGGAGCTCCTGTCGGGAATTGATGCTCATGCTTTTGTCTGACCGTGCTGAACATCTTTTTCCATCCCGGGGTACCATCCGCACCGGTCTTTCCATTCCTGCTTGAATTTTTCCCGCTCTTCGGGCGTCATGGCCGCCAGTTTCTCTTCAAACTTGCGCTTCCAGTGACTGTGCCTGCCGCTGTAGTAGCCGCGCCCCCATCCTCTCAGGAGAATATGCGAGAGAAGCAGAAGTCCGGCTGCCTGCCAGAACGTCAACACCGGTCCGCCGAAGAGTTCCGGAATGAGGGCGTTCCATAGATACATCACCGCAAACCCCAGAACGAAAACTGCCGTTGCAGCGATCAGCAGTATCTTTCCGGCCTTATACAGCCACCAGGGTTTCATAGGGATCCTTTCTGAATGATTATTGTAAGTCGAATTCGTTGTAGAGTTCCTGCAAGCGCTCGCGCAGGAAAAGCACGGCATATCGTTTTCTTGACAACAGAGTGTTCAGCGGCGCACCGGTGATCAGGGCAATCTCCTTGAAGCTTTTTCCCTCCAGCTCGTGCATCACGAAAACCTGTTTTTGTTCATCGGGAAGCTCGTCCAGCGCATCGGACAGTTCCGTCCATACCAGCGATCGTGCATAGAGACGGTCGGGATTCTGCGTAGGGTCGTACAAAATCTGGTCGAGGTTCAGAGGCAGGGAGGGATCATCAAAATCGCGGGGTAAGGACTCGGGTCTTCGTTTTCTGTACCAGTCAATGACCCTGTTCCTTGCCACGGTGAACAGCCACGATGTGAGCTTCTCGATCGGTTCTGTAATGCTGTAGCTCGAAGCCAGCTGGAGAAGGACGTCCTGGAGAATGTCTTCTGCATCCTCGTTTGTCCGAACACGTCGCCGGATAAAATCGAAGAGCCGCGGCCGTTCGGTCTGAACCGCCCGCTCGAGTGCTGCATCCCGTCCTTGGAGCGCCGCTGTTGTGTCCACTTTCTCAGTCAAGTCGTTTCCTTAATGACGGATAGGGGGGGAAGAATATTGTAGATCTGCAGGATCCAGCAGTACAATCAGGAAAAAGGGGGGTTGGTTCCGCGAGGGGATTACTTGAGCCGTTCCAGGGCTTTCAACTTCTCTTCGGCTCTGGTCTTATATTCGAGGGTTCCCTGGTGATTCGGGTCGATCAGAAGGCCTTTTTCCCATTCGTCGAGAGCGGCTTTGTAGTTTTCCTTCGTGTAGTACTGCAGGCCCGAGCGGAAATAGTTATCGAGCATGGGCTGAAGAATCTGTCGGGTACGGTCGACGTAGGATTTCGCCTCGGAGTGTCGCTCATCCTGTTTGAGGACATCGAGGAACACCGTCAGGGCCTCCATGTATTTCTCAAGGCCAAACAGTTCTTTTCCCTTTTGAAATACAAGATCTCTGCGTTTTGTGCGTATGATGGCCAATCCCTGAAGGGCCTGGCTGTTCCTTGGCTCGGCGTTTCTCACGCGTTCATATTCCCTTTCCGCCTGATCCAATTGGTTCCGGTCCAGGAGGGTCTTTGCACGGCTGAGCTGAGTGCGTATTCCAACCCGTGCCATTACCTCCAGAGACGCAATTCTTGTCGGCAAGGAATCGTTCTTTGGGTCAAGTTCCTGTGCCTGTTCATAATTCTGCCGTGCCCGATCCATCTCCTTCTGGTCACGGAGGCTGTCTCCGACGGTAATAAGCCGACTGATATAGCCGCGCATGGTAGGTTGTACGTTATCCAGATTTTCCTTTGCCTCCTCATTCTCCGGATCCATACGGAGGACCCGTAAGTAGGCTTTGCTTGCCTCAACAAAGTCCTTCTTCGCCATCAGGTCTGCTGCTTCTACGAGAGCTTTGTTCGTGCGCAATTTGAGGAGGGAATCAACCGCATCGGTTGCAGCCTGTGCTTCAAAGGAATACGGATCATAATCGAGGGCGTTATTGTAATAGGTCAATGCATCGGCGTACCGTTCCTCGCGGGCGGCGTCATGGGCAAGCTCGAGGTTCATGTTGTGCTGCTCGACTGCCAAATCGGATAACGCAGCCCGAACAGATAGTGTCAAACCGGCTTTTCCCGCCGCGATGTCAACGGAACCGTAGCTGAAGCGGAATGAAACCCCGCCGCTGATCTCTTCAAACGACCGGGTTCCAAGCTGGAGCGACAGCCCGGGGAGCGCAAGCGCCTCGATACCGACAAGGGCATGGTTCTTGACAGCATCATGGCGATAAGCAGCCTGTAAACGGATTTCGTCGTTGATGATCCAGTACGCGGCGCCGATATTCACATTGAAGAACGTCGAGGAGGTGTTTTCCGACAAATCGATGATGCTGGCTCCAAAATGGATTCCGGAGTTTTCGATGTCATCCGGGAAATGGAGTGAGGTACCAAAGGAGAAGCCGATCGATTCTTCCGTCTTTCGAAACCCTGTGAGGCCAAGTCCAATGCTGTGAAACCTGCCGATGGGAAGGGCATAGCCAAAACTGTATCGGCTGGAGGTGTCCCGGACGCTCACTCCGGCCCCGAAGGTACCGACAGCGCGGAGAAACGCGGACCCGGCGAAGGAGGAGAGCCCTGTGATCTTTGCCGAGTTAAAGCCAAAGTCACTTTGGCGTGCGCGGGCGAGCTCGGCCGGATTAAGAAAGAGCGAGGCAGGTCCGGGAGCCCACATGACGGAGGAACTGCCGAGGGCATAGTTCACCGCTCCGGCCTGCTGCGCCATAAGACCGATCCCCGGGAGGACCAGGAGGGCAAAGAAGAGGCAGGCTGGCCTCATCTATGTTTCCACCGGATAGACAATCTGGTATGCTGCCACTTTTTCCTGTTTCCCTTTGATGGGGATCTTTCCCGCAGAACGTGATTCATAGGTATTGGCGAGGCGAGTGACGACGTTCTCGGTGGCAAGAATCTCGTTCGGGCCGGCGACACCGCACAACCGTGCAGCCAGGTTGATGGTGTCACCGATCGCCGTGTAGTCCATCCGGTCGGAGGACCCGATGCTTCCCATGACGGCAACTCCGGTGGCAACGCCAATGCCGATCTCCAGAACGATCTCCTTCTGTTTCCTCCGCTCCTTGTTCATTTCGATCACTTTCTGCTGAATGATCACCGCCGCCTCGGCCGAGTTCTTCACCATGTCGTTTCCGGTGAAGATACTCATGATGCCGTCGCCGATAAACTTGTCGACAACTCCCCCGTGGTCGTGGATGATTTTTGTCTGAAGATCAAGATAGAGGTTGAGGGTTACAACAACCTCTTCCGGCCATTGGTTCTCCGATACCGTCGTGAAGTTTCTGATGTCGGTGAACATGGCCGTTACGACCCTCCTCGTTCCTCCAAGTTTTGCCTCCTTTTCCTCAGAAAGCATCTTCACGGCCGCCCGCGAAACGAACTTCTGCATCTGTGTCTTTTCGCGAATCTGTATCACCATGAGGTTGAATTCCCGGGCGAGCGCTCCAAGCTCGTCTTTCATGTTTGTGACGACGTTGACCTTCAAATCGCCCGTCCCCACCTTTCGGGCCGCCTCGGAAAGCACAATGATAATGGCAACGATCTTTGTGGAAATAAGGTAGATAATCGATATTGCCGCGAGCGAAACAATGAAACTGGTCCAGAGGATCCGCTGCTTCATGTCTTCAATGGGTGCGAGGATCACGGCCTTGGAGAACGTCGCCGAACAGCCGCCCAGGATAAATTTCTTCCCTTCATTGATCACATAGACGGATCGAACGAAACGGAGCTGATCCGGAGTTTCAATGAGGATTGCCGAATCGGCCGAAGCCACAAGGTCCCATTCTTCGGCGGGCACGATGGTATTGATGCTGTCTGCAACCAGATGCGCCACCACGCGGCCGTTACGATCCATGACGAAAAAGAGTTCAAGCCCCGTAATGCCGCGAAACGAGTAGCTGCTGATGTAGTCCTGGATGGGGGGATACGACTCAAGGAGAAGGTTGTCTTTGGCCACATTTGCAAGACTGCTGACCAGGGCGGTGCCAAGCTCACTGGTTCCCCGTCTCATCTCGATTTCCTGGCGGTTGAGCGCCACGGTACTGATGGTTGATGTGACGAGGATAATGGAGGCGCTGACGAGAAGGATGAGCTTCCATCGGATCTTCAGACGGAGGAAGAAGTCGATAAAGCCGGCCAGTATCCATCGGGCGCGGTCTTTGGTCCTCTTACGCCAACGATTGAGCCGTACGCCGGCCGTACCGCTGGCGTTCTTGTATGCCGGAGCTATTGCCGAGATCAAGCTGCGAAGCGGAGAAAGCACAACCTCAAGCATTTCCTTTCCGCTTTTACCTGTGGGGGGCTGATGTTCCGGGGTCGTATCGGCGTTCGGGTTGGACAATGCTTGCACCTCTTGAGGTTAGAGACTACAACATATTAGGGAAAAAATCAATCGACTTGCATCGACGGCATCGATGGTACTCAATCCCCTTGTTTCCCCTTCTCCGACGGAAGAACGTACTCTGTTCTCGTCACGAAAACATCTTGCAGACGTTCTTTGCGTATCCAAATGTCGACGTATCCATACATCCCCTGGGGGAAACCGATGACGTAGAGATAATCATTCTCAAGGTATTTCATCAATTGGATGGTCTGTTTGTAGCTCCAATCGGCGGGCGCCTCGATGGCAGCAATCACGTCCGGCTTCCGCCGAAAAACAGGATCATCGGCGATCGTTCCCGGTCTTCCCGCTCTGATGAATCGGGCCTCTTCGGCATCCGTAAGGCCAAACCAGTCCCATATCGTGTTCTTCATCGCTCCAAATCCGATTCCGCCCAACCGGCCCGTGGCAATGGTCGCCTCCGGGGTGATGTTCTCATTGATCCAGTTTCCCACGACGATCTGGTCGGTCCCCCGCATCAGCATGTTCATCTTCTCGTTTCCGACATACTCTTCGATAGAGGAGTACCATGCGAAATACGCGCAGAGCAGGACCGCAAGGAATGGGACAATCCGGAAACCTCTCTTGAATCGAAGTTCTGCCGAGGCAGTCACTCTCTGAAGCCCCGAAAACAGCCAGAGCGGAAAAATAACTGCGACCAGAGGCCACACGGGAACAATGAATCGCCCGAAATTCATCCAATCGCCACGCGCATAGGCTATAAACACGAGAGTGCCGCCAACAGTAGCCAGGACAATCCGCTCCAAGCGCCGCACGGCCGGCTCGGAGGGGGGAAGGAATATCCAAACAAGTACTGCCAACGGCCCTCCCAAGGCGGCGATCCATGGGGCAATGTAGTCAGGAAAGCTGATGAACTCGCCGAAGACCCCCGAGATTTTTGCCACGGCAGTATTGGGAATCCATGCTCCGTAGTATGAGAGCCTGAAGATCTGCCAGGCAATGATGGGGAAAAGCATGACCACCAACCTTGGCAGCTCCTTTCTCAGCATTTCTCTTCGGGTTCCGGCCTCCCCAATGGTTGCCAGAAACCAGAGAAATGCATAAAGAGGTCCTTCGGGCCTGGTAATTCCCGCGAGTCCGAAAAGAAGGGCGGCAACATAACTATGACGGGAAGGACTCAATGAGAGAAAGACCCCTGACAGAAGCAGCAACGAAAGGAGAGGCCCCTCGAGACCTGCCGTGGCATAAACATGAAAGCCCGGCGTTATGAGGAGGAAGAAAAGGGAAAGGTAGAACGGGGCTTCGCCGGCGAACGGGAGAAAGCGCCTATAGATAAGAAAGAGAATGACGAGAGTTCCAAGAGTGCACAACAATCCGATTCCCCGGGCCAGATCGGGAAGAGGAATGCCTGTGAGGGCGAAAAGTCCGCCGAGGGAGAGAGTCCAAAGCGGGTTGGAGAATCCTTCGACTCGCTCGCCGGGATTGAAGACGGGGCCTTCACCCGACGCGAGGTGGTAAGCGTATCGAAAAGTGATGTAGGCGTCGTCGGTGACGTGGGGCCAAAGGTAGAGTTGCATTCCAAGCGTCACCAGCACTGCAATCGACAAAGCAAGCAGTGGCCCTGGTGAGGCGGATAACCGGCTCATGGATGAAGGCTGTTCGGAGGTCTTAAGGACCATTGTTGCCGCCGCTACGGATTCCTTTCCGGCGGCGGCGGACCCGGCGGATTCTGCGGCGGCCTGGGTGGCCGCTGGTGCGGTCTATGCTGCTGCCGGCGTTGTTGCGGTGGTTGTCCCTGAGGCCGTTGCTCTCCCTGGGGTCTCGATTGCTGCCCTTGCGGTCTTTGCTGGCGCTGTTGCTGCCCGCCCTCGAAGCGTTGCTGCCTCTGATCGCGTTGGGGCTGATTCAAAATCAGCTTCTCCCTGAGCCGGTTGATTTTTCTTCCGGAGACATAACCGTTGATCCCGAGAACCGGGCCCAGGAGGAAATACGATATTCCGGAATAGAATCCGCCGCCCTGCGGCATGAATACCGCCAGGCCGATCGAAACCAGTCCAACGCTGATGCAGAGAACATAGGCTTTGAGAAAATTCTTTGTGACGGCAATTTCCAATTCGCTGAGCCGCAATTCATCTTTCTTCCTGTTCGCGTGCCAATAGAGCAGAGAATAGGAGAAGAAGACGGCAATGAACCCGATTCCGTACACGATCATCATTGTCGATGTGTCTCCGGCAGCCACGATCGGGACGATCTGCCCGTCGGGGAGCGTCACTGCGTTCTCGCCGCCTGAATAGAGATGCATGACGTTGGAAAAGACGAATTTCAACGGGTAGACATAGAACAAGACCACAAAGAGAAGAAACGCGTTGACCGTTTTGGTGAACGCATCCTCAAGTCCGTATCGGCGAAAATACATGTAGTGAACGTGCCAGATCCACAGAATGATGGCGAAGCAGGCCGCGAACGCGACAAATCCCTCCATGGTGTGCATGAGCTCGCCAAACGTTCTGGGGACCTCAAGGGAAACAACGAGGAGGGTGACAGAAAAAGCAAAGACGGCGTCGCTGAAGGTTTCGAGACGGGAAATCTCGCCACCCCGCCAGCGGAATCCGAATCTGTCCCGAAATTGCCGTTCCTGAAAGAACTTTCGAATCATGGTTGTCCTCAAGAATGAAATGAAGAGGCGGTCCCGGATGATGCGCGGAGAACCCGGGCATCATTCGTCGTTATGGTTATGGGAAACGCCTCCAACGTGGATGATATTCTCTCCGTATTTTCCTCTGATCTCTTCCACGGCTTCAAGTACGTGAGCACGTCGCTCGTCGAGCGGAAACAGCTCCGGTTCGGGATCCTGCTCGTCGATGAAGTGCGAAAGTTGAACGCCGAGGAGACGGAGAGGGAGTTTTCTGGTGTATCCGTGCCTGAGAAGTTCACAGGCAGTACTGAAAACCACCGGATCGTCATTTGTTGCCTTCAAGGTCTCTGCCCGCGTAATGGTCTTGAAGTCGGAGTACCGTACCTTCAGGGTAATTGTGCGGGTCTTCCAATGTTTTGAGCGGAGCCTTGAGCAAACACTTTCAACCAGGTCGAAGAGAATCCTCTCAAGCTGAGAGCGGTCCGCTGTGTCATGAGCGAAGGTCTCTTCTTTCCCGATACTCTTTCGCTCGTAGTGCCGGACGACGGTCTCGGTCCCGCCCCCGTTGACGACCCTGTGCAGCCACACCCCGTGTTTTCCCAGAAGTTTTGTGAACTCCCGCACGGAAAGTCGCTGCATGTCGGAGACGAGCCGGAATCCCTTCCGTTGGAGGATGGCTTCGGTCTTCTTGCCGACTCCCGGAATCACCCCGATCGGAAGGGGAGCAAGGAATTCCTTTTCCGTTCCATCAGGGACAACCGCAACGCCGTTCGGTTTTACCTGGTCGGTGGCAATCTTCGCAATTGTTTTGCTGGATGCAAGGGAAATTGTGCAGGGGAGCTGGAATTCGTCCGCCACGAGCTTCTGGAGTTTGCGGATGACGGCCGGAAGGTCGTGGTGGTACAGCCTCTCGGTGCCCGTGAAATCCAAATACATTTCGTCGATGGACGCGCGCTCAACAACGGGCGTGAAATCCTGCAGGCGTTTGTAGAGGCGATCCGAGTACTCGGTGTACAGATTGTAGTGTCCTCGGACGACCGTGAGATGCGGGCAGAGGCGAAGCGCCTGCCCGGTGGGCATTGCCGAACGCACCCCGAACGTGCGTGCCTCATAGGATGCCGAGGCGACGACGCCGCGCCCGGAAGGAGTCCCCCCAACGACGACGGGTTTTCCCCGGAGATCGGGGTCCTCGATGCGCTCAACGGAGACGAAGAAACAGTCGAGATCGAGGTGAGCAATATTCTTCTTCTGGACGATCATGGCTGCGAGGAATAGTCCGGAGTATGCGGCTTCTTGCGAATGGAACGGATCATCGCCGTAACAACCATGCACAGCACCGCCCCAAAAGCAGCAAGCCCCATGTCCTTCTGCGCATCCCAGACATCTCCCTGCGTGCCGAGATACGCGTCGCCTGCCCCCGGACTGACGATCACCGCCACGAGCATTTCGATGATCTCATAGGCGCCGCTGAAGGCAAGGGTCACGTCGAAGGGGAGATAGTACGCGAAAAAGCCTTTCGTATGAGCGACCCTGAGAAAGATCTCGCGGATGGGGTAGGCCATGAGAAGGCCAAAACTGAAATGAACCACCCGGTCGAAATGATTTCGGGAGAATCCAAACCACTCCTGCATCCAGAAGCCTATTGGAGTCTCCGCATACGTGTAGTGGGCACCGATTGCATGCAGGATCATGAATGCCGTCGTGAGAAGATACGAAAGGTCCGAAAGGGGAAAGATCTTGTAGGTCCACACGACACCGATGAGAAAGAGAATGACGAGGATGTTCTCCAGGACCCAATCGGCCGGATACACGGGGTTTATTGCCGCCCAAATCCACACACACGCGTACGACACCGCCAATACTTTAAGCAGCGTGTTCTCTGAAAAATTCGGCCGAATTCGCATGGTCGATGTGGTGAGCATTCCCGCCTCCTCTGCGCGTTGTTTTTGGAATCTTTTTGTACATTCCAACAATATTTCGAACCAATCTAATCATCTTCGGTTTCTGTATCAAGAATTCAGAAGGAGAAGAGAAATGGCTGTTGAATCCATTGACATTCCGCTAGGGACAAAACTCCCCCTCTTTCAGCTTCCCGATCCGGGTGGGAAGATCCACAGCAGCGACGGTCTCATGGGGTCAAAAGGGCTTCTTGTCATTTTCACCTGCAACCATTGCCCCTATGCCCGCGCCGTATGGCCGCGCACGATTGCCCTGGCATCCCGTGCCAAAGAGCTTGGGATCCACACCGTCGGGATCAATCCGAATATCAATCCGAACTACCCCGAAGACGCCCCTGAAGTTATGAGGGAGAAGATCAAAGAGTGGGGGATCAATTTTCCATACCTGATCGATGAATCACAGGATGTTGCACGGGAATACAAGGCCCAGTGCACGCCCGATATTTATCTGTTCGACAGCAGCAAGAATCTCGTCTATCACGGACGCGTCGACGACAACTGGCAGGACGAATCGAAGGTGACGAGTAAAGAGTTGAAGGAGGCAGTCGATAATCTCGCGGCTGGAAAACCGATCAGCGAAAAGCAGTTTCCGTCGATGGGATGTTCGATCAAGTGGAGGTGAATGAGGAAAGCTGGAGGAGAGAATCTAGAAGGCTGAATCTAGAATTCAGAATCCAGAATCCAGGAGGGAACCTCCGAGATGAAACTTGAGACCTGAAACCCGACTACGCACAAACAACGTGCTTCGTCGGACAAGCCTGAAACCAACAAGGGTACCTCAAACCATTATTATGGTCTATCAACAAGAAATTCATTTGTCAACGTCCGGGAACGGGGACATACATGACATTACCGGGCAGGTGAATGCGGCCGTGAAGGAGTCAGGGGCGAAGAAGGGGATCGCCCACGTTTTTGCCGTGGGGAGTACGGCGGGGATCGGTGCCATCGAATTTGAGCCTGGATTGCAGAAGGACCTCCCCGCGATCCTCAACAAGCTCATCCCGCCAAGCCGAAGTTACGGGCATGAGCAGGCATGGCATGACGGGAACGGCCACTCACATCTGCAGGCGACGCTCCTTGGTCCCGATATGACGATTCCCTTTAGCGACGGTAAGCTCCTTGTGGGCACCTGGCAGCAAATAGTGCATGTGGAATTCGACGTGAGAGAACGAAGCCGTCAGGTGGTGGTGACGGTGGTGGGGGAGTAGGTATTTAAAAAGTCAAAAGTGAAAAGTCAAAAGTGGGAAGCACGTTTTGTGTGTCCCGCCGTTTTGTGGCGGGATGAGAAGTTCGATGTTCCTCTTACAAATCTGTTCCGATTCTAAGCCCGTAGGTCCAATCGATGTATCCTCCGGTTCCTCCATCTGCGATCGGCCCAAAAAGACTCCTCACAGAGACAATCGGCGTAAGAACAATGAACTCAAGTTCGATGGGGTACCCTGCCTCGAATGCGATCCCGGGATTATAGCGGTAGGCGGGTGATATTGTAACCTGTGGGTCATCGAAACTGGGCTTCCAGCGCGTGAGAAATATTCCGGCCTGTAGATAAAAGGGGACGAGAGGGTCAAAAGGATGGGTCCTCGCGGAAATGGTGCTTGTGAAGAATATGTGATCACCCTCCACAAAACCAAAGAAGCCCGAAAACGGAAAAGTAGAGAGGGAGAAGGCGGACACCAGTGCGAAGCTTTGTGAGGTGTAGAATGCCGCCTCGATCGAATACTGTTGTCCGTTCGATGCGTACCAATCCCGAAAGCGACCCGCAGGTCTGGCAAGTTCAAAACCGCCGCTCACTCGAAGATTGGGGAGCGCCGATGACCCTTCGAATTGTCCATGCGGAAGCTTCATGGAGATCTGAAGCTGTTCGGACGGCATCGTCCCTCCGAAGAATAAGGGGATTTCATGGAGGTAGTGCCATATTGACGCTGTTGTCACTTCAAGGTCGACAACCGGTGTCCCGACGCTGATCCCCCAACCGGCGGTCATCCAGTTCCGACCTCCGAATCCGTCGTCAAATACACCCATGGTGATCACCTGTCGGATTCCCCAGCCGGAAGAAATCACGACCGGAAGGAACTCGTATCTTATGCCTGTGTGAACATTCACATCCCTCGGGAAATCCTTCCAATGAGTAAACAGGCTGCGAAAAGACGATCGTGCCTCTCCCGTGGTCATGTCCCGGTCGGCGATGCGTCTTGACAGTTCGAGGCCGAATGTGAGCTCGTGCACGGATGATGCGAAGGCCTCCGCTTCAAAACCGAGCCGGACCTCAGCGGGAACAGGGTCGCTTTGCAGCTGGGGTGAAGGAACGGGTCCTGTGTATGTGGTCTTTGTCGTGGGGCCAAAATCAAGCATCGAGAATCCAACACGAAAATCTCTCCCGAATACCTCGTCCATCCAGGTAATGCCGGCGCTGAACATAAACTGACTCGCGACATACTTTTCGGCGACATAGTCAAACACCGACCTGCCATAGCGGATGCCCCCGCCAACGACGAAATTGTCAGACAGATGTTTCCCGAATGACAGGCTTATCCCCTCCTCAAAGGGACTCGTTTTCTTTTCGGCCAACGTGGTCATATCGATGACCGTGAATTCTCCAAATGAGAACCTGTGATATTCCACTGCAAAAGATCCGAAGTCGAATGGGACCCCGGCCCTCAGCCAGGTGAGCCGGTACCCGGAAGCGAACGTCGGGAATCCGCCAAATTTTCCCGCCTCAAGAGTCGCCGACGTAAGAAAGGCCGAATGTGACGGATTGTATTGGAGGCTCGCAAGTCCGCTCGCTGTCGCGGATCCCTGGAATCCGAACCCGAATGTTTGCGTCGAACGCGGAAAGAAGAATGTCGGCAAGGCCGTTGATACGAGTTGTGCCGAACTTGAGTTCGCAGCAACAAGAAGAAGGATCACAAACCAGGCGAATCTTGACATGGGAACCCCCGCTCGGAACGAATTGAATGCTGTGGAAAGATAACCAGCGCTTGATTCATTTCCAAGGTGGGCAGGTCTGGGGGCCGGGGGCGGCAATGAAATCAGCGAACAGCGTCAAGATGGAGGAGGTTGTTCTTCAACTTCTGCAAATTGGCCTCAAAAGCCTCCTTCTTCTCCCTCTCTTTTTCCACCACCTCCTTGGGAGCTTTCTCCGTAAACTGCGGATTGCCGAGCTTCTTGCCGATTCCTTCCAGCATCATCCCAAGCCGCTGAATCTCCTTCTCAAGCCTCTTCCGTTCCACCTCAAGATCGATGAGTCCTTCGAGCGGCACGAACAATTCGATCCCATCCACAACGGCACTGGATGCGAATTTCGGCTTCTGCGAGCGCGAAATTTCTTTAACAGCTGTGACACGGCAGAGCTTATGAATGTAGGAATCGTACGATTGCAGAATCTGTTGCTGTTCCTTTGCGGGGGCGATGACGTCCACAACGATCTCTTTCGAAGGGGGAATATTGTTTTCTCCCCTGATATTGCGTATTGCGCTGATCACGTTCTGAACGAAGGCCATGGAACGCTCCGTCTCCGGCTCGATGAGACGATCGTCGGCGGCCGGGAACTCCGCACGGACGAGCGATGTATCCTTTCGTTCCGTCAGGTGCTGCCAGAGCTCTTCGGTGACGAAGGGCATGATGGGGTGAAGCAGCCGGAGCGCCCGGTCAAAAACCCATAACGCTCGTCGGATGACCACGTTCTTCACCTCGACAGGCTCGTCTCCGTAGAACCGTGTCTTCACAAGCTCGATATACCAGTCGCAGAAATCATGCCAGAGAAAATCATAGAGCTGCTTGCTGGCATCGTTGACCTGAAAGTCTTCGAGCGTTGCCTGAATGTTGCGAATACTGCTGTTGAGTCGCGAGAGAATCCAACGATCGGCAAGATCAAGATGCTCCTTCGGAAGCGAGGAAAGGTTGACAGGATCGCTGCCGCAGATCTCAGTCTTATTCAGCAGAAGAAAACGGCCGGCGTTCCAAATCTTATTCGCGAAATTGCGTCCCAGCTCGCATTTCTCGGTGGAAAAAAGAACATCCTGTCCGAGCGGGGAAAGGTAGGCAACGGTAAACCGCAGCGCATCGGCCCCGTATTCGTTGATGACGTCCAGAGGATCGGGCGAATTGCCGAGCGACTTGCTCATTTTCCGGCCCTGCGAGTCGCGAATAATGCTGGTAAAGTAGACGTCGCAGAACGGGACCAGCTCTTCATCCCTGTGTCGTTCTTTGCCGTCTCTTCCCGGCATCCCCTTCATGAATTCCATATTGGCCATGATCATCCGGGCGACCCAGAAGAAAATGATGTCCGGGGCAGTAACGAGAGTATCGGTCGGATTGAAATAGCGGAGGTCGGGAGTGTCTTTCGGCCATCCGAGCGTCGAGAATGGCCACAGCCACGAGGAGAACCATGTGTCGAGCACATCCTCGTCCTGGCGCAGGGGCGTTGAGTCCTTGATGCCGAGTTTCGTTTTCGCCTCTTGCTCGTCCCGGGCTGCCGTATAAGTCCCGTCCGGAGCATAATAAACAGGAATCCTGTGTCCCCACCACAGCTGGCGAGAAATGCACCAGTCGCGGATGTTGGTCATCCAATGATCATACACTTTTGTCCATCGGTCGGGATGGAACCTGACCTTTCCGTCTCGCACCACCTTCAGCGCCGGCTTTCCGAGCGGCTTCATCTTTACGAACCATTGATCCGAGAGATACGGCTCGATAATGGTGTTGCATCGATAACACCGGCCGACATTGTGAACGTGGTCCTCGGTCTTGACCAGAAATCCCTGCTCCTCGAGGTCCTTGACGATCTTCTTCCTGGCCTCGAATCTGTCCATCCCCTCGTACTGCTTTGGAACGGCCTCGTTGAGCCGTCCCGTCTCATCCATGATGTTCTTCTGTTCCAGGCTGTGCCGCTGACCCATGAGATAATCGTTCGGATCATGGGCAGGAGTCACCTTGACCATCCCCGTGCCAAAAGAGGAGTCGACATAATCGTCGGCGATGATCGGTATGCGCCTCCCGACGAGAGGAAGAACGGCGAACCTTCCGACAAACTTCTTGTACCGGTCATCGTGCGGATGCACAGCGATGGCTGTGTCGCCAAGCATGGTCTCGGGCCTTGTTGTCGCCGCCACCGCAAAGTCTTTTGTCCCGTCGATCTGATATCGAATGTGCCACAGATTGCCCTTGACCTCGGCATAATCCACCTCATCGTCGCTGATTGCAGTTCTGTGGAAGGGGCACCAGTTGACGATGTACTTTCCGCGATAGATGAGGCCCTTGTCGAACAGACGGACAAACACCTCTTTGACGGCATCCGAGAGTCCGTCGTCCATGGTGAAGCGCTCGCGGTCCCAGTCGCACGAAACTCCGAGTTTCTTCAGTTGCGTAATGATGGTTCCGCCGTAGAGGGCCTTCCATTCCCACACCCGCTCGACAAACTTTTCACGCCCAAGCTTGTGCCGATCGGATCCCTCCTTCGCGAGGGCTTTTTCAACCGCGTTCTGCGTTGCTATGCCAGCATGGTCAGTACCCGGAATCCAACACGCCTCGTATCCTTGCATCCTCTTCCAACGCACAAACACGTCCTGAAGAGTATTGTTCAGCACATGCCCCATGGTGAGAATGCCCGTAATATTGGGAGGCGGAATGACCACGGTGTATGGTTTCTTCCGTTCGTTGACATTGGCCCGAAAGAGCTTTTTCGACTCCCACTCGGCATACCATCGGTCTTCGACTTCCCTGGGATTGTATGTCTTTGACAATTCCTTCACGTGTTCTCTGATTGCAGCGGGAAAGATGTGAATGAAAAAGGTAGCCAATGGCTACCCGCGTTGAAACTCAACGATTGAAATTAAGCAAAAAGAGGGACGGAATGCAATGGGCGCTACTGGGCAGCCGGCATCCGTTAGGAACGGACGCCTGAAGAACCTCTTCAATGATTCAATCCCGCAAACGCGCCGCCATCCGTTGGAAACGGATGGCTAAAGATCCCCGTACGTGGTTTAATCCCGCAAGGCGGGATTGCGAATTTTACGCGCGTTTATGAGCCGTCGGATTTCATCCGATGGCGGAATCGGACTCAAGCAAACCATTCAGTGTGCCGTTCCTATAGTGCTCTTTCTGACGGCGTATGTACCAGCGAACAGCTGCAAGATTATCCGGGCTTACGGTGACCACACCATAGCCACCTTGCCAGCGAAAGTTCAGACCGGCCGCCGAGGTATTGAGGTAATGTGAAGAGGCTCCCTTAAGATGTTCGGCAATATCGGCAGGGGCTGAAACAAGGACGTGGGTGTGATCTTCGATGCCATCATTCTCGAGGATCTTGATATTCAGGTCCACAGACTTTTCGCTGAATGACTTTCGTATCAATTCCTCAATCCTCGGGCTGATAAGAGGTTCCCTGTCCTTTGTAGCCCAGACATAATGGTAGTACAGCCGCACGAACGATTGCCTTCGGATGATCATTTTCCCCCCAATTGAAGGTTGTATGTGGTTTAATCCCGCAAGGCGGGATTATGGATGATTGTTCCGGCATCCGTTGATTCTTTCCTTCTCCCCCGCACCCATGCACCGTTGCTCCCGCGCGAGGTCCGCAATTACTACTTCATATACTTCCAGTTCCGAGGTTTGTCCTCAGACAACCACTCGACCGCGGCTGCAATCCGGCGCTCACGGGTCTCGTCGGTCTTCGCTTCGGTTACCCATTCCGTGTATTCACGCCTGTGACTCGGACTGAACTTGTTGAATGCTTCAAACGCTTTCTTGTTCTTTTTCAATGCCGCCGCAAAGGAGGACGGGATCGGGAGTTCTTTCTTTGGTTTGGTCGGCTTCTTATCGACCTTGACCCCTTCTTCATTGAGTCTTGCCGCCTCTTTCACATAAGAAATCAGCACGCTCTCTTTCGGCAGATCCCTGAGGCTTGTGATCCGCCCAAAGTGGCCCATTGCCTCCCCGGCTCCGGTCTCGTTCATGACCTTGTGCGGATCCTTCATGAGCGGCGCCTTCCAGAATCCGAGAACACAGTGTGCCTTGAATGCGGCCATACTGCATATGATACCCTTGTAATCGAAATGCGGAAAGCTCCACTTCATGGTTTCTTCCACGTCCGGGCATCCTTTGTGGACGGCCGCGCGGATGTAACGAAGGATCGGTTTGGCGAAGTCTTCCGATTTGCTGATGTATTCGTCGATTCGCTTGTCTTTCTTTCCCATGGAAGTTCCTCGTGAGCTTGGTTCGAAGGGTTGAAAATTACTGAAAGAGAGGGAGAAAGGGAAGGACGGCCGGAAATGTCAGGACGAAGTGCGAAAACTCTTTGATGCGACAGCCTTGTTGCCCATCTTGTCGTCCGCCTCTATTCGAAGCACGTGG
>DATDRF010000112.1:0-14148 GCA_035291905.1 Bacteroidota bacterium
TTCATTTGAGTTTCATCAAGGCCATTGGTAGAACGCCCATCCGACGAATGCTGATCCGATGACAATCCACGCCGCGTTGACGTTCCACCGAAGTACGAGAGCCACCGCCATGAGCAGGATGATCCACGACGTGAATCCCGAAAGAGCTGACAATGCAAGTTTGATCGTTACGGAAAGCATCAGCCCGATCGACGCGCCGTTCACTCCATCGAGAAAACCGCTTGCAAGCGGCGAGTTCCGTAGCTTCGGGACAAACGGGGCGCTGACGATCACGAAGATAAATGACGGTATGAAAATGCCAAAAGTTGCTACGGTTGATCCGGGAACCCCGAGGATCAGGTAGCCTATAAAAGTGGCTGTCGAAAGCACAGGGCCTGGAGTAAACTGTCCGATCGCAATGGCGTCGAAGAGCTGCGACTGTGTGAGCCAGTGTCGCGTGTCGACAAGCCCGCCCTGTAGAAATGCCACAAGCACATAGCCGCTGCCATAAAGCATTGAGCCAATCTTCAGGAAAAACCATCCCAGGCCGGCGAGAGTGGCAATCGGTTCAACCGCCGGGGTACCGGAAGACTGGAAATTCAGAAAAGACGGGATCATCAGCAGACTTGCTGTGCTTTGCAGAAGCTTGTGGCGATAGCTCCACAAGAGACCCAGCAGGCCTGAAACGAGGAGAAGGAGAATCTCGTCAATGCCGACCATGTTGAGAACGACAACCATCACCCCAAGGGCTGCGGAAACCGGTTTCCTTGAGACGGATCTGCCAAGCCGGAATACGGCTGTGAGAATGACGGCTATGATTGCGGGGTGGATGCCCGAAAGGAATGGTTGGAGGTGAGGAAGAGAGCCGTACAGGACATAGAGACGGGCGAGAAGAAGCGTGATGGTCACTGCAGGAAGAATAAAGCTGGCTCCGGCAACGATGAGCCCTTTCCATCCGCCACGTTGATACCCGATGTGTATCGCCATTTCAGTGGAATTCGGCCCCGGGATGAGGTTGGTTGCGCTGAGCAGGTCGAGGAAATGATCGGCCGACATCCATTTTCGCCGCCGCACCACTTCATCTTCCATCATTGCGATGTGGGCAGCGGGACCGCCGAATCCGATTGTTCCGAGCTTCAAAAAGAGCAGTGCAAGCTCTTTCAATTTCCGGTCCCTTCTTCTGCTGACTTCGCACGGTCGGCAAGCAAGGAATCCACCGACCAGCGGCCAGAACCGACGAGAAGAAGGACGATCGACCCGAGCAGCATGGACCAGTCTGTGCGCGACTCGTGGGCCATAGCCCAGAAGCCCTTCTCGATCAGGATGGGGATCTTCGTGGTTGAGATTGCGACCAGCATGTTGATGATGAGAGGTACGGAGGCAAGGCGGGTGTAAAGCCCGGCGAGGACGAGTGCGCCGCACACGATCTCCACTCCACCGACAAAAGGGGCCATGATCTCGGGAGCGGGAATGCCGATTTTGATGAAGCGTCCGACCCCGAGCGATTCTGCAAAGAGAAACTTCTGGAGTCCTTCAGAAAGAAAAACGCAACCGACCATCAGTCGAACCAAGAACGGTATTATTGGCTTCTTCTCTGATCCTATCAAAAAGTCTGCAAGCGACATGAGACGTCCTCCTTCACGATTGTTCCGAAATGCGGTGTGTTCCTCACAACGAGAGCGACAAGAAAGCCAATAGAAACGCTGACAAAACCTGCAAGTATGTCGAGCCAATCGAAGGTATAGAAGACATACCGAAGAATCCCGGGCCTGGGAAGAAGTTGAACGAATTCCAGCACCATCGAAATGACGAAGACAGCACACGTCGTTTGTAGCAACGTCGGTCGAGAGAGTTTTCCCGGAGCGGACAGAATGAGAAACAGTAATCCCGCAGGCCCCAGAAGGCTTGGAACGATTCCCACGAGCAATATGCCTGCTTCGGTTTCGTAAAGGAACCGCATCACTTTTATCGGGACTATAAGTAGCAGGCAGATAAGCCCCAAACGACCCAGGAGCAGGCGGGCCCGCTGCGGGATGTCCGTTCCTCGCTCACTCCTTGTCATCTTTTTCCGGTAGTCTCTGCCTTGAAAGGATAGCCCTTACTTCGGGCAAATTGTTCTTGTTCACAAGTACCAGAATGGTGTCCCCTCCCTGCAGCACCGTGCCGCCGCTCGGGACGAGGAAGCTGTCCGCCCGGCTGAGGAGGACGATGAGGCTGTCCTCCGGCAGTTCCAGCTCGACGATCGATTTTCCCGCGACCTCCGCATTGTACGGAACGATGAGATCAACAAGCTCCGTGTCGACTCCCGCAATCGGCTCAAATTCGATGGGGTACCGGCGTCCGCGGTCAAGCGGCGCGTCAAGGCGCAAGAGGCGCGCGACCGCGGGCATCGACCATCCCTGAAGAAGTGCCGACGTCAACACGATGAAGAACACGATGTTGAAGATCAGTTCCGCGTCGGGGAGCCTCGCTGTGAGGACAAATGTCGCAAGGACAATCGGTACGGCGCCGCGCAACCCGACCCAGGAAACGAAGATCTTTTCGCGGAAGTTGAGCCTGGCCGGTGCGAGGGTCAGTGCGATGCTCAATGGCCGCGCAACAAACATCAGAAATGCCGAAATGAGAAGTCCTGAGCCTATGACGGGAACGATATGGCTTGGAAAAACGAGCAGGCCGAGGGTGAGGAACATTGCTATCTGGCTGAGCCATGCGAAACCGTCGAAGAACCGAAGCGTTCCTTTCTTCTGGATGAATTCACTGTTCCCCATCGTCATGCCCGCCAGATATACTGCAAGGAATCCGCTTCCGCCCACCGTGGTCGTTGCCGAATAGACGAGGAACGCGAAAGCAAGCGAGAGGACAGGATAGAGGCCTTCGTAGGAAAGCTTCATGCGGTTGAGGACGAATACAATAACTTTTCCAAACAAAAGTCCAAAGAGAGCTCCGACGCCCATCTGCACGACGAAGAGGAGAATGACGGACCCGACGGACGCACCCGGTTCGGTCTGTAATGCGATCAAGCCCGCTGTGAGAAAGACCGCCATGGGATCATTGCTGCCCGACTCGAGTTCCAACAGGGGTTTCAGGCGGCCGCGGAGGCTGACGCTCTTCGACCGCAGAACGCTGAAGACGGCAGCCGCATCGGTCGAAGAGACAACCGCCCCGAGAAGCAGTCCGGTCATCAGCGAATATCCAAGAACAGCCGAGACAAAAAGTCCGAGAGCCACAGCGGTGACAAGCACGCCAAGCGTTGCCAGCCCGGTTGCTTCCCGAACCACAGGTTTGACCTGTGACCATTTTGTGTCGAGGCCGCCGGCAAAGAGGATAATCACCAGGGCGAAAATGCCGATCGACTGTGCCAATCCGGCGTCGTCAAAATAGATTCCCCCGGGCCCCTCGGAGCCCGCGAGCATCCCGATCCCGAGAAACAGAAGGAGCGTTGGGACACCGAGGTTCTCGGAAAGCTTCGCCAGCACAATACTGGAGAGGATCAGGACCGATCCAATCAGCAATATGGAGTCGATGGAGAGCATGGCCAAGGATTCAACCGGCCGCAATATAAGCAATTCAGGCCGACAGGAAAAGAAAAAGCCCGCATCCTTTCGCGGACTGCGGGCTTGCTTCTTCGGTGTTTCGACGCGGGCTGTTACGCTGCCTTCGCTGCTTCCTGCACCTTGTTGAACTCGGCGAGAATTTCGATCTTCACCTCGTTGCTCACGACCACTCCACCCGCTTCTGTTGTGGCGCTCCACTGCAGGCCAAAGTCAAAGCGGTTGAGTTTCCCGCGGATCTCGAACCCTGCAACCTGATTGCCCCCAAAGCCGGCAACGGTTCCATTATACACGACGTCAAGTGTGATTTCCTTTGTAACGCCCCTCATTGTCAGATTGCCCGTTACCAGCAATTCGAAGTCGGAGACTTTCTTCACGAAGGTCGAAACAAACGACATCTTTGGATGCTTTGCGGCATCGAAGAAATCGGGAGACTTCAGATGTCCGTCCCGCTCCTCGTTCTTGGTGTTGATCGTGTTGACATCCGCTTCGAACTTGATCTTTGCATCGCTGAAGTCTTCCGCTGATGTTTCAATCGTTGCATCGAATGCGTTGAAATTTCCCGTGACGGTCGAGACGACGAGGTGTCTTACTTTGAAGGTAATCTCAGAGTGGGTGGGATCGATCTTCCAGAGTGACATGGTAGTGTTCCTTTTTCTTGGTGATAAATATGATGTTCAATAATGACACCACCAAGATACCATGTCGATCTCCATGACGCATTCACATGTGTTAAGAAATCAAATGAACCTATGGTAAGACAGAATTCCCAAGTGTCCCACCGTCAATTGTACCGCATCATTCGAAAAGGCGAATCCGCGAAATCCGTGTCAATCTGCGAAATCTGCGTCTACCGTTTTTGCGAGAGCTCCTTGCGGATGCGGCTCAGGGATTGGGGGGTAATGCCGAGATACGAAGCAATCTGGTTCTGTGGAACAAGCTCAAGGAGCGCAGGATACGTTTTAGTAAATGTCAGATAGCGTTCCTCCGCCGAGGCACTCAGAGACTCTCCGATGCGCTTGTGTGTGGCAATGTAGTTTGCTTCAAGCAGGAGCCTGAACAGGCGCTCCATTTTCGGAACGGTCTCGAGCAGCGCATCCCGTGCTGAGCGTTCGAGGAGAAGCACTTCGGAATCCTGCAGAGCGTCGATATTATGGGTCGAAGGAGAACCGCTCAGGAAGCTGTGAAGGTCGGAAATCCACCAGTCTTCGATGGCAAACTGAATGATGTGCTCTTCGCCTTTGTGGTCGATGGTATAAGACCGAAGGCATCCTCTGTTGACGAACGCAAGTTGCCTGCAGACGTCGCCTTCGTGCAGAAGGAACTGGCGCTTTCGGACGGTCTTGTGAGTGAAGAACTCGGCACAGCGGAAAAACTCTTCGTCGTTGAGGTCGACTCTCTTTTCTATGTGTTTGCGGAGTAATTCGAACATCGTGGATTGCGGAATTGGGCGGTTCTTATTTTTCCAGGATTTTCTTCAGTCCCGACAACATGATAGTCAATTTTTCTCCGAATGCTCGCGGTTGCAGAAATGGGTAGTGTCTCAATTTCCCTCTTAGACTACAACGCAGAGTCGCACCTGCTCGCCTCAAAAAGATCTTTGAGGCAGGCGGGGAGGACGCAAAGGATCGCAGAGAAAAGCAGAATTCGGAGTTACCTCTGCGTGTCTCTGCGACCTTTGCGCCTCTCCGTTAGAAACTACAACCAAATTGAGATACTACTCAGAAATGCTCTTCCTCGCAATTCATCGGGACCACGCCCGTCGGAAGAATTTTGGGTATTCGATCACAAGCCCGTCGGTATCGACCAAAAGATCGGCTTTGAATCCGCTTGCCAGGCTTTCGTAGCGATAAACAGACCGATCAGGGCCTGACTGTTGAAGCGTATATCGCTGGCGCACAGGATTTACGGTGAGATCAGGCACGCTGATGAACGCCACCGTTGTTTCTCCCGATTCACGGAGCTTCAAAGCCATTCTCCGGATCGCGAGTGTGTTGGTGAAGGGGGAGTAGAAGATGTCGATGTCCTGACAGCCTTTGAGGGAAGGGATTGCTTCACCGCGTGCATTCTCCCAGTTTCCTGCGCCGTCGGACCGGAGCTCGAGAAGTTGTTGCGGCTCATCGAGACTCTGCAGCTTCAACATGCGGAATCGCCACAGCGAATCACAACGGATGGTGTAGCGGAGCCGGAAGGATTGTTGCGGACCAAGATGAATGATAAGGCCGTCTGCGATGATGTCGCCGCCGGAGCCGGAGAGGCGGAGGTGTTCAACGACGCGCTCATCGAGGGAGATCCACAGGACCTCTCTGTCGAGGCCGCTTGAAGAAATGGTCATGATAAAGGAGAGGATAAAGGGAACTATCATGCTCGTCTGTTACGGCGAAGCATTCTCTTTCAAGACGGCATCAAGGCCGTTCAGGTCGCCCAGCACCCAGAGATCGGTGATGACACCGCTTTCAAATCGGAATAATGCCGCACCCTGCCAATGCACCTGCTTGCCCGTAGGGCTGTATCCGCGGAATTCTCCCACATGCCGTCCGGAAAATCGCATCTGAGCAAAAGCCAAGTTTCCCTCGCTCACGCAGGTAAGGATTTCACAATGGTATTCGGACAGCGCATTGCGGACGGAACTGACGTAATCACGAAATGCCTTGTGTCCACGCAGCTCGGTCCCTAACGATCCCCGAAATGTAATGTCGGGCGCGAGGAGTTCCGGAATTGCGCCTGCATTTCCCTCGTTCCAGATTCGGCGATAGAAGGCTTCGACGAGAGGCGGTGTGCTTATACGCGAATTAGCGAACCAAGGCGATCTTACGGGTCTGGGAGAATACGCCGGCGCTGAATTGACAGAAATAGATTCCGGAGGGATTTGCCCCGGAATTCCACGGAATCCGGTAGACTCCGGGTTGCCTGACCTCGTCAACAAGTGTCGCAACCTCGTTGCCGAGGATATCGAAGATCAACACTTTTATATGCGATGCTTCAGCGATCCGCAATTCAAAGTTCGAAACTCCGTTGAACGGATTCGGGTAGTTTTGCTCAAGGGAAAATCGGGCGGGAAGGGTCGATGATTCTCTTCCTACGGCAACAACCTGTGAGGTGCTGAGAATCCACCGGTTCGGATCGAATTCGAAGCCCGAGATGACCTTGGGAAGAGTGAGAGTGAACGTTTGAGTCTGTTGATTATTCCAAACCGTGATAACCGTGTCCCCGCCGTCCTGAAAGAGGAACTTGAGTTCGATCGGCATAGTGAAGACAGGCCTTCTTCCGAAGTCCGCCTGCAACTGGCGAATGTAGATGTTGGTCTCGCCGGTTGAGGTGTTCTGGCTATAATTGTAGCCGTACATCGGATAGTATTCGTCATAGATCCACTGCTCGAAGAAGAAATCGAGGTCCTGCTGACTTGTGGTTTCGCAGACAACCTGAAAATCTTCGGTTGTTGCATGCCCATACCTGAAATTCTGGTTCGCAGCATAGTCGGCCAGGCTGGCGAAGAACACCGAGTCGCCAAGCACGCCCCTCAGCATATGCAGAACGTACGCACCCTTGTCGTAGATGATCGAAACAAAGATGCCGAAGGGGTTGGAAATATCCTGGAGGTGGACTGTCCCTCCATCCTGGTATTTCAAAGTTTGCATGTAACTCTTGTACAGATCAAATCCTCCCGTGTGTTCGGCCCACAATGCCTCGCAATAGGTCGCGAACCCTTCATTGAGCCACCCATGGTGCCAGTCCTTGCATGTGATCATGTCGCCGAACCACATGTGGGCGAGTTCGTGCACGCTCACCCAGAACCATGAGATGTCCATCGTGTTGATAATTGTATTCGTCTGGTTCTCGATGGCGCCGTAGAATCCAAGTTCAGTCATCCCGTATTTCTCGTTCCTGAACGGATACACGCCAAACAGTGCTGAAAACAATTCGATGGCCGCAGGGAGATCGACGACCCCCAGCTGTGCACCTGCAAGAGATTCATCGAAGGCATAGTAGTCCAGGGGGAACTGCTCTCCATGGGTGCCTGTGAACGTCTGATGAAAATCGCGATAGTTCGACACGGCAACCATCACATAATAAGGGACGATGGGATAGCGCTCGCGCCACTGGAATGTCTTCTTGTTATTGCTCTGGATGACATTCGCCAGTACACCGTTGGAGACAGCAATGACCGGGATGCCCGCAACTGTAGTGTCGGGAATTGTGATGTCCACAAGAACAGAATCGGGTTTATCGCCGGGGCCGTCTTTGCAGGGCCACCAGTAATGAGCAAGGAACGGTGTCGAAAGCGAGACGATGAGCGGCTGATCCGCGGCATGCGTAACGTAACGGAGGCCTTTGAGTCCGTTGGCGACCGGGGGAACACCGCGGTAGTAGATTTGGACCCATCCGGAATCGCCGGCCTGGAACGGGCGATCCAGGGTCACTGTGATCGTGTCAAGGGAGAATTGGAAGTTCGAAATATTCCCGCGAATGCTGTCAATCGTGAATTCTCGACGCAGATTAAGCTTGATGAAGGCGGTATTGTTCTCAATCGCGTTGAACCGGCAGATGAGATCGGCCTGCAGATACGGTGCTGTCATCGAGAGGTTGAGATTCAAGTGATAGAACCTGACATCGAAATTTGATTGATCAGTTGAGACCCTCGCGCTGTTGGCATGCTCGAGCCAGTTCTGCTGTTCGAGTTTGCGGAATTCAAGCAGGGCCTTGGATTGGGTGTAGGAATGGACCGGACAGAGAACGATGAAGGCAAGACCAAGCAGAAGCCGGTGAAATCGAGAGTCAAACGCAACGGGACCGTTGTTGCATTCTCGGCGGACTGTGAACATGGGAGACTCCTTGATTCGTCAAGGTGTATCTCAATGTACGAAAAGACGTAATTATGTGTTTTTTTGCCCCGGGGGTGACTGAAAAACGGCGTTCCCATTGTCTCCCGAAAACTCCATCTGCCGCATCACCATCTCGTAATACGTCCCCTGGGCGTTCATGAGGTCTTCGTGGGTCCCCCTTTCCACAATGCGGCCGTCTTCCATGAGCAGGATCAGATTTGCGCGGCGGACGGTGGAAAGACGATGGGCGATCACAAACGTTGTTCGTCCGGCCAACAGGGTGGACATCGATGCTTGAATCAGCTGCTCGCTCTCGGTGTCGAGGTTGCTTGTCGCCTCGTCAAGGATCAGAATTTGCGGGGAGGCAAGAATCGCGCGGGCAATGGCAAGGCGCTGTTGCTGGCCTCCGGAGAGCTTGACCCCGCGCTCGCCGACAAATGTCTCGTATTTGTTCGGCAGTCTGACAATGAATTCGTGTGCATTCGCTCTTTTTGCGGCATCCTCTACTTCTTCGTCGGTGGCATCGTGACGACCGTAAGCGATGTTATCGCGGACGGAGCCGTCGAAAAGAAAGACATCCTGCTGAACGATCGCCAGCAGGTCGCGGTAGGTCCGAAGGCGGAAATTGCGGATATCGGTCCCGTTGAGAAGAATGCGTCCCTGCGTCGGATCGTGAAAACGGGCCACCAGGTCGGTGACGGTCGTTTTCCCCGCGCCGCTCCGGCCGACGAGGGCAACGACCGATCCGCTCGGTACTGTCACATTAAAATCATGCACGACCGGCCTCCCATGGTGATACTCGAATCCGACATTCTCGAAACGGATTTCGTTCACGACGGAAGGAGCATCGACCGCATCGGCTTTGTCCGGCTTGTCGTTCTCCATTGCGAGGATCTCAAAGACCCGCTCCATCGCCGCGAGCGAACGTTGGAGCTCGGAAAACGAATTGACGATGTTCCAGACAGGATTCAGAAGAAGAAAGGTATACCACTGAAACGCCATGATATCTCCGATGGAAGCAATGCCGGAGATGTTCAGATACCCCCCGTACCAGACGATGACGACGTTCACTCCGCTGAGCAGCAGTCCCCATGAGGTCCACAGGATCAGTTCGCGCCGATGTGCAAACAGTTCCTTCCTCAGCACCGTGTGCCTTCCGCTCAGATATTCGAGCAATTCCCCGATTTCCTGGCGGAACGCCCTGACGACCCGGATGCCCATGAATGTCTCGCCTACACGCCCGTCGATCTCTTCGGCATCCTTGCGCATCGAGCGGTAAATGGGTCTGACGCGCTTCGCAAGAGTGAAACTCATGAGGACAATGCCGGGGATGATGGCGAGGGCTGTGAGGGCGAGGCGCCAGTTGAGGGCAAAAAGGATTGCCACGGCGATGGCGAGCCGAATGAGGGACAACGCTGGTGAGACGACCGCAAGCTGCAGGAGCCCCGTGGTGGTGTCGATGTCGCCTGTCAGGCGGGAGAGGATGCCTCCGGTCTTCATGTCCCAGAGTTTCGGGAGCGGCAGGTGGAGCAACCGGTCAAACAGGAGGCGCCGGAAAGAGAGCATCACACGGACGTTGAGGATCCGCTGACGATAATCTTTGACAACTCCGACAAGACTGGAGAGGATGATGACGCCGAGGAAGGTGGCGCCCACGAGGTGGAGCTGATTGAAGCGCGATACGGAGTCGAGCGCTGAGTTCAGGAGGACGTTATCGATGATGAACCGCATGAACAGCGGCTCGATCATCTGCAGGCCTGCTCCCAGCAGCGCGAAGAGAAAGACGAATGCAACGGCCACACGATAGGGCTTGAGCCAGCGGACGTAGTCGCGCAGGTACTCGCGCCGTCTGCTGCGGCGTTGCTGCCTGGATTCTTCTGCCGATTGGCCCTCGTTGCCTTCCGTAGTATCGTCCAGGCGCCCATGTTTGTAATCCTGGACGAAGGTCCGGTACCGTTGATGTGAAGAGGGAGTATTGCTCATGCCGGTGCTGCGTGCTTAACTTACCTGCCGGTTGATTGATTACATCGACGTTGGTTCGGCGTTGGAAGGCAACGTTATCAATGTATTGCGGCTTGGGATGAAAGGCAAGGGGACGGGGTCGAAGAAGATTGTTTCGAGTTACGGGTTCCGGGTTTCGAGTGATCAGGTTCTTCCAGCAGCCACTGCCTTGGCGATAGCGGTGATCGTATTCCAGTTGCGCGTCGTGACCGTTACGCCGAAGAGGCGGTCGACGGTGCCGAGATAGGCGATGACCTTCATGTGGCGCCGATACAGGCCAAAGACGAACCGGTCCTTTCTCCCGAGGATTTTGAGCAGCCACCTTCCATTGAGAGGAAAGCACATCGGCATCGAGGGCTCCGAGCGAGGCCGTTGGGACAGGATGCTCACGAAGCGGACAATGTCGGGTCGCACCGGCTGGTGAGCGAAAGGATTCCGAGCCATGAGCCCGAGTATCTCCCGGCCCTGACAGATGATGATCTCGGTGTCAAACGGAAGCCTGCGTGCCAATTCTTTGCGGAGCCGCGTCCGGGTGACCGGTCGCCGAATCACGAAAGTGCCAGCCGCTCCAATGTTGACGACATCGAGGTGCTTCAGTTGTTTTGTGAGAACGGTAGGTCGGAAGGTCTTGTGACCGCCGACGTTGACCCCTCTCAGAAGAACCACGAGTGCCATGAGTCTCCACGTGCTGGTGGCGGTGGAATAACATCGCGATGAACGGATCGTTCCTTGCGCACGGAGCAAACTCTTTAAGTTTTCACAAGCTTTTTCTTCGGTGCTATCAAATGTTTGACCGTCGTGATTACTCCATTTCGCTGCCGTGTCCGTGCTCTAATCTGCACAGTAGCTCCAGCCGCTGACGGTGCCATCACGAACCTCCGGAAGGATTCCTAAGACATATGAATTAGTTGGATCAAGGGTCAACACCTTTTCGTAGAAGTCGATAGCCAGTTGTTGTGTGCGAGAGCGCTGTTCTTCGATTGGAGACTGGTCGATGTACTGTTCGTAGCAATCGTACTTGTATTCGAAATCCTGTTGCTTGCCGTCACGGAGAACCATAAAGAGGTCTTTATAATGATTAGCAACGATAAGATTGACTTCTTTTGCAAAGGGGCCGTGAGGGAATTCCCTGAGGTATTGAAATGCAGGGTTGAGACTTGGCATCACACCCAGGCCGTCGGACGTTTGAATACCCAAGACAAGCGAATAGAGCGTATAGGCTCGTAAGGGGGAATTGGGGTTGACCTGATGGGCTTCCACGAGGAATTGTTCGGAGTGGCCGAACTGGCCCGAGTAGTGGCCGATATGAAGACCAAGTTGGGCGTAACGATCATTCCAGAATCCGCCATGGTCTTGCAGAGGGAGAACTTTGTGAATGCTGTCGACAAATGATCTGAGTGCGCTATCAAGTCGGACGAGAGCCTCGACCGTCTTGTTTTTCTGCGTCTGGCCGAATTGAATCTCCAATCGGCTCAGGGAGCTGTCTACCCACGACTGGCTTGGGCTTGTGCTAACACCACTAATGAGCAAGAATGTCAAGAGCGGCGTTCTGATTTGCATGTTTGTGGCCGATTGTTCAAGGGGGTGGCGGCTAACCGGGGGGAAACCGAAGCTATCGCGTCTCTCACCTTCTCAAAACAACGGAGATCTTCTGCTCTCCACGCCTCCCCCTGGAAAATGTTGACGTGAATCTACAACTCTCTTCAGGGAGAATCAAGTCTCATGCTGTGGGCTCACCAATAATGATGCACGTCGTGGCGAATGAATTCGTCGTACACCGACCGAATGCGTTTCATGCGGTCATCAGAGAGGGGAGGGAGGTCGGCCGCTTTGACGTTCTCTTCCACTTGTGCTGGCCGTTTCGCCCCGGGAATAGAACACGTGACTTCGGGAAACATGAGAATCCATCGCAAGGCCATTTGGGCAAGCGTCCAATCCGGCGGCATCATAGGGCGCAGCGCCTCAACAGCCTTCAGGCCCTTGTCAAAATCGATGCCTGAAAATGTTTCGCCGCGGTCGAATGCTTTTCCTTTTCGATTGAAGGCCCGATGGTCATCCTTGTCGAACCTGGCGCCCGGCTTGAATTTCCCCGTGAGAAGCCCTGAGGAGAGAGGGAGTCGTGCAAGAATACCGATGTTTCGGCGTCGCGCCTCGGCGAAGAAAAGCTCGTGAGGCCGTTGCCGGAAGATATTGAAGATGATTTGAACGGACGCCACACCGGGATACTCGATCGCCTTCAATCCCTCCTCCACCTTTTCCACACTGACGCCGTAGTGTCGGATCTTCCCGGCGTGAACAAACTCATCGAGCCAGCGGAACACTTCGGGGCGATAGTAGACCTCCGTCGGAGGGCAATGAAGCTGGAGGAGATCGATCGCGTCCGTCTTCAGATTCTTGAGACTTCGGTTGATAAACGCGTTCAGATTCTTCTTTGTGTAACCGGCCGACACGTGCGGATTGAGTCTCCGGCCGGCTTTTGTGGCGACGTAAAACTGCTCCTTCCGTTCGCTTCGGAGCCGTGCCAGAAGTTTCTCGCTGCGTCCGTCGCCGTAGACGTCGGCGGTATCGAAGAAGTTCACGCCCAGGTCCAGGGCGCGATGGAGGGCGGCGATCGATTCTTTGTCGTCCACTTTTCCCCAGGTCCCCCCGATCGCCCAGGCACCGAAACTGATCGTCGAGACGCGCCACCCGGTGCGTCCAAGTTCACGGTACGGCATGGATGCCGGGCTCGAATCAGCCATTTTTCCCCTCTTGCCAGTGAAACAGATGCAGCATTCGGTGCAATGCAGGTGCCACAATGACACCTACGGCGACAAGAAAAACCAACCCGGAATAAAGAGCATAGAAGCCGGCAAACAGTTTGCCGCCGTCTGTTTGCGGGAACTCAACGGTCCCATCCCGCCAAGCAACATGGCGGCATTGAGGAATGCATCGCGCCAGGGCAATTGTTCGTAGTGATGATAACCAAGCATTCCAAGAAAAAGCGAAACGACAATCAGTGCCATAGAGGCAAGAAGGTGCGAGAGGAGGCGACGCACAAAGTGGCGTCGAGGTATGGGCCGTTGGTGGCGGGGTTCGTACATGTGAGTGCTCCCGGTCAGGCAAGATGCCGTAGTGCCGCTACCTGCCGCTCCCTTCCCGTATCAAATAGAGCAGGTTATCTTCAACACGATACATCATAGGGGCCACTGGAATGCCGGGATAGCGGAGGCGTAGTCTTTTGACCTCGCCCAGAATGAAGTCAACCTCGTTGCCGATCTCGAAGAGAGGTGCATTCTGAAAGAAGTGCTCTTCCGCCGCTTCATGAGTCCAACCCGCATTCTCAACCAGGCCTTGAACAAATTGTCCCTTGCGCGCGGCCAGATTTACCATTCCGCATTGTGTATGACCGATGAGCGCAACAGAGCGCGCACCGCCCACGGCAATGGCATAAGAGACCTTGAATTCACTGTAACGAAGATTCGCCCCGCCGGAACGGATGATGAAGGCAAAATTGTCAGGAATGTAAAGATGCTTCCGATTATCCATGCACATTCCTATCAACAACCGGGCCGCGGAATAACTCTCGTGTGGCCGACCCAGGTTATGGTATTCGAGCAGAAGGCCTATGGCGTTATCCCGGTATTGTGCGGGAATGTCGTCTCTCGATGTGATCGGAAGTAGTCTGTTCATCTCTTTATGCTTTTGAGGTGAAAAACGCGGTCAGATGTCACAATCTACAATCAAAAATCTAAACTCTGAAATGCTCAATCCCCCGGATCGGCTTGCTTCGAGATCGTCGTCGCATCGATCCA
>DATDRF010000113.1:0-8985 GCA_035291905.1 Bacteroidota bacterium
TCGCGATACGCGTCCGGCACCCTCCCTTCACCTCTACAATCTCAATGTCGTAGTTCTTTCCACGAACCGACTGGAACGCGATGCGATTTCCATCGGGTGACCAGAGAGGGAGGTCATCGTCTGCCGGATCGGAGGTAAGCCGGATAAGGTTTTCGCCGTTGGAATCCATGAGATATATCTCGCGATTGCCGTCGCGCCACGACGTAAAGGCGATCCTCCTCCCGTCCGGTGACCAGGCCGGATTGGCATCCTTCGCCGGATGGTTCGAGAGCCGCGTCGGATTGTCGCCGTCTGCCCGCATCACGTAGATCTCGTGATTGCCGTCGCGGGAGGAGGTGAACGCTATCCGGGTGCCGTCGGGCGACCATCGGGGCCCGTAATCCTCGGCGGGGTCTTGAGTGAGCCGGGTGAGCCGCGTACCATCTGCCCGAACGGTATATATTTCACGATTCCCCTCGCGGCCTGATTCGAATGCAATCTGAGAGCCGTCGGGCGACCAACCGCGGGCCCCCTTAGCCGCAATGCCCACGGCAAGGCGGGTTAAGTTGCTGCCGTCGGCGTCCATGACCCAGAGCTCCCACCGATCCCGTTGGGACCCGAACATGATCTTCCTGCCGTCCGGCGACCAGACCGGAAACCGATCCTGGGCGAGATGGGTCGTCAGCCGGGTCTGTTGACGGCCGTCGTCGTTCATCACGTAGATCTCCCAATTCCCGTCACGTTTTGAGGCGAACGCTATCTTGTGCCCGGAAGATGAGGGGAGGGCCGGATAAGAGCCGGAGACGAGCATGCACATTGCGAAGAAGAGAAGCTGCGACATCAGGGTCATAGTGATCCTCCAATGTTGGCCATTGGTTGGATGCCGCTTGCGGGCGGAGCGTTTGAACGGTGCGACCAACTCAATCCCTGCCGTCCGGCGATTAGGGGGGGATGACAGGAAACGAAACAGTCACGTTCAACGGCTGCCTATGCGACCGAATTGAATAAAGAGAAAGAAACCTTTCCACTCCATTTGGGAGTTCGAAGTGGAGAAGAGTTTCAGGCCGAAACCAAACAATTCAAACGGGGTCAGCCCTATTTCAAGGTCGCGCGAAAAACTTACGCCGGAAAATGTTCTGTGCGGCCCACGCCTATCCGATCCGTTGACGTATGAGATTCCTCCGGAGACGCCCGCCTCGAGGAATCGGGATTTGAATCCCAGCCCCACCAGTCCTCCAATCTCGAACAACGTGATGTTCTGTCGATTTTCCGCAACGGGCAGCGGAAAAGTACCGATCATCCTCACTCCGCCGAGTATGTTCCCGGTGAGATATGAATAGCTCAAGAGAGCAGCGGCGGAACCTCTCCCTCCCCCGATCCCGAAGTTCGCCCAGTGTTTCCCCTGACCTGGGAACGCAGGATGGAACAAGAAATAGTCTTCGGCTTCAATCATCGCGATCTCGGCGGAATCGATCCTTCCCTTGAATGGCCGGGACGGTCCGCGGCCTGCTCTCGAACCCGCGCACCAGAGGCCCGGAGCGTGCTCCGGTGTGATATTGAGATAATCGTACTCGGTGAAGCCGACCGAAGTCCCGTTTTTAAGCCAGCAAACATATGCGGCCGATGTTTTTTTCGGACCCGTCAGCTCAACCACGCGCGCGGAATCAATTTCTGAACGGCTGATCACGCCTGCAAAGGGCTTTGCTGACCTCCTTTCGGTGCCGGACCCCGTCACGAGATCGACCGGTTCTTGTACAACCAGATGTTTGTACGATCCGCTCTCGACGATACTGCTGTCGATGAGTACGATCCGGACTTTGTGGTCGGACGGTATGTTTCCCCTGTTTACCTCTTCTTCCGTCAGCCGATAGCCGGAACATCCGGGCTGGGTCACAAGAAGAGCGATGATGAATCCGAAGAGTAACCTCATAACCCCCTCACGAGTTGTGTTCGCTGCACAAGAGATACTCTGGTACTAATATAATATTCCCTGACAAAGATACCCTCGTAACGGGCTCTTGTTGTCACAAAAGTGTCCAAATCATGTTAGGATTTGACCTTGGGAAGGAATGAGGGCGAGGGGGAGAAATCACGAAGCGACACGAAGAATGATTCTTTCTTCGCGCTCTTCGTGGATCCTTCGTGCCTGCACGCCGTAGTGCCGGCTTTATGTGTTTCGGCACGCAGGCGTTCCCTTCGTGTAAGTCTTTTTCTTACGAACATCCTAGTCTCTCTGTCGGGAGGGAGTTTTTTTGTGTCCTTTGTGTCTTCGTGTTGATCTTGTGTTTTTTGAAACACAAAGGCACGAAGAGCACAAAGGAAGAAATCGGGGCCAAAATGAAGCCCGGACAGCAATGCCCGGGCTTTCTTATTGTTCCAACCGCCGAACTACTTGGTTCTGATGAATTCGATACGCCGATTCTGGGCTCTCCCGTCCGCAGTCGAATTGTCGGCAACCGGATTGGCGGAACCGTATCCCTTTGCCGTGATCCGGGCGGCGGGAATACCGCGTTGGATCAGCCATATCTTCACAGCGTCGGCACGGCGCTGAGACAGCTGCACGTTCTTCTCGGCGTTGCCGGTATTGTCAGTATAGCCGCGGATCTCGACCTCGATCGCCGGATTCTCAATGAACGTGAAGAGTGCCCGTGCGAGGGCGGATTCAGACTGGCGTTGCACGACAATACTTCCCGGCTTGAAGGTGACCCCCTCGAGGATAATCGGCTTCCCAACTTCGGCCTTGAGCCCATCCGCCTTCGGCGTTTCTACCGGTTTGGGGACTTCTTTGGCCGGAATCTTCGGATCCAGGGGATTTGTGAAGTTCAATACCTCTAATCCATCATTGAACTCGTCGCCGTCGGTATCGCTCTTCAGCGGATCGGTTCTGTACTTCACGACTTCATCACCGTCGGAAAGCACGTCACCGTCCGAGTCGGCCTTGAACGGGTCGGTCTTGCTCTTCTGGAGCTCGTCCCCGTCGCTTAAACCGTCGCCGTCCGTATCTGCTTTGAGGGGGTCTGTCTTAAATCTCAGGGCCTCCTCTCCGTCACCCAGATGATCGCCGTCGGTATCAGTCTTGAGCGGATCGGTTTTGCGGGTCATTCTCTCGTCCCCGTCGGTCAGGCCGTCACCGTCCGTGTCGGATGCGAGAGGATTGGTCTCAGTTTTCATCACCTCCTCGGCGTCCGACAACTTATCGCTGTCACTGTCGGCACTGTTCGGGTCCGTCTTATGTTTCAGGAATTCGTCGCCGTCTGACAGCCCGTCGCCGTCTGTATCCTTCTGCAGCGGGTTTGTGCGCGACCTGTTCAATTCATCGCCGTCCGACAACTCGTCACCGTCGGTATCGGAATTCTCCGGATCGGTCCCATGCTTTTTTTCCAGGGTCTGCATCAACCCGTCGTTATCTGCGTCATTGTCGTTTCCAAAGAGGGAAACGCTGAGCCCTAATGACGCCCCGATCCATGCATCATTGCCGGTTTTGAGGCCCGAGTTCGCGAGCCTCGAGGTCACCATGTTGCCTGAGAATGCATAGTTGAGGTTTGTGTTGGCAGTCAGGGTCCAAAAGTCGTCCATGGCGTATTCAAGGCCGAGGGCAACAGGCAGATACGCAACGTATCCGTCCTTTGGAACCGCCGGATCCCGAAAGTTGGGATTAGCATAGTAGTATGCAAGACCCCAGCCAACCCCCGCATAGGGCTCCCATTGACCCGATGCGAACTTGTAGAGAACCTTGTACTCGGCCGAATAGACATCCGACTGATATCCCTTCCCGCGCAGATTTCCCATCGTGGCTGTGAAATCGCCGTCAAGGAAGTTTGCGAGGTTGTGGCGGACAAAGGCCCCGCCGGCAAAATCGACCTCCCGGCTGGAGGCCCTTGTGGGCCCGCCAAGCAATGCGCCTGCAACTCCGACGCGCATTCCTTTGCTTCTGAATTGGGCTGTCGACCGATCGACAAAACCTGTCATCAGTGACAGCGCAGCCGCGAAAACGAGCAGTTTGCGTCTCATGGTCATTCTCCTCTCCTCCGGGATCATTCACAACGATCGCCGGTTTTCCTCCGCCTCGGAAACGTGAATGCCTCCCTCATCGTTTTTCACGAATCCGGAGGCACTTTAGTTGTTACCCCATGTCCGGCACGTTCGTTCAGGTGGCTTCCTGAATCCCGGCGACGAAACGGGCTTGGTTTCAATCAGCAAACAGATCATCCCACATTCCTTCATACACTCAACCCTCCTTCCCTCTATCCTCTCTCCGCGATCTGCTTGATGACTCGTTCACGATACTGATTAGACGTAGTATAGCAAAGAGGGATTCACGACGCACGGTCTTCATGTGTGTCATGTCACAGAAATTGCATTCGTTAACAAAGTTTCATCGGGGAGTTTCGTTAACAGAATTTCATCAACGATACTCTTCAGTGATCTTGAAAAGAAAAAGGCCCCTCTTTCGAAGGGCCGATCATAGATTAGTCAACTTTGGTGATTCGCGAACTATTCACCGTCAATAATAACGTTCACGAACGTTGATTTGTATTCGTTCTTCAGACCTGTAATGGTACGAGTTCGGTTTCTTCCGATTTCTTGTCTGTCCGAAACACAGGGACTTCGAACCGCGCCTGGAAATCGACTCCCGGGAGTTTGGCCTTTATCTCGACCTTCCACGTTGTGGGTCCCATGAGGTGGAAGAAGGTGTCTTCTGCATCAGCCGGTATCTGGAACTGAAGGGGAAAAGAGAGACGCGCGCCCGACGGCTGCAACTGGCTCGCTGATACTGTTTTCTGATCGCTCCATGTTGTTGTCGGCTATCGAATGAGTTTGCGTGCCGTGAGCCAAACAAGGAGATCCCGCGTCCAGGGATGCGGATTCTCGAAGGGATACTTGGCACCCAGCCCCAAACCATGCCTTCCCTGTTCATAGACATGAAGGGCAAACGGTACAGCGTGCTCCTTGAGAGCTTTGGCAAAGGAGAGACTGTTTTCCACGCTGACGACCGAGTCCTCATAGGTGTGCCACAAAAATCCGGGCGGGGTTTCGGCAGTTACCTGAAGTTCATTTGAATAGAGTGTGATCAACGCATCATCCGGATTCAAACCAAGAAACTGCTCTCTTGAGATCCGGTGGCCCATCGAGCCCATGGAGATTACAGGATAACAGAGAATCCCGAAGTCGGGGCGGGAGGAGACGCGTTCGATCGGGTCGGGAGAGTCAGAATTCCCCCGGTCGAAGTGCGTCATCATGGTGGAGGCAAGATGTCCGCCTGCGGACGAACCCATGATCCCGATCTGCCCGACGTTCCATGTATTTGCGTTTTTCCGCACCATGCGAATCGCCCTGGCCGCGTCGGCGGTGATTTCACGGTAGGTGTACACCGGACCGAGCCGGTATTTCAACACGAAAGCACGGATCCCGTGCGAAGCAAGAAACAATGCGTAGTCTTCCCCCTCATGTTTCGCAAGGCCGCGGTAGGACCCTCCGGGACAAATAATAATCGCAGTACCGGATGCTGTGCCCGGGTCCGGAGGGTACATCGTCAGAGTCGGATTATCTTTTTCCGCTTTCCCCTTCAGCTCGGGCCAGAGATGGAATGTTTCCTGTGCCGCGCAGCGTGTAATTCCTGCAAGCAGAACAAACGCGCCAAGAAGAACCCTGGGAGATGACCGCCACATTGTGTGCCTCGAGTGGTGATTGCTTTTTCCAAATGATAGGAAACAAGAGGGCTGAATACAAGGAAGGAATGATTACTGGAATGCATCCTCTCATTTCAAAGCTCAACCG
The DNA here is from genome assembly GCA_035291905.1 of Bacteroidota bacterium. Classification (GTDB taxonomy): domain Bacteria; phylum Bacteroidota; class Ignavibacteria; order UBA10030; family UBA10030; genus JACPLA01. The sequence goes on from DATDRF010000113.1 coordinate 5,758, forward strand.
CACCTGCCCGCCTCAGGAGATTCTCGTTCGAAGGCCCCGACAAAGTCGGGGCAGGCGGGGAGGACACCGGGACTTCAAACTGCTCGCTAACAGGTGAAACGCTCGTTGAGTCTGGATTGAAAATTATCCATTTTAGCATTGCTGAAATACTGAAAGGATGAACAATGATCTCCCTGCGATTATTCGGATCGGTCTTCATGTGTCTGCTGATGCTCACCTCTCCGGGCTTTGCACAAGGAGGCCTGAACGGAAGCTGGAAGGTTGTGCCTCAAATGAGTCACGAGATCGGGGGGTTCCGCACGATGTCGGCGGAAATCAGGCTTGATGCCAAAACCGTCACGGTAGTCCAACGGTGGGGAACAAGAAACATTCATGTCGATTCCATCACCGTTCCGCTGAACGGCACGCAAAAGTCTTTTCCCGTACGCAGTCGTGTCTGGCCGGCAAACGTCTTCATGGGAGTCTCAATGCCCGTCGGGGGTTCCCGCAGGGTCTCGGCAACGATCGATAAGGCGGGCTCCCTTACTCTGGAAGAACAATACGACATCAGAGGATCCCAGGGAAGTTTTCCCATTGCCATCAGGCACAGTTATGCATTATCAGACGATCCGCAGGTCCTTCACTACACGATGACGCGGCCAACCCGACCCACGGACTCACCGGTGAAGTTTGTCATGAAGAGACCCGGATACAGGGAGGCCTATTTCGTCAGCATGCAGGACAACTGGGAGATCGACGGGGCCCTCCCATCCAACGCGCTCTTGATCAGCCTTCAGGGATTGGCCAACGCGTCCGAACCGCTTGTCTACCTTCGTTATCCGAATTGGCCCTTTACGTATGTCGAGTCTGTTTTCGAATTCTACAGGGATAAACGAAACTTCACCTTCACGGAGCTGCGCACGATCGGCGATGCGCTCAAAACGCTTCGGAAGTATGTGAACGGATATGTCGTGTGGGACAAGAAAGTTCGTACTTCGCTTATTGTCGCTTTCACGGTGGCAGGACTCGAACGGGCAATCGTGGTGAGCGAAGAACTGATACCCGAAGCCGAGCGGGCGGGATTGAAGCCCGTCGAGGATTTCCGCGGGAAATTCACGGGGCAAACGGACGCTCGGATCTACCAATGGGCATACGACCGATACTGGGCCCGGTGCAGCAGGGATTATATCATCTGGCTCGGAGGCGAGCACGGCAAGGTCATGAAGCCGAGTGTTGCAGATTTCGGTGTCGCCCAAAAGGTTTTTTTCAACGACCTCTCGAGCCGTACAACAGATACGTTGGAATACAACCTTGCGCGAAAACTCCTGGGAGGGATGAATCCCATGTCGATGGTCATGGGCTGGCATTCCTATGCCAAGGACCTCGAAGAGGAGCACGTGACTCTCACGTCGAGTTTTGGATTTCGGGTGGAAGGACTTCACACGCTTCCCAATCTGAGCTTCAACAACAAGGTCCCCCCTTCGCCGGGATTCAAATTCAAAAACAACCACAATCTGGTTCCCGGGATGGACTACACTCCGAAGAACAAAGTGTACATCACCTGCATCCAGACGGATGGAATCGGGCTGGGTGCGTGGTTGAAGCCGGGCCGGGGAGAGATCCCCTATGCGTGGGAAGTGCTGATGAACTATGTCTGGATGGCGCCGGCGATGGCAGAATATTTTTATTCGATGGCCACACCGAACGACTACTTCATCGGGTGTCTGTCCGGCCCAGGGTATATGTATCCAAAAGCCGTTCCGCCGAAGCTCCTGCCGCCGTTGATCGCAAAGGCCAAAGAATACATGGACGTCCTCGACCTGAAGGTCTTTGAGATCATGGACTGGTCAGAAGGGGAAACTGTCTTGGGAAACACAGACTTAACGAGGAGTGTGGTCGATGCGTATTATCAAGGGATGCCGGATGCGATAGGATTTGTGAACGGGTACACTCCCTCCTATACGTTCACAGTTCGGAATGGAAAGCCACTCGTTTCATACGATTACTATCTCTCCCCCACGCGGCCCGAAGCCGATGCAGTGGCAGATCTGCAGGAGCTCGCATCGATCAACCGCGGGCGGCCGTACTTCCTGTTGATGCATGTGCGGGAGTGGAGCGACATCAAGCGTGTCAAAGGGATTCTGGATCACCTTGGACCAGAGTTCGAAGTAGTTCCGCTCGACGTATTTTTGACGATGGCCGGGAAGAATCCCACATTCAAAGAGCGGTTCTTGGAGCGCTAAGGTCTGCTCTTTCTTTACGGAAAGCGATCGCGGGAGATACATGATCTCTCCGGGCAGGTTATTGGCGGGAAAGAAATACAGTCGTACATGCAGTGAAGCGCACAGGGAAAGTCGATTTCCGGGGAAGACCGGTCATCGCGCCTTGACTTTCATCTCCTCATTCCGAAACTTTGAGAGAACCGAATTGCCATCGATCTGACTTCGAAAGAAGACGAAATGCCTGTCAACCCGACGTTGTCAGGAAGCCTCGAAGACCTTCCAAAAACTCTCTCCGCCTACGCGCAATCCATTCCCCGAAAGGCGATCCTCCAGATCATTGAGACCTTTGTCCCCTTCCTTCTGCTCTGGGGACTCATGATATGGATGGACCGGCAGGGCTCTTCGTATTGGATCATCCTGGCGGTTGCGGTGCTTACGGCGGGCTTCCAGGTACGCATCTTCATTCTCTTTCACGATTGCTGTCACGGGTCGTTCTTCGCCTCCCGAAGGGCGAACAGGATCCTGGGCTACGTTGCAGGCATTGTGAACTTCACTCCCTTTGAGCAGTGGCGCCGGGCCCATGCCATTCATCACGAGACCGTCGGAGATCTTGATCGACGCGGTGTCGGCGATATCTGGCTGATGACGGTTGAAGAATATCTGGCGGCATCCCGCTGGAAACAGGTCGCATACAGGATCATACGCAACCCGATCACCATCCTTCTTTTGGGGCCCTTTGTGGTATTCCTTGTCAGTCAGCGCTTCTTCAGGGCAACGGACCGTCGACGGGAGCGAATGAGCGTCGTGATCACCGACATCGCAATGGCGCTCATCCTCCTGGCGGCATATCTGACCATCGGCATACGGACATACGTTTTGATTCAGGCACCCGTCTTGCTTATCGCAGGAGCCGGGGGAATTTGGCTCTTTTACGTACAGCATCAGTATGAGGGGGTCTATTGGGCTCGTCACGAGGTGTGGAGCCGGTTGAAGGCGGCATTGCAGGGCAGCTCGTACTACAAGCTTC
>DATDRF010000114.1:0-26393 GCA_035291905.1 Bacteroidota bacterium
ATTTGGTTGTAGTTTCTAACGCAGAGACGCAGAGGTCGCAAAGAAACGCAGAGGAGACTCCGAATTTCTGCTTTTCTCTGCGAACCTCTGCGTCCTTTGCGACTCTGCGTTGTAGTCTATATTTGAAATTGAGACACTACCAAATCGCGGGATGTTGAAGAATTCATCATTGAATTAACATCAATCCTGACCTCTCGGACATCAGGATCTTTTCGAAAACCATTGCGCCCATGTTTCCGGATCGGCAGAACGATGGGCATGAACGATCTTCCACGCGTCGCCATGCTTCTCGAGAACGAGGGTGGTCGGGAGGTATTCGCTCCGCTCCTGTCCATCGACCATGTAATCCTGGCGAAGGACAAAGAACGCTGTCCCGCTTTTGCCATAGGATCTTGCGGTGAAGCTTTCGATGGAGAAGTCGAAGTCAGTGATATGACCGTGAGCCGACCGAAACCGGTTCTTTGTGGAATCGATGATTTCCGTCGTCGCCCAAGGTGTGACATAATAGGATGAAGAATCATAATAGAAGTCGAGGAGAGAGTCTGTATCCACCTCCCCGAAGTTATAGGCTTTCTTCATCGAGACATAGAGATTGTGAACCGTGGCTTCAATATTTCGCTCATCGAGAGTGAGGGATTCCTTGGTGGGTTCGTTCGGCTGGCACGCGATGAGAGTGATGAGGGCAAGAAGGGGGGCATATTTCATGATTATCCTCCAATTTGAGACATGCTGCGGGTTGGTCGTTCGAATTCAGGCTTGTTGATCTTGTGTCCCGGCTCTTTGTTCCAAACGGCTGCACGAATAATGGCTTTGAGCTCATCGTCGGAAGCATGATTCCGAAGCGGCTCCCGGAGGTCCGTTTCGGCAAGCGAGAAGAGACACGTGCGCAGTTTTCCGTCCGACGTTATCCTCACGCGGTTGCAGTGATCGCAGAATGGCTCGCTCACGGAGCTGATGAATCCGATCTCCCCTTTCCCGTCTTCAAACTGGAATCGATCCGCGGGCTGAGCACCGTGAAGCTCAACCGGGACCAGTTTCTTCCCCACTCCTTTCTCGATTCTGCCGATCACCTCCCGGGCGGAGACCACCCTCTCAGGCGACCAGCCGTCGTCTGCTCCGATAGGCATAAACTCGATGAACCGGATGACATAAGGTTTTCTTCGCGCAAGCTCCGCGAACTTCACAATCTCATCGTCATTGATTCCCCTGATAAGAACAGCATTGACCTTCAAAGGAACGAGACCGTAAGCTTCCGCGGCTGAAAGGCCATCGATCACGCGTTGATAGTAGTTGCGCCTCGTCATGAGATTGAATTTCACCGGATCCAAGGAATCGAGGCTTACATTGAGCCGTCGGAGCCCGGCTTTGGCCAATTCATCGATCCGTTCAGCGAGAAAAAAGCCGTTCGTCGTGAGAGCGAGATCTTCGAGTTGAGTAATGGAGCTCAGGAAGCCGACGAGCCTATCGAGGTCGTGGCGCATCAGAGGCTCTCCGCCGGTGAGGCGAATTTTCCGCACACCAAGGTCGACAAACACTTTTGCCACGCGGGCCAATTCCTCATAGCTCAACAGAGCTTCCTTGGGAAGCCATCGCATACCCTCTTCGGGCATGCAATAGCGGCACCGAAAATTACACCGGTCCGTCACCGAAATCCGAAGGTTGACAATTCGTCTTCCGAAGGAATCGATCAGCCAATCGCCAGAGGGAGAATCAGCCGTGTGTGGATGACGAAGCGAGAGGTCACTCATGTTTCGCCTCCGCCGCCACGCCGGACCATTCGACGGTACCATTTGTGAAATGCTCGCGTTTCCAGATAGGGACTTCCTTCTTTAAGGTATCGATCAGAAATCTGCATGCTTCAAATGCCTCGTTCCGGTGGGCGCTCGAGACAGCGATTACGACACTTGCCTCCCCCACGGGAACCTTTCCCAGGCGGTGCACTATTGCTATCCGGTTCACTGTCCATCTCCGCCTTGCTTCAGCCTCGAGCCGTTCCATCATTGCGATGGCCATCGGCTCGTACGCCTCATACTCGAGAAGGTTAACGCTTCGGCCCCCTGCATGGTTCCTCGTTGTCCCGACGAACACATCAATACCGCCCGATTCCGGCGCCGTTACACCGTCAACGACGGATCTTATGTCAATCGGATTCAATGTGAGCGAAACCATATGGCCTTCCCTAACCGCCGCTGACCGGGGGAATGATCGCAACCTCGTCGCCCTCCTTCAAAGGATGCGAAGACGAGACATACTCAAGATTCACGGCCATCCTTACGCTCCCCTTCCATGGGTCCAATGCAGGATGGGCTTGCACAAGCTTGCGAAGCACCGACGCCGCGTCTGCCCGTGGAGGAACGACCACCGTTTGCTCATCGAACCCGGCGATGTCCCGAATAACCGAAAACAATCGGACTCGAATATTCATAGCAGTTCAATCTCGACCTGATCACCTGCTGCCGGGTTCTGGACGTTCTCCGGGATAATGATCAGGCAGTTTGCACGAGCAAGCGAACTTAAGACACCGGAACTCTGGGAGCCGGTTGCCCGAACAACGATGCGGCCTTTTTCGGTCCCAAAAATCCCGCGTACGAAATGACGTTTTGCATCCGCCTTGCGAAGGTTCTCGCCCAACACTGCGGGGAGTGTCTGCACTACTTCCGGTTCTTTCATCCCGGTCATTTTCCGCAAACCGGGCCGCACAAACTCAATATACGTGACCATGGTCGAGACCGGATTCCCGGGGAGAGAGAAGACGGGAACGACCCGCCCGGAGGTTCGGATCCCGAAGGCCATCGGCATACCGGGTTTGATATTCACTTTCCAAAACTTGACATCGACCTTGAGGGATTTGAGCACTTCCAGCACATGGTCGTGGCTGCCGACAGAAACTCCACCTGAAGTCACCAGTGCATCGAATTCGAGACCTTCGGCAATTTTTCGCCTCAGGTCTTCAGGGGTGTCTCCTGCAATCTCCAGCATCTCCACATCGCAGCCGTCCTCCTTCAGCAACCCTTCCAACGAGACGGCATTGCTGTTTCGAATCTGGCCCGGGGCCGGTTCTTTCCTGAAATCGACGACCTCGTCACCTGTGGTGAGCACCGCAACCCGTAACTTTCGGTGTACCGTTACCGTCTGAATCCCGAGCGACGCCAAAACCCCGAGAGCTGCGGGATCAAGCCGGGATCCTTTTGTGAGTGCAACTGCGCCCTTCTGAATATCTTCGCCGCATCGACGGATGTTCCTCCCCTTCTGCGGGGACCCTGCGAACTCAATCGATCCGTTCCGCAGTGCGACTTGCTCCTGTTCAACAACTGCGTCGGCCTTGTCGGGAACAGGCGAACCTGTCGTAATGCGAATCGTATGACCGGGAAAAAGGGAGCCTTCAAACACTTTGCCGGCCGTTACCTCGCCCTGCAGGCGCAGAACAGTCTTCGTGTTTTCTGCGAGGTCCTCAGTTCGAACAGCGTAGCCGTCCATTCCCGAATTGTCAAATCGGGGGACCGGGTGAGGCGCGACAATATCTTCAGCAAGGAACCGGCCGAGGGCAGTCTGGAGCGGGAGTTGCTCAGATGGAACCATTGAAACGGACTGCAGAACAATCCGGCGTGCATCGTTCGCATTCGTCATGATGAGCTCTCATGAAAATATATCGAACACATGAAGGAAATGCAATCCCAACATTGAGAATCGTAAGTCGGTAATGGAAGATTCTGACGGAAGGTCGGAGTCCCTGAACGAAGGAGAGATGAGAAGGTTGGGCTGACCCTGTATTTGCTCCACACGGGCGGATTTCTTATTTTGGCAGTCCATGGAACATGCCGGCGTTATCATATTCGTTGGACTACTTGTCTTCCTTGCGCATTTCTTCGTGTTTCTGTTCGAGAGGACCAAGGTACCTGATGTTCTGTATCTCATTCTCATCGGGCTTGCGATCGGACCGGTGCTGGGAATAGTCCAACCTGAGGATTTCGGGAAAGTGGGGTCCATCTTCACAACCATTGCTCTTGTGGTGATCCTCTTTGAGGGAGGGCTGGAGTTAAGCATCCACACACTTCGATCGACGCTTCGAAGAACGGTGCTCATGACGACACTCAGCTATTTCGTCACGATGATTCTTCTCTCCAGCGCGGTATTCCTCCTTACCGGACTTTCCGTCCTTACCTCCGTGTTCATCGGGGCAGTGCTTGCAGCGCCCGCTCCAACGGTCATGATTCCCCTCGCCCGACTGCTGAATCTCAAGGAACACACGCGAACGATTCTGACGCTCGAATCCTCTCTCGGCGAGGCGCTCGGGATCGTGGTATCCCTGACCGTCCTTGAGCTCATCCGCCTGAGCGACATTCAGGTGGGCAAGGTGATCGGCACGATTGTTTCAACGTTCGTTTTTGCGATCGTCGTTGGCGGGCTTGGGGGTTACCTCTGGTCGATCCTGATGCATCGTATGAGACAGCTTCGTCATGCGATCTTCACCACACCCGCATTCGTGTTTATTGTCTACGGCATTGCGGAATTCCTCGGATTCAGCGGGCCGGTTGCGGCTCTGACATGCGGGATCACGCTTGGCAATTCCGAGATCATCAAGCTGCCGCGATTCCTCAGGGTAACGGAATTGAAGCCGCTCAAGCACAATGAGACGGAGAAGTTGTTCTTCGGAGAGATCGTGTTTCTCATCAAGACGTTCTTCTTTGTTTTTCTCGGTTTGACGTTTCGATTCACCAACCCTCTCTCACTCGCGGCTGCAATCGCTTTCACGGTTGTCCTGCTGCTTGCACGGCTCATCGCCACCCAGAATTCCCTCGACCGCGCGCAAACGCCGGCATTCGACGCCTCGATGCTGGCGGTGATGGTGCCAAAAGGGACCGCTGCTGCCGTTCTGGCCTCGATTCCGCTTCAGCTCGGGCTCGCCGGCGGAGAACAAGTGCAGTCCGTGGTTTACGGAGTCACCGTCGTAAGCATCGTTCTGACCTCTCTTCTCATTCCACTCATTGAAAAGACTTCTGTGGGGAAGTTTTACGGATTTCTCCTTCCGATGTACCGCCGGGAAGATTTGACCAAGCCGAGCTAGTTGCTTTCCCCGCTGATGTCCTGTTGAATCCGTTGCCATCGGGATTTTTTTTCCGTATCTTTACTTTTCCGGAGTAGCTCCCGGCGATGGCGGATAAACTCCGGTCGCGGGTTCGAAAAGAGGAGAAGAAAAGCCCGTTACGATCCGCAATCGGCACTCATCAATCGGAAATCCTCTGGCGGGGTAGCTCACGCCAAACCCGCCACAAAACTTGGCGGGCAGGCAGACGGCGGGCAGGCCCGCCAAACTGACGGCGGGCAGGCAGTCGGCCCCGACAAGAAACGTCGGGGTAAATTTAGAGCGTCCCGTAGAAAGCACGGGACAAGTCGGAATCATAATCTCCGCCACAACGATGGCGGATAAACTCCGGTCGCGGGTTCGAAAAGAGGAGAAAAAAAGCCCGTTACGATCCGCATCAATCGGAAATCCTTTGGCGGGGTAGCTCAGTCGGTTAGAGCGTCGGAATCATAATCCGTAGGTCGTGGGTTCGAATCCCTCCCCCGCTACAGCATCAAGACCGAGCCTCGCAGGTCATCGGCTGAGAAGAATTCTTGATCATGCGATTGTATGGTCAAGAATTTTTGTATGGAGCAGTGTCCCATGGATGAAGAAAAGCGTCTCTTCGAAGACCGGTTTCAGGACTTCCTGAAGGAAGGCGGGCTGGCCCGCCCGAAGGGGAGCATTGTGCTTGCCGTGAGCGGAGGCGTCGATTCCATGGTCATGATGCATCTTTTCAACAGCATCCGCAAAACGTGGGACCTGCGGCTCTCTGTCGTTCACGTCAATCATCACTTGCGCGGAGATGAGTCGGACGGAGACGAGCATTTCGTCGCGGGGGCGGCAGCCGAATTGAGCCTTCCCTGTACCGCGCTTCACGTCGACGTTCAGTCGTACCAATCAGCTCATCGGCTCTCCAAGCAGGAGGCCGCAAGGGAGGTTCGATATCGGGCATTCGAGACCGCCCGGGTCGACCGGGGCTTCGATGCAGTCGCCACGGCCCATCATGCCGGCGACAATGCAGAGACCGTTCTGATGAATGCGCTCCGGGGTGCCGGGATTCGGGGACTTTCGGGAATCCCCCCGCGTCGCGAGAAAGGATCGGTCATTCGGCCACTCCTTTGGGCTACGAGAGATGAAATCGAAGACTACGCTGCCATGAACGGAATTCGGCACCGTGAAGATTCCTCGAATACCTCGACAGCGTACACAAGGAATGCACTTCGGCACGTCATTCTTCCCCGGCTCGAGAGCCTGACTCAATCAAATGTCGTCGAGTCACTCAACCGCATTTCCACGGTTATGCGATCACTCCAGCAACGGATCGACTCAGAACTCAGGTCCAAAATGCAGGCGATTGTGGTCAGCGAGACAAACAGTGTAACCGTCCTTCTCGATGCATTCCTTCGGGAGCCCTTGTATCTGCAAGAAGAGATGATGCTGGAGATCTTCCGAAACCTTGAAATCGAGCCTTCGGCCCGAAAGGTCCAGTCGTGTCTTGATCTTTGCACGCGGCCCTCCGGACGATCCCTTCAACTGGCTGCCCGATTGCGCCTGTATCGTGAGCGGGAAAGGCTCGTGTTTGCGGAGCCGCGTCCCAAAGAGGAATTTGAATACCGTATCGAAATGGGCAAGGAATATTCATTTGCCCGTTTCAAATTTGGCTCGACAGAGGTTGCCGGCGTCCCCGATTATCGTGATCATTTGGGTTCGACCGAATATATTGATGCCGACAAAGTCGGAAATACTCTTGTCCTTCGGAACTGGAAGCAGGGTGACTGGTTCCTGCCTTTGGGAATGGAGAACAAGAAGAAATTGAGCGATTTCTTCACGAACGAGAAAGTACCTTTTTTGACAAAGCAGTCCACACCGATTCTTGAGTCTGAGGGATCCGTGGTGTGGGTATGCGGATTGCGGCTTGATCAGAGGTTCAGGATCACACCGGCCACGAGACACGTTGTTCAACTGAGCTATTCACCTATTTTCCCACAATAATTCATGCCCGATTCCGTCCTTGTAAACAACGATCGTTTCGACCTGTTCCTTTCCGAGCAGCAGATACAGAAGAGAATAAAGGAGCTCGCGGCGGCAATCAACGACGACTACAGGGGGAGGACTCCGATTTTCATCGGTATCCTGAACGGGTCGTTCATATTCTTTGCAGACCTGATCCGGGAGATCACTGTCGACTGCGAGGTCGATTTCCTGAAGCTCTCAAGCTACGGGGACGCCAAGATTTCATCGGGCCAGGTGACACTCCTGAAGGAACTCAATTGCCAGGTGGAAGGGAGAGAGATCGTCATCGTCGAGGATATTATCGATTCCGGGCTCTCGATCGATTTCATCAAGAAGCTGATACTGCGGGAGAACCCAAAGTCCTTCCGAGTTGTTTCACTGTTGTTCAAAAAGAGCGTTTCAAAAATCAATTTTCCCATCGATTATGTGGGGTTTGAGATCCCTCCCGAATTCGTCATCGGGTATGGTTTGGACTACGCACAAAAAGTTCGTAACTTGCGGTCGATTTACAGGTTATCGGCGCAAGGCGCCCGCAAGGATGAGTAAGGAGAACATCATGGATGAGAAGTGGCTTAACGAGGATTCTTCGGATGAGAAGAAAGACGGCGGAAATCGCAGCCGTCCGCCTTCGCAGAAACCTCCTCAGCGCAAAGGGTCGAAACAGTACCGTGAGGACGAATTCAATTGGAACAAGGTAGGCCGGGTCATTGCAAGCTGGCTTGGTATTCTCCTTGCCGTTTTCCTCATCATGTACGCCTTCAAGAGCAACGAGGAGACAGAATACGAGATCAGCTTTACGACGTACCAGCAGATCCTGGCAGACGGGAGGCTTGCCGAAGCGATCATCAAGAAGGCCAATCTCAACGATTTCGATTTCCACGGCAAGCTTCGGGAACCGATGGACATCACCACGGCGAGCGGCAAAACCGCACGCGGCGCCACGCGGGTTGTGCTGACACTGCCGTATATCGATCAAAACACCATCAGCGAGTGGAACCAGAGGTCATTGAAGTTCAACATTGTCAAGGAAGACAGCACCTGGATCAGCGCACTCGTGAGTTTTCTCCCGTGGATCCTTCTGATCGGCATCTGGCTCGTGATTTTCAGGCGGATGCAAGTGGGGGCCGGAGGCACAAAGGGGCTCTTTTCCTTTGGGAAGAGCCGGGCGAAGCTTCTCACTGAAGGGGGAAATCGCGTCACATTCATGGATGTTGCGGGAGCTGACGAAGCGAAGGCCGAACTCCAGGAGATCATTGAGTTCCTTAAGGACCCCGGGAAGTTCCAGAGACTGGGGGGCAAGATCCCTCGCGGTGTGCTGCTCCTCGGCCCTCCGGGGACCGGCAAGACCCTCCTTGCCCGCGCCGTTGCAGGAGAAGCAGGGGTGCCTTTCTTTACCATCAGCGGAGCCGACTTTGTCGAAATGTTCGTAGGTGTGGGAGCGAGCCGCGTACGTGATCTTTTTGAACAGGGGAAAAAGAGCGCGCCGTGCATCATTTTCATTGATGAAATCGACGCAGTGGGCCGTCAGCGCGGAGCCGGCCTGGGCGGCGGACACGACGAGCGGGAGCAGACCCTCAATCAGCTTCTCGTGGAAATGGACGGTTTTGAGCAAAACAGCGGCGTCATTATCATCGCTGCCACCAACAGGCCCGATGTTCTTGACCCTGCCCTCCTCCGTCCGGGAAGATTCGACCGGCAGGTCGTCGTTGACCGTCCCGATGTGAAAGGCCGTGAAGGAATCTTCCGCGTCCACACCAAAAATATTCCGTTGACGGAAGACGTGAAATTGGAGGTGCTGGCAAAGGGAACCCCCGGACTCTCAGGGGCCGACATTGCCAATCTTGTCAATGAAGCTGCCCTCCTCGCAGCGCGGCGGAACAGCAAAGCTGTCTCCATGCAGCATTTCGAAGAGGCGAAGGACAAGGTCATGATGGGGATGGAACGAAAATCTCTCATCATCTCCGACCGTGAAAAGAAGGTTACAGCCTATCACGAGTCCGGCCACGTTCTCGTCGCGAAATTTCTTCCCGAAGCCGATCCCGTTCACAAGGTGACGATCATTCCCCGCGGACGCGCCCTTGGCGTGACGACGTATCTTCCCATCGACGAGAAGCACACATATTCGAGGGAATACCTCGAATCGATGATCACGTATGCATTGGGAGGCCGTGCTGCCGAAAAGATCGTTTTCAACCAAATCACCACAGGTGCTGGCAACGACATCGAACGCTCCACAGAAATCGCGCGGAAGATGGTGTGCGAGTGGGGCATGAGCGACAAACTGGGCCCTCTTGCGTACGGAGCCAAGGAAGAGGAACTCTTTCTCGGACGCGAAATCACTCGTTCACGGAATTTCAGCGAAGATACTCAAATCGCGATCGATGCCGAAGTGAAACGCATTGTCTCTCAGTGCATGAAGCAGGCGGACAAGATTCTGAAGGATAACGTAGCCAAGCTCCATCGGCTGTCAAATGCCTTGCTCGAGCGCGAGATTCTCGACTCTGACGAGATCGACAAGATTCTCCGGGGAGAGAAACTTCCACCGATGGAAAAACGAAAGAACGGAGAGCTCGAGCCCGAAAAGCCGGCTTCCGCCCCATCTGGAATTTCGAAGGCAAAGAAAGGATCATGACACAAGGGCCGTTCGGGGTGAAGGATCTTCTGCAACCGGACGCGATGGCTTCTGAGGCTCTCGAGCAGAAAGCTACCATTGACTACAGATCGGAGATCATCCGCAAGTCCATCCACCTCTGTTCCCTTGCGATTCCGATCATCTATTATTTCATTTCTCAGCGTTTCGGACTCATCCTCCTCGTTCCCGTCACCGCGGCGTTTCTTCTTACCGATGTCGCCCGGCACTACAGCAAGCGCGTAGGCAAATGGTATCAACGCTGGTTCGGGTGGCTCCTGAGACAACATGAGCAGGACGCTTCCGTCCGGCGACTCAATGGAGCCACGAACATCCTGCTTTCCGCCGTCCTCTGTGTTCTGCTTTTTCCCAAGATCATCACGATCAATGCGTTCGCAATTCTCATTATTGGAGACACCACGTCCGCTCTCATTGGAAGACGATTCGGGAAGCGGAGGCTTTTCAGTAAAAGCCTGGAAGGGACGCTGGCGTTCTTCCTCTCGGCACTAGTTGTCGTCCTTGTTGCTCCCAAACTCGCGGCATCCGCCGGGGAATACGCGATTTGGATTGCAGGGGCGGCGGTGGGAGCAGTGGTGGAGGCCTCCACCGTCAAGAATATTGACGACAATATCACGGTTCCGCTGGCGATCGGACTTGCCGTGTGGGGTCTCTATCTGCTCTTCCTCCCCGGCCTTGATCTCAACCTCATGATGTAGCAGCTCCAAGGAGCCCCCATGAAAGCTTTGCGGACCTTCCTTCTTCTTGTTCTCCCGATCTTCATTCTCGCTGCCTGCAGTGAGGTGAAGACCTCCGCGACCGGGCATGATGACGAGATTCTTCTCTTCACTGATGACGAAACGTGGGCCCTCCTCGAACCGGCAATCCTTCAAACATTCCAGGACACCGTCCTTACTCCCCAACCCGAGGCGTGGTACACCGTCAAAAGAGTTCCGTTTGAGGACTACCCGAATTACGAGAAGCAGGTGTTTCGGATTGTTCTCGCCCCGCTGGACGGGACGGGGCCGGTGGCAGCGTTTGTGAAAGAATCGCTGGATCCGTCGGTTCGGGAGCTCGTGTCCGAAGGAAAGGAGTATGTCCTCAACAAATACGAACCAAAGGCAAGGGGGCAGCTGCTGATGTTTCTTGTTGCCTCGAATCTCCCCTCTCTCAAGACTGTTCTTGAGACCAAGGCCGCCGACCTGCTTTACTTCTTCAAGAGCATAAGACTCAGGAGGGAACTCACCAGTCTCGAAGCGGAACGATCATACCAGAAGCTCGGCATCGAGCGATCGTTACTCGATCGTTATGCGTGGAAGATGACCGTTCAGCACGACTATTTCGTTGCGATTGATTCTGCCGACGGGAGATTCTTCTGGATGCGGCGCGCGAACCCTTCGGATATGGAGCGTTGGATCTTCGCTTCATGGCTCGATGCCGTCGATCCTTCCGTTCTGACCGATGACTTTCCCTTTCGTCTTCGCGATTCCCTGACCGCACAATATCTTCGAACGGTCAATAATGACGCCTATGTCGAAATCGCTCCCTACAATCTGCAGATCGAGAATATCAATTTTTTGGGACGCTTTGGGTACGAAATGAGGGGAAACTGGAGATTCAGTGATAAGAGCGGGGGCGGTCCGTTTGTCAACTACACATTCTACGATGAGAAAAGCCGTCGCATTTACACGGTCGATGGGTCAATTTTCGCCCCCCGAGTGGAAAAGAAGGAATTGATCATCCAGGTGGATGCAATTCTTCATACTTTCCGAACAGCAGACGAGCTTTCTCAAGAGGACCGCGAGAAACTTGGTTATTAAGAGGTGGGTGTGAAGGGGCTAAAGCCCTTGGGCTTGTGGGCTTGGTTACCCCGACCTGAAGGTCGGGGCAATGCCGCCTCCTCAAAGAGCAATGTCAATTCCTTCGTGTCACTTCGTATTACACGAAGAGCACGCCTGCGTGCCGAAACAGATCCGGCCCTGCACTACGGCGTGCAGGCACGAAGAAGACACGAAGTTCAAGAAGAAAGCTCACCAGTTTACCTTGACAGTGAATTTCTCGCCTGTTGTTTTATCCCCGTACCGCACAAATCCGTTCTGACGCGCGAAGCTGACCAGGTCGACGAGGACCTTTACATCCTGCCGGCAGTAGTCGGCGATGAGCTGAATCTTTCCCTCCTTCCACCACTGAAGCGACTGAAGTCCGTTGGCAATCTTACCCACATTCAGCGTGGCTTGTGCGAGTGAATCGAGCGAGAGACGGTGGTTCAATCGCCTCTTGAGATCGGTCAAAATGTCAAATGACGCGCCGTTGATGCGGGCAACATCCCCGTAATGCGACAGTACCCGGGAATCGAAACCGTCTCCATTGAAGCTGAGAATCTTCCCGAAGCCCGAAAGATAGCGAATGAGGTTCGGTGCGTCAGGCTCTTCCCACTGACGAAATCCATCCTCGGGGCTCCACGTCACAGCCACGGCAATCCGCATGAGATGGATGTTTTCCCACCCCCCAACTTCGCCCGCCGACAATTGAGTCTCAATGTCGTAGTAGACTTCAGAGAAAAGATCGAGTTGCATTTAGGAGGCCGAATTCAGGAGCATCCATACTCCGGCGGCGTGAAACCTGCCTCGGTCGCCGGGACCGGTTTTCCTCCAATCACGTACACACGTTTCACGAGAACCGAGTACCATCGGCGAAACGCCTCCACAAGAACGACAACGGCACAGATCATGATCGCCACCGTGAGGCCCGAATTCACATACCCCTGCACAGCAGTGGCCGGGTCAGCCGTCATGGGCCAGAAATTGTCGGTGATGTTCAGGTAGCAGGCGATAAGAGTGGTTGTTGAGACAAAGAGCATGGGAACAAGGGTCACCCACACGTACCGCACTTTCCCCGCATTGATGATGGCGCTCGTCGCAACGGCAAGGGCAACTCCCGCCAGAAGCTGATTTGCCGTACCGAACATCGGCCAGATCGTGCTGATCGATCCTGTCCAGATGAAGTATCCCCAGGAGAAGACCACAACCGTGGTAGCAATCAAAGAGCCCGGCAGCCAATCGGTCCTCTCGAACGGTTTCCAGAGCCGTCCGACATATTCCTGCACCAGGAACCTTGCCACCCGAGTGCCGGCATCGATCGTTGTAAGTATGAACAACGCCTCGAACATGATCGCAAAGTGGTACCAGAAGGACATGAACTTTGCCATTCCGGGGATGCCGGAAAATATCTGAGCGAATCCGACGGCGAGGGAAACGGCTCCGCCGGTGCGTCCGGCGATGTTCTCCCCCACTTCCAGGGAGAGCATGTCGAGGTTCACAGTGGGCATGCCGAGTGCGGCAAATTTCTCGGGAGCAACGTTGATGGCAAAATAGTCGCCGGGCCAGAGGGAACTCGCGGCGATCAACGCAATGACACCGACGAGACCCTCCATGAGCATTGCCCCATAACCGATCATCCGCGCATCGCTTTCCTTGCTCAACATCTTGGGCGTTGTTCCGGACGAGACCAACGAATGGAATCCCGAGATCGCGCCGCATGCAATCGTTATGAACACAAAGGGGAAAATCTTCCCGGGAATGATCGGCCCGCCGCCATGGATAAACTCCGTCAGCGCAGGCATATTCAGATGGGGCTGGACGATCATCACACCGATCACGAGGGCGAAGATGGTGCCCAGCTTCATGTACGAACTGAGGTAATCCCTCGGGACAAGGAGCAACCACACAGGGAGCACGGAGGCCACGAATCCGTAGGCAGCAATGGCAATCACCACTCCTTCTCGTGAGAGCGTAAAGTACGGAGCCAGGGCCGAACCGGGGATGTAACTTCCCAGGAAGACCGACGCGAACACACCCAGAACGCCAATGAGGCTCGCCTCAGCGACCTTTCCCGGCCTGATCCTATACATCCAGAGCCCGACAAAGAGGGCAAGCGGAATGGTCATGGCGATGGTGAACGTTCCCCAGGAGCTTTCCGCCAGGGCATTGACGACCGCCAGTCCAAGCCCCGCCAGTGCTATGACGACAATGATGAGGATTGCCACAGAACCGATGACTCCGGCCAGGGGGCTGATTTCAAATCTCGCGATTTCGGCGAGGGATTTCCCTTTGCGCCGTATGGAAGCCACCAGGATCACAAAATCGTGAACCGCGCCGCCGATAACCACCCCGATGACAAGCCAGAGAAACCCCGGGAGGTATCCGAATTGCGTTGCCAGAACCGGACCGATAAGCGGACCTGCGCCCGAGATGGCAGCAAAATGATGTCCGAACAGAACCCATTTGCTGGTGGGATAATAATTCTGCCCGTCGTTGAGATCATGCGCAGGCGTGACCCGCGCGTCATTTATGGCCATGATCTTTGCAGCGATAAACGCGCTGTAATAACGATAGGCAATAACCATCACGCAGAGAGTGATAATGATGAGCGGCAATGCATTCATTCGGTGGTCCCTTTTTTGACGTTACCTGACATCCCGCGATTCGATCAGTGTGACCCCCTGTTCTTTCATTTCCCGCAATGCCTTCTCCCCATCCTGCGCCTTCACGTTCACAGCCGCAACCGCATCGGACACCACGAAGGTGGTGAACCCGTGCTTTACAGAGTCGAGCGCCGACGCCCTGACGCAGTAGTCGGTCGCAAGCCCCACGACATAGAGTTCGTCCACGTCCCGCTCCTTGAGGTACTTTGCCAGATCCAGATTCGTTGCCTCGTAGGCCGAGTATCCGTCATCCCGGTCACCCGTCCCTTTCAGGAATACCTGCTGAATCCTGACATCGTTGATTCCCGGATGGAATTCCGCTCCTTTGGAATTATGAACGCAATGTACGGGCCACTTCTGAAAATGGACCGTCTTGTGGGGGTGCCAGTCTTTTGACGCGACAACAACGGAGAATTTTTCCATGAGCTTGTTGATGACCGGAACCACCTTGTCGCCCCCGGGTACTGCGAGCGATCCGCCCGGACAGAAATCGTTTTGAACATCGACAACCAGCAATCCTCTCATCTCAACTTCCCTTTTCACATTTTCTTATGAAATTCATCGACGAGCGTCGACCGAAGTTCCAGCAGCCCCCCACTGATCCCTACTTTGTATACATGAGGGTTTTCGAATCGCTTGTGCTCGGGAGAAAGAGCCGCGAGCCGCTTGCGCACAGTCGAGGATGAGTCCTCAATCGTCCACTCGGCGAGTCTCTTTCCTCCCTCCATCACTTTCAGCAGAATCCCCTCTGATTTGAGTCCCCGAACATTGCTCCTGTTCTCGGGAAAGAAGGGGTGATAGATCGTTTCCACATTCTTTTCACCCTCGAGGATTACGCCATCAGCGTAAAACATTCCGTCGCTGTCAAAATACCGGAGGACGGTTTTCCTTCCGGGGAGCGTGATCTTGGCAAAGTTCTCCGAGAACTTGAGCCGCGGCTTGCCGTCGGCATCGCTCAATTTGTAGACTCCGTCGAGTGCGGAACTGTTTTGGCCGGTCACAAGCCGGGTTCCGACACCGAAGGCGTCGATCGGGGCCCCCTGCTCCAACAGACTGCGAATGACATATTCGTCGAGCTGGTTCGACGCGACGATTCGCACGTACGACAACCCTGCCTGATCCAGCATTGCCCGGGCATGCTTGCTCAGATATGCCAGATCGCCGCTATCGAGACGTATGCCCACGAGCTTGTGGCCTTTCTTCTCAAGTTCCTTCGCCACGATAATGGCATTCGGGATGCCACTTTTCAGAGTGTTGTAGGTGTCCACCAGGAGGACGCACTTGTCAGGGAACGTTTCGGCGAATTTCCGGAAGGCAGACAGCTCGTCATCGAAGCTTTGCACCCACGAGTGAGCCTGAGTACCCGACACCTCCAACGAATATCGAAACGCGGCATAGACGTGAGAGGTCGCGTCGAACCCGCCAATCACCGCCGCTTTCGTCGCCTGAATTCCGCCTAGTCCCTGCGCCCTCCGAAGTCCGAAATCCACCACGCGTCTTTCACCCGCGATGGCCCTGATTCGGGAAGCCTTCGTCGCGATCAGAGACTCAAAATTCAGGAGATTCAGAAGCAGCGTCTCGATCAGCTGCGTCTCGATAATATTCCCCTCGACGCGAACGACGGGCTCAAGCGGGAAGACAACTTCTCCCTCCCTCACGGCGGAGATCCTGCCTTCAAACCGAAATCCTCTCAGATAAGCAAGGAAATCCTTGTTCAGTCCCGCACCTGCCAGGAAGCGAATATCCTCATCGTCAAATCTGAATTGATGCAGACCGTCCATGAGGTCATCCAAGCCGGCAAAAATCACATAACCGCCGTGGAAAGGATTCTCCCGGAAGAAATAATCGAATCCGGCCGGCATGTCCTTCTTCCCGGAAAGAAAGAAGCCTTGTGCCATCGTGAATTCATAGAAATCAGTATAGAGTCCGGTATGTCTTCCAAAAATTCCCATACTCATCAGAATGCATCGACAAAATGGCGAACGATGCTCTTATCTCCTTCCAACATGACTGTCACAATATCGAAACGATAGAACTTATCGTCAAGAAGTAATTCCTGACAGTATCCCTCGGCCACTTTTCGCAGTTGTTCCTGTTTCGACTCCGTGACCGATTCCTCCGGCTCTCCGAATATCCTCGAGGTCCTTGTCTTCACCTCGACGAAGACAAGCTCGTCCCCGTCTTCACAGACGAGATCAACTTCTCCATGGTCATAGCGATAATTCCGGGCGAGGATCCGAAATCCCTGGTGCGTCAAATAATCGGCCGCTATGCTTTCCCCTTCGCTCCCCTTCGATCTGTTGTTTTTCCCCCCGCTCATGGTCAATATTCTGAGAATGACGCGAGAATGAAGAGCAGCGCCTCGGTCCCATCCAGCGTCGGTTCGTTTGTTGAATAGTCGCCAATATCATCATGATAGACAACGAAATTACTTTGAAATCGTGCGAGCTCATCGGGCCTTACAAGACGCAACCCTCTCAGCGTGGAGAAGATCGATGCATAGACGGGACCATCAACGAGTGCCCCCGTAAGACGAATCCCCAGTTCCTTACCAACCACAGAATGAGGATCAGCAGGGAATTTTCCGTTTTCGGGAATTCCAATAACGAAACTCTTTCCCCAGGGATTCCGTCCGAAAAGCCAATCCCGTGCGGAAAAGAGCACGTCGTCGAATTCATCCAACCCCGTCATCCTGCGGTAAAGGAGAGCCTGCGTCACGCATGCGGCGGCAAGATTATTCGAACACCAAATGAAAGGGATCCCATAGCCAAACGGATTCATGAGACCGCGGCGCCTCACGGAACGAAGTCCGTTTTGGTAATACGATGCGAGTCTTTGCCTTGTGGGCTCTCCAACAAATTCGAAAAGCTCATAGTGGCCAAGGTTCACGTAGGGGAAGTATTCATAGTGGAGGGTCGTATCCTTCCCCATCCATGATGTATCGGCAGCAAGGAGAGAGAACGCAATGGCTTCATCGAGATACGAGCGCTCTCCGGTCAAACGATAGAGCTCTGCCGCAGCCCATTCCAGATCGTCAAAAAATGTCTTTTCGTGATACCGATACGGAGCTTTACAGGGAACAGATTCTGAACATCCGTACGATCTTTTACCCACATTGTACAATTCCCTCGCCTTTCGGCCAAGGAGGGCCGAAAATTCTGCGTCTCCAAGCTTCTCCCTCCAGAGAAAGGAGGCCAACGCAAAAACGGCCGAGGTTCGACCTGCAATATTGGCAATGCCGGTCGACGCGTTCTTGTGTTCGAACAATCCCTGGGGAGTGCCGGTTGCTTCGTACACGGGTCTCGCATCTCCTCTTCCCCACCCGTAGTCCGTGCTGTCACGAAACGGAAGATCCCAGAACGCATGATCCCTGTCGTCCGCCACCTGGTGATACAGTTCTCCTTCCGAGGGATTCAGCTTGAGCATCCATTCGATTCCCCATCGGGCTTCATCGAGAATGTCAGGGACCCCGTTGGAATTTGCCGTCCCGTTCAAGTCGAGCCGATCGCCCCACAGCGCGGGGAATTCCTTGTAGGTCACAAGGAGATTTCCGGCAACATAACTGGTCGTGATGAGAAATCGAAGGTAGTCAGAGGCATCATGGTACCCTCCCACCGCATCGATCCTTTTCCCATTGTGGGGGCCATCGACGACGATCCCGTCGTGCTGGTGACAGGGCTTCCCGAAGGCAGGATTGGATCCGCATCGCTGCTCAAGGAGATATTGGAGAGGATACGAAAGAACTTTTCTGTAGACGTCGTTGGCAACAGTGAACGTATCGGACTTCACACCCGCCATTTCCACCACGTATCTTCCCGGAGTACGCAATGCTGAAAAATCGAGCTCCCGGCAATGAAGAAATGTGCCAGACACAGCCTTGAGCGGCACGGATTCTGACTGAAGGCCGGCGGCCTCCGTCGAAGCATTGACAACACGGAACCGGGCGTCGGAAACCGGCGCTTCAGAAAGGAGCACCGCACTCTTTCGATCGTCCGGCCTGAATCCGAGCTGGTTCAATCGAAGAACCGGCTGGCAGAAAAGCAGTTGTGCCCCGAAGAGGAGGCAGCAGACGCTAGGAAAGACCCTGGAAAAGATCCGGTTCAGGTTCGATGAAAATAGCGGGCTTGAAGCTCCGCCGATGAATGTCGCACATGCCATAGGTTTTCAGTGCATCCAAATGTTCTTTTGTTGCATAACCCTTATGCCGGGCAAACCCATACACGGGGTATTCCTCGTCATATTTCATCATCAGCCGGTCCCTCGTCACTTTCGCCACAATCGATGCAGCGGCGATCGAGAAACACTTCGCGTCGCCGTCAATGATGTTCTCAAACTGCATCGTCTCGTGCTTGAACGAAATGCCGTCAGCCAGGACAATATCAGGCTTGACCGAGACCGATTCGACCGCCTGCTGCATCGCCAGGATTGAGGCCTGCAGAATGTTGATCCTGTCGATCGTTTTGTGATCTATGATGCTCACTCCGACACCCAGGGCTTTTGCGTAGATCTCTTCGAAGAGTTCCTCGCGCATCGCCTCGGTCAGCTTCTTTGAATCATCGACGCCTTCAATCCATTCCTCCACGGGAAAGACCACCGCAGCAGCGACGACAGGGCCTGCGAGCGGCCCCCGACCGGCTTCGTCGACCCCTGCGACACGCATCATTCCCCTGCCCCAGAAGAACCTCTCGACCTCGAGAACGGGAAGATTCATTGCGAACCCAGATAGATTGCGGCAAGACCAATGACCATGCTGAACTTCAGCACGAGGCTGACTCTCCCGAGATTCCCAGGCCCCGAATCTTTCCACATGGCGCTAATAGACCAGAGAACTGCGGCGTCGACCACTGCCACCAGAACAACATAGAGCCAGCCGTACATCCCCTCCCGGTACACGACGTATGTAGCGACCACCAGCAGTATAAGAATCGCCGTTGCCAGCACGAGAGACCGTTTCACTCCAAAGCGCGCAGGGAATGTGCGGGCATTTCCTCCCAGGTCTCCGGGCAAATCTTCGACATCCTTGACAACTTCCCTGCCAAGGTTGATGAGAAACGCGAAAAGGGCGGGTACAATTGCCTGCGCCGGATTGCCGGCAACGACTGCACCGTATACCAAAGCCATCGCAGTCATGACTGCCACAGTAAGATTCCCCCACAGAAGCGTCTTCTTAAGCTTCGCACTGTAGAGGAACAATACTCCAACGGCGCCCAGGGCAATCCAAAACGCGAGAGAAGGTAGAAAAAGATTCAGCGAAACTCCAACGAGAGAGAGAAGCAGCCACTGCAGAAAAGCCCAATCAGGCGAGAGTTCGCCGCTGGGGAGGGGACGACGGGGCTTGTTGATCCGATCGATCTCCACATCGTAATAGTCGTTGATCGTATTTGCGCCGCCCCCAACGAAAGCCCCGACGAGCGCTGCCAGAACAACAATCCCCGCGTCGGGTTGTCCCGCCGATGCGAGGACCACCGTTGCTCCAATCACCAACATCATGACGACGACGTTGAACGGACGAACAAGACGAAGGGATGCTGTCAGTCTGCTAGAACTCATTCATCAACCGTATATGGAGTTTTGCAGTACGGAACGTGTCTCCTTCTCCAACGCCGATGCTGAAGCCGATCACTCCAATAGCAGAATCGACACGGGCGCCGAAGCCATATCCGATCTTTGACTGTTCCGAGCCCACAAGGCCGGCTGCAGGGCGATCCTGAAGAGAAAGGTATCCCCCGTCGACGAACCCAAAGAACTGAGAACGCTGGCCCAAAAGAAACCGATACTCCAGGTTCATCCACACCGCCCTCGAGCAGAGGAACTGGGATTCCCGATACCCTCTCATTGTCGATGTACCGCCCAGGCGAACAAGGTCACTCTGTTCCAGAGCACTGGATTTGATATCCCTTCCGCGGATGGCAGCTGCAAGAACCTGACGCGAGACAACGGGAAGATAATACTCAAGATCGAGAGTAACACGTGACACCCGCGTAACGTTGCCGTTTGAGGCCGACTTGGTGCCGGCCTCATAGGAGCTCTGGTAAAAGACCCCTTCCGTCGGATTTCCGTCATTATCGCGGCCGTTGTACGCCACCCGACCGCCGAGCCACCACGTTTCGCTTCCAACAACCGGATTATTGGTACGCTCCGAAGGAAAGACACTGGACTGCCGAAATGAGAGTCCCACGGAGACCATTTCCGAGACCGAATACGATGCGGCGATCTCGTAAGCCCTGCGAAGGTATGTCGAGTCCTGCTTCCGCTGATCGAAGCCCAACTCTGCATCAATCGGGACAGAGGCAACCCAGGGCTCACGATACTTCAGGGCAAGATCCTGTGTTGACGAATTCTCGCGCATCCATCTCGCCGATAACGAGCGCGCCGTGCCGAAGATGTTCCTGAACTCAAGGTCGACCAATCCGGTGACGTACCCTTTTTGACTTCCTGATGAAGGAATGTACCCGAGGATGCCGTCAAACCGATTGGGGTCTCCCTCTTTCACACGTATGAGAATCCCCCCTTCGCCACTCTCCTTGACTATCAGCTCAGGCATCGAAACACTCGTGAAGAGCCGAAGCCGTTCCAAACGTCGTTTTATGGCCAACGCCGTTTTATCTGAGAACGGGCCGTTCTTCGCAAAGTCGACCTCCCGTTCGATGACCGAACTCTTCGTCGCACTGTTGCCTTCCACGACCACCTGCGTCACCGTGACCTTTTCACCCGCATCAACCGAGAGCGTGACGGAGGCAGAGTCGACCTCGAGCCCCGGAGTAAATCCGATTTGGCCGATGGAGACCCGGGCAAACGGATAGCCGCGGCTTTCCAGAGCTGTGAGCAGCCTTTGGATTCCCTGTTCTATTGATCGGGGATGGAATGCCTCGCCTCGATTCAGTCCGGGAGTCACGTCGGCCGCAAGACCTTCCGGGGGAAGGCTTCCTATCATTTGCACCGAACCGATGACGACCGGATGTCCTTCTTTCACAACGATGGTGACGCGGGCTGAGCTGCTATCTTCATCATACTTCACCACCGATTGAGCCGAGCAGAAAACATATCCTTCGAGGTTGTATCGGGCAAGGAGGTTTTGAATGTCGTTTTCGAGCAGATTGAGGGAAAGGGGCTGTCCCTCTTTTGAGGCGAACTGAGCTCGAAGCTCGTTCACGGAAAGTGCGGCAACGCCTTCGAAGACAAGCGACCGTATGTTGGCGGCAGGCTGCCCCGCGACCTGATTCGGGTACATCAGAATGAACGATAAAAGAAAAAAGCCAGGTGACCATCGGCCGCTCCTGGCTTTTGTATCACATTCTCTCATAGGTCAGCGAATTCGTCCCCAGAGGTCCGTTGTGGGGTACCGCAGCCTGTAGTCACCAAAGCCGCTATCGTCGACAAAAACGAACTGACGTTCCAACTGGTAGTAGTACCACACTTCGAATGGCTTATTCCCTGCGTCAAACGGATGGCGCTCCACATTGTCCGGAGGGCCAAACCGAATGTACACCATCCCCATATCCGTTCTCCATCCTTCGATGAAGTGTCCGAAGTTCTTGATGGCGTACTCGACGCGCACATAATACTCTTCCATCAATTCGTTGCGCGGAGTCGAAAGATCAGGGTCCCGCTTGTTCCAAAAATCCAGAAAACGGCTTTTTCTTTCTTCATCCGTCTGTGCTTCGCGCATATGGTCAAATTCGGCCGGCTGCGCAATATACCGAAGTTGTTCGACAGCCTTCGTGAGATCGGTGATCGACATCGGGATATCGGCCCAGCGAACGGTGAACGTACGGGTCGTTGAAGCAGCGGTGTCGGTTTCTCTCCCGACTTTTACGGCTTCGACAGTCACGAGGTATGTGCCGACGGTGAGCGAGAGGCTGTCCATCCTGACAAATGCCTGAGTCCTCGGCCCGGACAACTTCTCTTCACGAGTGGACTCTCTCACCAGTTCTTTCTTCTGATTGTAGACTTTTGAAGTGAGGGCCACAGATCCGGATGCGGTGCTGTCGTAGACCTCGAAATAGAGGAAGAATCCTTCCCCTTCGGTACCGACATTGCCCGAAATGTTCGGGACGATGCGGTTCTTCCCCTCGGAGGTCGTTGTCAACTGCGAAACAATCATGATATCGCTGAGGGCGATCACCCCCTTGCTGTAGTCGGGGACGAGCATGTTCCTCGTCAGTTTCCCGCCTACCTTCGAATCGTGATCTCTCACCGTAAGGGAGACACGGTAATTGCCGGGAGCAACCTCAAGAGACTGGTAGACGAGGCTGGACAACTTGCGTGAAATTGTCTGGGCGAATTCCTTCGCACTGACGTCAACGCTCCATGAGCGATCCTGAAGCAGCTTCTCCTCGGGATTCTCGAGCACAAGAGTCACATCGTACCGCGCAACATACCCCTCGCCCTCTTTGACAAACCTGAGCTCTTCATACGGAACCTGGACATAGAAGTCGATCCGCGATTTACCCTTGTGTTCCGCCGCGTAGCTGATGGCATCGAAGAAGAACAGCGTGGCATGAGATGATCCCTGTGCGAAAGCTGAGATCGTCGGTCCGATCAGGACCAATGCGGCGCCGGCCGCAAGCACAATCCTCTTCATCAGATTCACCATATCAGTCATCCTCTCCTCATCATGACCGGAACCGTTGCAGTGACCTTTGCATACAAATCGTACTCAACTGCATCAACAATTTCAGCCGTATAAAAGTTGCCTACTTCCAACGACCCGTCGTCCTCGATATAGACTTCCTGGTCGATTTCCGGGGCATCCCATTCAGTTCTCCCGACGGCAGATGACCCTTCTTTCCTGTCGATGAGCACTTTCGCCGCTGTCCCGACAAGACCCTCGTTTCGCTCCTGTGAAATCTGGCGTTGGAGCTCCATGAGTCTTGCCACTCGTTCCTGCTTGACCTCATCAGGGACGGGGTCACCCAGCTGTTTGGCGGCCGTTCCATCCTCGCTTGAATACGCAAAAACACCGAGCCTGTGGAACTTTGTCCGCTGAACAAAGTCACACAGAAGCTGGAAGTCCTCCTCCGTCTCTTCGGGATATCCGATAATGAACGTCGTTCTGATTGCCATCGAGGGGATCTTCCCGCGAATCGTCTCCAGCAATTCCTCGGTGGCAGATTGCGTAATTCCGCGGCGCATCGATTTGAGAACACGGTCGGAGTAATGCTGAAGAGGGAGATCGATGTATCGGCATATTTTCGGATTCTCTTTGATGACATCAAGGACTTCGACGGGGAATCCGGACGGATAGGCGTACATGAGCCGTATCCATTCGAGGGAGTCGACCTCTCCAAGGGCTCTCAGCAGCTCAGCAAGGCGTCGTTTTCCGTAGAGGTCAAGACCATAATAGGTCGTGTCCTGCCCGATCAGGATCAGCTCCCTTACTCCTTTTGCCGCAAGGAATCCGGCCTCCTCGACGATCTTTTCGAACGGTTTTGTTTTATGGCTCCCGCGCATGAGAGGGATGGCACAGAAGGAACACGGCCTGTCACAGCCCTCCGAAATCTTCTGATACGCGAAATGCCGCGGAGTGGTCAGAAACCTTTCCCCCAGCAGTTCCTTGCGATAGTCGACACCCAGCTCCACAACGACATTCTGAAGCTCGTGCGAGCCAAAATACGCGTCGACCTCAGGGACTTCCTCTTTCAGCTCCTTCCGGTACCGCTCCGAGAGGCATCCCATCACGACAACTTTTTTGAGTTTCCCCCCTTTTTTCCGTTCGACGGCCTCAACGATCGCATCGATGGACTCCTGTTTTGCGGCATCAATAAACCCGCACGTGTTGATGACGGCAATTTCCGCCTCTTCAACATTGTCCACAATGTCCACACTGCTCACCTTGAGCTGCCCCAGCAGCTGCTCGCTGTCGACGATGTTCTTTGAACATCCGAGGGTAATAACGCTGATTTTTGGAACCTTGCCCAGATTCTCCTCCGTTACGATAACACCACAAAATCAACGTAAAGATACACAATAGGGGCTACAAATACCAAGCTGTCGAACCGGTCATAGACCCCTCCATGACCGGGAATCAGCGCCGAAGTGTCCTTTACTTCCGCGTCGCGCTTGAACCTCGATTCAATGAGGTCGCCCAGTTGACCGAAAACACCGACGAAGGTTCCAAGAACTACGGCGTGCGTCATGGAGAGGTAGGCGAGGAAGAAACTCCGGGCGATAACCATGGTCGCGATTGAGGCAAGGAGACCGGCAACGGCACCCTCCCATGACTTGCCCGGGCTCACGCGCGGGTAGAGCTTATGTTTCCCCCATGTGCTTCCCGCAAAATATGCGGCGGTGTCGCACATCCAGATCGACACGAGCACGGCAAGGACCGTGAATCCGCCCCAGGAGTCAATCTGCCGAAGCTGATCAACATCCGCCAACGACGAACCCATGAACTTGTGCACGGGGAACCCGTAGGGAAAAAGCTCCCGCAATCCGATGAGAAGCCCGAAACACAAGGAGATAATCATGACGCCTGCGATGGTCGTTACGATGTTCAGCGAAGGAGAACCCTTTGTTCGAAAAAGCTCCACAAGCAGTACAAGAAGGATGAAAAGGATTTCGATTACCAGCAGAAGTTGCAGCTGCGAGAACATCTTCAGCGGGAGGCCCTGATCGAGAAAAACCCGGTAGACCTCAGTGTGAAACCGCTCGTAGATGAATGTACCGTTGACGAGCAGACCCGCCACAAGTCCAGGGCCTCCGAGGGGATTGGCCCCTTTTCGCCGCATGAGACCGTAAAATTCATGCAGTGCGAATGCCGAGAAGAGCGCTATAAGACAGAAGAACCAGTACGACCCCCAAAGCGTGGCAAGGACGATAACGGGAATCGCAACAGCGGCAACCAGCACCCTCGTGAGGAGGTTCTCAAATCGTCCTGATTTATTTTCTTTGGTCATGATTCAATATCCGGCAATTGGAAAGAACTGATCACGTTTTTCGCCGACTCCCATGTGGCCCGTTCGACAAGGATGCGGACACCCAGGTGCGGCCGAAACCACAACGTGCCGGCAAAATTCCGCGGATCAGCAACGCGGATTGGAATGCCCGCCTGAACAAGGTTAGTCTTGAGCATGTCCGCTTCAAAAGCGTCCATTGCGAGCGTCAAGGGAACCCATGTAGCGGCAATCCGATGATGTTCGGGGAGATCGCACACGAACACCCCGTCGGACGACGTTGTGCAGTCACCGCAAACGGGCTTCCCGCACACAACGCAACACGCCACTGCAGGCTCTCCCGGGTGATTCTCGCATGCGATTTCATCGGCCGATTTCACAACAAGGGCGCCGCACGAAGGACACAATACCTCTGCGACCTCGGCACCGCAATTACGGCATCGGCTCATGAGGCTCCTCCCGCCGATCCGTCGTGCGAAGGTATGCAAGGAAAGCGGCGACAAAAAGGAATGCGTAGACCACAAACTGCACCAGAACAATTTCGAACTGAGGATCCTGGTCCTTCTGCGCGCCGAGAATCAGTTCATCGTTCATGCTGAAATAGACCGCTACCACCGCGAGGGCATTGTTGACAAAATGCGCGGTCATGGGAACAATAATGCTGTTCGAACGTGTACGGAGCAGTCCAAAGTACACACCAAGCCCCATCAAAGGGACCACTGCAAAGGGGTTGAAATGATAGAGCCCGAACACGATGCCGGTAATCAACGCAGCCCTCACGGGCCGCACCCGCCTCTCAAAAGAGCTCTGAATCAGGCCGCGGAAGAACATCTCCTCAACAATGGCGGGCACAAATGCAACGACCGTCATAACGAGGAGCAATTCAGGAATACTTTCGGCCATGACAATGGTTTTGAACATATCTTCGAGCGCCTGCCTGAATTGTGTCACAACCTTCTGCAGCACGTCAGGAAGGGGGATCATGTCCTGAAAGAGAAGATAGATCTGAAAAAGCTGCTGGAGGCACAGAAGCCCGACGATGGCGTAGATCGCTTCGGGGAGCGACGGAATCCGCCACGGAAACACCTCCGAGCTTCGGCGGGTGAGAAGGCGGGCAAGAAGGACCGTGGGGACAAGAATGAAGAAGAGCTGACCGATCATGGTCAACAACCTCACAGTGGCGACGTTCTCGGGCGTCACCTTCTCCGTTCCCATGAGGAGGAACGTGATGGTGCCGGCCAGTACCTGGTAGAGAACAAAGATGATGAAGAGGCACGCGAGGGCAAAGACGGCAGGATTGATCCCGCGCCG
>DATDRF010000115.1:0-2855 GCA_035291905.1 Bacteroidota bacterium
CGGGCAAGCCTTCTCTTACGAAGAGAAGGGGAGTTCTGAGGCTGAATAAGGACGAGGCGAAAGGCTCTGTGGGTCGGAATGACCTGCCTCGCCGAAGTGTTTCACATACGCAGGCGGGTATTCCGACTGGGTAGACCGAGGTCAGAAGTCAGTGGTGGTAGACCCGCCAAAAGATGAAGTACGGTCGACGACTCCCTACGGGATCGTAGATCGACTCGTTGAGCGGGCAGAACCGAGGAATTGCCCACAGCTTTCCGCCTACGTAGAGGAAACAACTTCCGCCTTCGTTCAAGAAGCGAACTCCGGCGGACAGGTCGGCGGACAGGTAGCTGTGGGGTAGGGAAACTCACAAAACACCAGCGAAACCGTTTTAACGGTTTATTCACGGAATTCAATGAAGCAATTTTGTTTTGTCTTCTGCCGCTATTGACTGTTCACTGTTGGAGAATGCATGAAAAGGATGCTGGTCGCGTTCGTTGCTGTGGTACTTGTTCTATCCCCCGGCTGCCCGGTCCGGTCGCTCTCGCCTCTGTTTTATGACGGAGAGATTGTTTTCGATCCGACACTCATAGGGATGTGGGAGAGTGTGGAATCGGCTGAAACCTTCGCGTTTGAGAAGTGGGGAAATAAGAAATACATCATGATGGTAAAAGGGAAAGACGGGGATACGACGGTGTACAATGCTGAGCTCGGGAAACTCGGTACGACATGGTTCCTGGATCTGTATCCCGGCGGCAAACGCAACGATTATGCAGACATGCCGACGCACATGATTGCCAGGATGGATCTTGGCAAAGACACCATGCGAATGGCTATGCTCGAAGGAGATTGGATGGAAAAGATGATCGAGAGCGGAAAACTCACGATCTCCCACTGGCGCAACAATCGAGAAATGGTCCTCACGGCGTCGACCGATGAACTTCAGAAGGTCGTCATTCAATATGCCAATGATGAGAAGGCGTATCCGGACACGTCGGTTCTTGTGCGACAGAAGAAGTAAGAATTCAGAATCCAGAAGTCAGAAGTCAGAAGTCAGAGGTCGGAGGTCAGCGGTAGACCCGCCAAAAAGACGGCGGGCAGGCGCAACCTTTCCCTGCTTTTCGCGGGGATGACGTTGCGGTAACAATGTGTTGATGGAGTCATGTGGTCATCGGGTCATGGGGGATCGGATTATAGGGATATCGGGAGATGTGAATTGTCAACCCCAGGAGGAATGAGATTGCAACGCCAGCGATTCTTCGTCACAGTGTTCCTACCGCTTCTGCTTCTTCTGGTCTCCTGCGCGGACCCTGTCGAGCGGCGGGTGAGAATCACGAAAGCCGAACTCCTCCGAGGAACGGAGGTGAGTGCGTCTGCAAGGATCCATACCTTTGACGGTTCTGTGTACCTCGCCAGGAAGGGATTCACCATCAGGAACGACACGATTTCGGGGTCTGCGCAGAAGTACGATCTGACGCGCCTGTCCGACTCCGAACGGGAGTGGCAGATTCCCATCGACAGCGTTGCAGGCGTGGAATACTTCGCCGTTGAAATGCCCGGATTGCGGGAGGTAGGAAATGCTGTCTCCGCCACAACATTCACCGTCTACTCGTTGGCCGGTTCTCTCGTCCTCCTCAAAGCCCTGTTCGGGTCGTGCCCGACCTTTTACACCTACGACGGTGAGGCACCGGTACTGGAGGCCGAGGGATTCTCCTACAGCATCGGAAAGTACTTTGAAGCGGGCGATCTTGACCGGCTTCACGTCGATCCTTCCTCCGGCGCTCCGTTGCGGCTGGACATCAGAAACGAGGCCCTCGAAACGCACTACATCAATCAGGTCGAAGTCCGATATCTCGATCACCCCGCGGGGACAGAGGCGTATCCGGGTGTGGAACCGGGGACGGTGCACATACTGAAACCGAGGCCCCCTGTCTCAGCTGTGACCATGAGCGGCCGAAATGTCCTTGGGGCGGTCATCAGGCGAGACGCAGAGAGCCATGAAAGCGATGAGGAAACAACAAGCGGCCTCCTTCCCAAAGGCACGCTAGACTACATCGAATGTGAATTCGGGAATCCTGGCGGCAGTTCCGTGATCACGGTTGCGTTGCGGGGCCGTAATACTCTCCAGAATACGGTCTTATTGTATGACGTCATGATGCGCAACCAGGGGTCATTGGTGTTGGACTGGATAAGCAAGGTCAATGAGAACCCGCTCTATTCCTGGCGGCTCTATCGGTGGTATAAAGAGCATTCCGGCGTTCAGGTGTTCGTTGAGCACGACGGTGAATTCGAATTGGCGGAACGGATTTCCGACACCGGCCCGATCGCGTGGAAGGAGACGGCGGTACAGATTCCGGTCGATCCCGGGAAGAAGACCGTTCGTGTCCGCTTTGCCTTTCTCCCCGAAAGCTGGGCTATCGACTGGATCGGGTACGACGACCAACGGTACGATGTGAGCGAACTGACCGGCTTCGCTCCGGCAGCTGCGACAAATAACAGGGAGACGGACAATCGGTCCATTGTGCGGCTTCTGGGGAAAGACGACGACGATTACCTCCCGACCTATCCCGGGACCATCGTTCATCTCACATTTGAGGCGCCCGCCGCCCGGAACCCCGGTGCACGGACGTTCTTTGTCTGGAGCAAGGGGTATTATATCGAATGGGTTCGGGGGGAATGGTTGAAGGCGCGAGACGACGTCATCGTGTTTGACATCAGGGATCCGCAGAAAATCTCCAGAGACCTCGCGGATTTCTGGAGGCAAAAACGCAGTGCCATCAAAGAGCAATTCTATGTTCAAAAAATCCCTCTCCGATAGATCGGCCCCCTGCACTCCCGCCTTTGCATTGCTGTTGTGTGGGATTGTCCTGGGCCTT
>DATDRF010000116.1:0-26029 GCA_035291905.1 Bacteroidota bacterium
TGACCACATCGCCAAAGGAATAATCATGAAGCCGTATGTAGCTCTCCTCCTTGTTTTCACCGTGCTTGCCCTCCTCCTGCAAGGATTCCAGTGTGCCTCTTCGGAGTTTACAGGTGCAAAGCTGAAGATGACTCAAAAGAACTACAAGGAGGCAAAACGCCTGCTGGAAATCGAAGTCCAGAAGAACCCGGGAAACGATGAAGCGTGGTATCTTCTCGGGGCACTTTCTGCCGAAGATCAGGAATACGCGAGAATGAATGAGGCTTTCGACAGCTCTCTCAAATTGTCTGATAAACATGCCTCGGACATCCGGACGATTCGGTACAACCAATGGGGGATCCATCTTAATGTGGGCGTGAAGTGGCTGGAGCGCGCCACCCCGGAGTCCACCATGTACTTCGATCAGGCGATCGACGAGTTCAGCAAGGCGGCGATTTCCAATCCCGATACGTCACTGACCTATCGCTATCTGGGGTATGCCTACAACAACAAGGCTGACTATGACAATGCAGTGAAATCGTTTGGCACTGCATGGGAAAAAGGGAAGGATGCTGAATCGTTGAAACGGTTGGCCCGGATTTATATCTTTCAAGGGGACAAGCTGAAGAATGCCTTTGAAACCGAGAATGCCGACAACCTCAAAGCAGTTCGGAGCCTCGCGGAAGTGCGAAGAAATACCTCAAGAAATGACGTTATTTCCGCTCTTGGAGCGCCGGACAACATCCGCAGGGGCGCTCGGGGCACAAAGAAGGAGACGCTGGTATACACGCGCTACAACTTGACGCTCGAAATGGACAATGCCAAGGTTGTATCAAAGACTTTTTCCTCTCCCTACAGGCCGGCGATCGACTCGTCGAAGCAGAAGCTTGCCATGCAGCAATATAGCGAAGCCGTTGCCTTGCTGCAGCAGGGGAAGAAAAACCTCCCGGACGACATAGAAGTTCTGAACATCCTTCTGCAGGCCTACGTTCAGTCCGACAGGATCAAAGAGGCTATTGGGGAATACGAGCAGGTGACGAAGGCCAATCCTGACAACAAGGTCAACCATTATATCCTTGGCGTCTTGTATCGGAGCGCTGGAGACTACAAAGCCGCTGTTGCGCAATTTGAAGAGGCGATAAAGCTCGATCCGGCGTACAGTGATGCCCTGTTTGACCTCGGCGCAACGTACTACAACTGGGGCGTTGAGATCATGCGGGCGGCGGACGAAAAAGGAGAGGCGACGCAGGAGCACAAGGAAAAATTCAAACAGGCACTCCCGTATATCGAGAGGGTCTCCCAGGAAAAGCCGGAAGATGTGCAGGTGTGGGAAACACTGGGAACCATCTATGCTCAGCTCGGAATGCAGGAGAAGGCGGTCAAGGCGTTCGACCAGGCCGATAAACTTCGGGCAGGCAAGTAATCCGTACACTCAACTGTCGAATCCCGAATGCCCATCGCTTGCGATGGGCATTTTGGTCTTTGACGAAGGAAGAACATCATGGCAGAACAGATCCAACAACAGCAGATCAATATCGAGCTCGGAGAAAAGGAAGCGGAGGGGATCTATTCGAACCTGGCGATCATCACGCACTCGCCCGCTGAATTCGTAATAGATTTTACGCGCGTCCTGCCGGGTGTTCCCAAGGCCAAGGTCCACGCTCGGATGATCATGACGCCGCAGCATACCAAGATGCTGCTCAACGCGATTCAGGACAACATTGAGAAGTTTGAAAAGAAATTCGGAGAGATCAAGATTGCTGGCGAGGTGACCGGCGGTCAGGGTTTCGGATTCCAGTCCCCCGGGAAAGGGGAGAAGGTTCACTAGGCAGGCTACAAAATGTAACGGCTGAGGTCCCTGTTCTTGACGATCGACCTCAGCTTTTCCTCGACCATTCCCTTCGTAATAACGACCTTCGCCGACTTGATCTCGTCGGGTGTGTCGAACAGAAGTTCCTCCAGCAGCGTCGTGAGAATCGTATGCAGCCTCCGGGCCCCGATATTCTCAACCTGTTCGTTCACCTCGAAAGCGGTCCTGGCAACCTCCCGCACTGCCTCCATCTCAAATTCGAGGGTTACTCCTTCCGGCTCCAGCAACGCTGAGTACTGTTTCAACAGGGCGTTGTGCGGAAGTGTCAGTATCTTGACGAAATCCTCTTCGGTAAGGCTCTGAAGTTCCACGCGGATCGGAAAGCGCCCCTGGAGTTCGGGAATCAGATCGGATGGTTTTGTTATATGGAACGCTCCCGATGCTATGAAGAGAACATGGTCGGTTCGGACCATTCCGTACTTCGTGGTTACGTTCGAACCTTCCACGATCGGCAGCAGGTCGCGTTGTACTCCCTCGCGTGAGACATCGGGCCCACTGGTCTGACCCCTGGCGCTTGCAATTTTGTCGATCTCATCGATGAAGACGATCCCCGAATTCTCCATCCTCGTTATCGCTTCCTTTGTCACTTTCTCCATATCGATGAGTTTGACCGCCTCTTCCTGAGTGAGGATTTCCCGCGCTTCACGGACTGACATTTTTCGGATCTTGCTTTTCTTGGGGAGGATGTTGCCGAACATCTCCTGCATGTTGATTCCCATCTCTTCCAGGCTCACAGGGCCCATCACCTGCATGAGAGGCATTTGCGGGGCGGGGATGTCGATTTCGATAACTCTGCTGTCCAGTTCTCCTGCGCGCAGCTTCTCACGGAATAGCAAGCGCGCTTTTCCTTCTTCTTCCGGATCGGCCTGGACCTCGGGAGGGGACATGCGCTGACTTCGGGGCAAGGGCGGAACCAGAATGTCCAGGATGCGTTCCTCGGCAAGCACCCTGGCCCGGTCCTCAACCTCAGCCGCCTGCTCAGCCTTCACCATGCTTACAGAGATCTCCATGAGATCCCGAATCATGGACTCAACATCGCGCCCAACGTATCCGACCTCGGTGAATTTCGAGGCCTCGACCTTTAAAAACGGGGCATTGGCGAGCTTCGCGAGACGGCGGGCTATCTCGGTTTTTCCCACGCCCGTCGGCCCGATCAGTATGATGTTGTTGGGCATGATCTCTTCGCGGAGGCCTTCCGGCACCTGGAGTCTGCGCCATCGATTGCGAAGCGCAATGGCCACGGAGTGTTTGGCATTCTGCTGCCCGATAATGTAGTTATCGAGTTGCTTGACGATCTGTCGGGGGGTCAGTTCGCGGGGTGGAAGTTTCGTTTGACGTGTCAATGGATAAAGCTCAGAGTTCTTCGATATGAATGTTCTTGTTCGTGTAGACGCATATCTCTGCGGCAACTTCGAGCGATTCGCGCACAATATCCTTCGCAGAATGCGTCGTGTGCTTTACCAGCATTCGCGCCGCTGAAAGTGCATACATTCCGCCCGAGCCCACCGCAACGATGCCGTCGTCGGGCTCGATGACATCACCGTTTCCCGAGATAATAAGAGCGTGGTCCTTGTCTACGACCGCCAGCATGGCCTCCAACTGGCGAAGGTACTTGTCGGTTCGCCACAGTTTTGCAAGCTCAACGGCCGATCGGACCAATTGGCCCTGATGCTTTTCCAGCTGCTCCTCAAACCGATCAAGAAGGCTGAAAGCATCCGCCGCAGCTCCGGCAAAGCCGACAAGGACGGATTCCTTGAAGACCCTGCGGATCTTGTTCGATTGGTGTTTCATAATGGTCGAACCAAGAGTCACCTGACCGTCGCCGCCGAGGGCCGCCCTGCCGTCCCTTCGTAATCCGATAATCGTGGTTGCGTGGATCTGTGGCTTGTCCATGTCAGATTTTCTTTCGAAGTCGTGCAATGGGGAGGCCAAGCTGTTCGCGGTATTTTGCCACCGTGCGTCGGGCGAGCTTGATTCCCTCGTTCTGAAGAAGTTCCGCAATTTTGTCGTCATTGAGAGGCTGCTTCGGATCTTCCACCTCTATGATATCTCGTACCTTCTGCTTGACGGTCAGGTTTGACAGATCCTCGCCGTTTTCCGTCTCGATTGCGGATGTGAAGAAATGTTTCAATGAGAAAACGCCGAATTCCGTCTGGACGTATTTGCTGTTGACCACCCGGCTGATCGTGGAAATATCCACTGCCACGACTTCTGCCACATCCTTATAGATCATCGGCTTGAGGATTTCCCCCTCTTCGAACCATTGCCGTTGACGGTCAACAATGACGCGCATGACCTTCAGGAGCGTTTCGCGCCGTTGATGGATCGACGCAATGAACCACTTTGCCGCTTCGAATTTCTGTTTTATGAAATCCTTGGTTTCTTTTGAGGCTCTTTTCCCTTTTGGGGCGATGAGCTCACGATAGGCTCTGTTCAACCGGAGCGTGGGGATTGTCCGGTCGTTAAGGCTTATAAGAAAGTCACCCTCCTCCTTTTCGACAATGAAATCAGGGGTCACATAATTTTCCTGTGCAGAAAACTCTCCCTCGCCTGGTTTTGGATTGAGGTGCTGTATAAGCTCCACCACCTTTCTCAGTGTTTCTGTGCCTACTCCCAATCGCTCGCCCAGAACGTCGTATCGCTTGAGCTTCAGGTCTTCAAATTGATGCTCGAGAATCCTGAGAGCGAGCTCGCGAAGGGAGTGATCGGTAACGCCCGACCTGATCTGTGCCACAAGGCATTCCTGCAGAGAGCGTGCGGCGATACCGGGCGGATCGAGCTGTTGAATGCGCCGCAGAACCTCTTCGGCCTTTAGATCCGGAATCTCGAGGCCGAAGCTTAAATTGAGGTCTTGCACGATAAGATGCAGCTCGCGTCGCAGGTAGCCGTCTTCGTCAACGTTCCCGATGATCTCTTCGGCGAGAAGAACGTCCGTGTCGTCCGCCTCGAGCATGCGGAACTGCGCGAGAAGCCGTTCGGAGAGAGGTGGAGTCGAAGGAAGCGGTGCCTCGTACTCCTCGTCCCCGTTCGAAGAGTACTTCGCTTCGGGGCTCTTGTGCCCCTCTTGGTCATCGTTCAGATAGTCGTCGATCGTATAACCTTCGTCGGTGGACTCGTCAGTTTTCTCTTCCTCCTGAACATCGTCCTCGGGGGAATTCTCTTCGAGTCCAGGCTCAAGGTCTTCTTCTACCTCGAGCATGGGATTGATCTCCAATTCGGTCTTGATGCGCTGCTCGAGGGCAAGATTTGGAAGTTGGAGGAGTTTAAGGTACTGAACCTGCTGGGGAGTGAGTTTGAGGCCGAGACGAAGCTGCTGGGTGAGATTAAGAGTTGTCACTCCGGTTCTCCCGACGGCTCTCCGTCTGTTCTCAAGCGGCGACAGAGATCGATGAACTTCTTTACCCAGCTTTTGCCGTAAGCTCTTGCAAGCGGTTCGGCGGCAAAGTCGGAGAGGTAGGTCCCGGTGGCTGCCCCATGGTCATACGCGGGCTCGCAGTCAATCAGATATTCGAACCTGACCCTTTCCTGCTTACCCCGGTCGATTCGGATAGGAAAAAGGTGGCAGGAGAGCGGTTTTCGCCAGGCAATCTCCCCCTTGAGATAGGCGAATTCCAGAGCACATTTGGCGATTTCACCCTCCATAAACACGAAAACGCACGCCCGATGGTCGACGCATGTTGTGTGGTATCCGCCAGGCGATCCCTCAAAAACTCCATCCCGGGAAATTACCTCCCGATGCTCGGGGCTCAGGTAGCGCTCCACAGCGGGAAGGGCCTTCTGGAGCTCCTCAACTTCGGCGTCCAGAAGCGGTGCCCCCCGGCCGCCGGGGATGGTGCAACAAGCTCCTCTGCAACGTTTTACGTCGCATCGGAATCTCAACGAAGGAATCGTGGGATCGATGGCGATATCGGCCAATTCATACACAGGGTAGCTTTCCACTGAATCCATGGCTTCAGTATAGGGAAAAAATCCAAAAGAGGAAAGAATTTGCCCAAAATGATGCAACCCGTCGGGACGAGTGGAGACAACCTTTCTTGGGTTTGAGCAGTCCTATAATCGTTCTTATCATTTCCCCGAGAACGCACTGACGCCGAACAACGATCAGGATGGAGGCACCCTATGAAGGCATCGGCTATTCTTCTTTTTGCAATGGTATGTTTCTCGAATGTGGGAGGTGCACAGGACAATGCTCCGAAGACCAACGTCTCTGCAATTCACACTGTTGACCGAATCGAGATTGACGGGAATTTGACAGAACCGCCATGGCAGGGTCCCGGTTTCTCCGAGTTTCGGCAAAGCGAGCCGAATCAAGGAGAAGCCCCCACAGAAAGGACCGAAGTGTGGGTTGCCTACGACGATGCTGCGCTCTACGTTGCAGCAAGGATGTACGATTCCGCTCCGGATTCAATCATGCAAATACTCGGGCGTCGGGATGCATTCACAACAGCCGACTGGTTCACGATCTATGTTGATCCATATCATGACGGCCGCAGTGGCTATTACTTCTCCCTGAGTGCTGCCGGAACAAAGACCGACGGTACTCTCTACAACGATGACTGGAACGATGACTCCTGGGACGGTGTGTGGGAAGGGTCAACGCGTGTTGACGGCAAGGGATGGACTCTCGAAATACGAATCCCATTCTCGCAACTCCGATTTCACCAAAAGGATGAATATGTATGGGGTGTGAATTTCAAGAGGGAGATCGGTCGCAAGAATGAGAGGGATTATCTTGTCTACACTCCCCGAAACGGAAGCGGTTTTGTTTCCCGTTTTCCTGCTTTGACAAGCATCAACTCGATAACTCCCGCGCAGCAGGTGGAATTCCTGCCGTACGTCAACACCCGCGCTGAATATTTGCAGCATCAACAGGGTGATCCGTTCAACAGCGGATCGCGCTATCTTGCAGGTCTTGGCGCCGACATGAAAGTGGGATTGAGCAGTAACCTCACCCTCGATGCAACAATCAATCCTGACTTCGGTCAGGTGGAGGTCGACCCGGCAGTTGTCAACCTCAGCGACGTGGAGACCTATTTTCAGGAGAAGCGGCCGTTCTTCATCGAAGGGGCGAACGTTTTTGAGTTTGGTTACGGAGGTTCAAACAACTTCTGGGGATTTAACTGGGGAAGCCCGACGCTCTTCTACAGCCGCCGCGTGGGACGGGCTCCGCAGGGAAGCATGCCCGGCTACGATTACGCCGCTCGTCCCCTTGGGACTCACATTCTTGGCGCGGGAAAGATAACCGGTCGTGTGTTCGATGATTGGAAGATCGGGGCCGTCCAGGCTGTCACGAAACGCGAATTTGCCAGCCTCCAGAGCACTGGGCTGCGATCTACCGTTGAGATCGAGCCGCTGACTTACTATGGAGTCGCCAGAGTACAGCGCGATTTCGACGCCGGCCGACAAGGGCTCGGATTCATGGCAACCTACACGAACCGTTTCTTCACGGATCAGCGACTCAGTGACGAATTGAATAGCAACGCATTGGTGGCGGGTGTCGACGGGTGGACATTCCTTGATGAGGACAAGGCTTATGTCGTCACCGCCTGGGCATCAATGTCCAGGGTCGCGGGAACGAGAACCCGAATGACGGCACTGCAGCAGAATTCGATTCATTATTTCCAGCGGCCCGACGCCATACACTTCAGGCTTGACAGTTCCGCAACGTCGATGAGCGGGTTTGCCGGTCGCGTCATGCTCAACAAACAAAAAGGGCAGTTCTTCCTCAACACCGCAATTGGAACCATCGATCCGCGTTATGATGTGAATGATCTGGGCTTCTTGTGGAGGACGAATCTCATCAACGGACACTTTGTTGCCGGCTATCAGTGGTCCGATCCCACCGCCTACTATCGTTACCTTCGGTTTCAAGTGGCGACGTTCGGGAACCTCGACTATGACGGGAACAAAGTGTGGCACGGGTACTTTCACAATGGCTTTATCGAGTTTCCCAACTATTGGTCCTTTTATTGGGGATTTGCATACAATCCCGTCACCGTGGACAGCCGTCGCACGAGGGGCGGCCCTCTGATGATCCAGCTGCCCGGGAGACAGTTCGATGGCGGATTCGAAACCGACAGCAGGAAACAGCTCGTATTTGAACTAAGCGGTTATTCCTACTTCAGGACAGACGAACCGAGCTGGGGAATCGACGCAAATGTCGAGTGGAAACCGGCGCCAAACATCTCCCTTGAGATGGGGCCGTCGTTCGGGCGGGATCGGTCGCGTGCGCAGTATATCAAAGCTGTTGCGGACCCGAATGCCACGGCGACGTACGGCACGAGATATGTCTTCTCAACGCTCAATCAGGTCACAGTCAGCGCGAATATTCGTTTGAACTGGACCTTCTCTCCGCAGCTCAGTCTTCAATTGTTCATGCAGCCGCTTATCTCATCCGGCGATTATCACGAGTTCAAGGAACTCAAGCAGCCGAAGACATTCAATTTCCTGAAGTATGGAGAGGACGGCTCGACGGTTACCGAGACGCGGGACGGAAACGGAACGCTCACGTCATACACGTTTGATCCTGACGGGCCGGGGTCGTCGTCCTCATTCGTCGTGTCGAATCCGGATTTCAATATTACGTCTGTCCGGGGGAATGCTGTTCTCCGTTGGGAATACCGCCCGGGCTCGATCCTCTACCTGGTCTGGACACGCAGCAGTTCAGGATATCTCAACGACGGAACATTTCGTTTCAATCGTTCGGTCGACAGAATGCTCACGGCGACGACAGACAACATCCTGATGCTGAAGTTCACCTACTGGCTTTCCCTTTAGAAGGGTCGAACTTCCCGAATTCCGGTCCCGCCCCCAAGGGGCGGGACTTTTTTTGCCCCGTTGCTTCTGGCTGTAATCCTCGCCAATTTCATGCAAACCTTTTGCCACATCACCCCGTCTGATACATTGAACACAGGAGCAAGCGCTTGTTCGTGCCACTGATTGAAAAGGGATCTTGTGCCGGCCATAAACGCCTTTTCGGTAGCAACGCAGCAGCGCCGTCTTCCAACTGAGATGACATCCTCACAATCAAATGGTCCAGTGGAAGCGGCGTTCGTCGACGAGATTCTCGTTGAACGGGCCAGACAAGGGAGTATTGATGCCTTTCGCCAAATTGTGGATCGCTACAAGGTAAAAATGTTCAGGATCGCCTACGATATGACGGGAAATCGCCACGACGCCGAAGATGTCTGCCAGGAGATCTTCCTGAAAGCGCACCGGTCCCTTCACCGGTTTCGGGGAGAGGCGAAGCTCAGCACCTGGCTCTACCGCATCGCCGTCAATGCATGTTATGACCACCGATCACGGAAATCTTTTTCAGCCATGAAACCGCATGCAGAGTTTGAAGACAATGTTGAGGTTGCCGCAATGTTTCAGGAGCACACATCACACGACCCGGAAAAGAAAGCGGAATCAAGCATCACCCAAATGCACATCGACAAGGCTCTGAAGAGCCTTGCACCCCGCGAACGGTCGATCTTTGTCCTGCGCCACTACAATGACATGCCCTTGAAGGAGATTGCGGCGACGCTCAGGATCTCAGAAGGTGCGGTGAAGTCGATTCTCTTCCGGGCGCTGAAACACCTGCAGAGAGAACTGGCATTCTACCGTCAGGATCTAGGAATGGAGGAGGCGTGATGACACATCGTGAATGTCGCAACATGTTTGTGAATGCGTTGTATCAGGAATGGGAAGAGGTTCAGCGAAAAGAATTTGAGAATCATCTGTCGGTGTGCGCCGAGTGCCGCAGCGCGTTTGCGGACCTTCGCACGGTTGCGACTGACATGCGCGGGCGAACTCGTAAAGAAATGACCCAGGTAGATTGGACAATCTTCTGGAACGAGCTCGCGGCAGCTATCGGATCGGGCCGGCGGCCGGGAAAGGCCGGGATTGCTCTGTGGCCGCGAATCGTCGAATTCTTGCGTTTCCGCCCTGCAATCTCGTACGGGGC
This sequence comes from Bacteroidota bacterium, assembly GCA_035291905.1. Taxonomy (GTDB): domain Bacteria; phylum Bacteroidota; class Ignavibacteria; order UBA10030; family UBA10030; genus JACPLA01. The sequence goes on from DATDRF010000116.1 coordinate 9,798, forward strand.
TGCAGCGCTGTCGATTCTTGCAGTCGGAATCCTGATTGGCAGGCTCGCCCTCACGGCCGGGCCGGAATTCGACGCGCAACAGCTTTCCGATCGCCTGTCGGATGCAGAGAGGGCAGTGTTGAATGAGCGGGCGCAGAATTATCTGCAGCGCTCGAAAATCCTTCTCCTTGGAATCGTCAACGGCAATGGCATGACGCCCAGCTCGCAGAATCTCTCCAAGCAACAGGAAGTTTCCCGCGTATTGGTAAAGGAAGCGGGAACACTGAAATCCGAATTGACCGAGGCGGATCAGCAGCAAATGAAGAAGCTGGTCGGGGATCTGGAGGTGATCCTCCTGCAGATTGCAAATCTCGAAGCGAGCAAGGATTTCCCGGCGCTTGAAATTGTCCGGGATGGGGTGGAAAGGAAAGGTCTTCTCCTGAAGATAAATCTGGAACAGATGAATGCCCAGGAAAGCGCGCCGCCTCCATCCAAGAACGAATTTGTACCAAAGTCGTCACGAATTTGAGAAAGGAGCATTCCATGGAACAGAAGCAAAACAAGGGTCTGCGGATGAGGGCACTGACGCTGCTGCTTGCGGCGGCCGCACCGATTGGAGTAATCACCACGGGGCTTCCGGATGAGCAGGATGCCGCGTCAAAGGCATATCAGAAAGCTTACGAACTCGTCCTGGACGAAAAGTGGACGGACGCGAAGAAGGCGCTCGATGAGTACCTTAAGTCCTATTCAAAGAGCTCGTTGGCCGATGCTGCTTCATTCTGGCATTGCTACACGCGGGAAAAGCTCAATGAGACCCCTGAAGAAGTCTTCGAATCGTACAACAGATTCATCAAGAGCTATCCCAAGAGCAAGTGGGTGAACGACGCAAAGGCAAATATGGCGCGGCTCGCGTATGCTCTGGCCAAAGCCGGCAAGCCGCAATACGAGGCGACCCTCAAATCTTTGCAGGAGGGAGATGATGAAGAAGTTCAGCTTGCTGCGCTCTATGCCCTCCAAAATGTAGGGGATGAACGCGCGTTCAACGCCATCGTGAGCCTCTTTGACAAGGGGAAAAGCGAACGCCTGCGCGATAAGATTGTCTACGTCCTTGGGCAGTTTCAGTCCGAAGCGGCTCTGAACAAGCTCATCGACATTGCCAAGAATGACAAGAGCATGAAGGTGCGTAAAAGCGCCGTCTATGCCATCGGAAATAGGGGCGGTGCTGGGGCCGCGAAGGCCCTCACAGGAGTCTTGACCTCCACGACGACTGACAGCAAGGTCAGGGAGGCCGCACTTTACGCGACTGCCAACACGCAAAACGAGGAGGCAATCCCGATTCTGGTGGATATTGCTTTGAACGACAACGACGAATCCCTTGGCAGAGCGGCGACATATGCTCTGGGAAACTTCAATCGGGACGATGCCATAACCGCGCTGAAGAAGATCATGAAGGAAGGAAAGAAAGCGAAAATCCGTGAGGCGGCTCTTTATGCACTGGCGAATCGACAGGATGCAGCGGGTCTCGATATTCTGAGAGAGGTTGCCTTGACGGATGCCGATCTGAATCTCCGCCGTGCGGCTACGTACGCGATCGGGAATACGCACGAAGCGGGTGTCGGCAAGGTCTTGCAGGAGGTCTACGCGAAAAGTTCCGATTCCAAAACCAAAGAGGCAGCCCTGCATTCAATCGCAAATTCGCGATCAACCGAAGCAAAGGATTTTCTCGTCGGGATCGCCACAACAGGTGACGACGAACGAATGGCAAGAACGGCCGTGTATGCCCTTCGGAATCTTACCGAGCCGGGTTCAGAGAGCCTCTTCCTTGATATCCTGAAGAAGGCAAAATTCATGGAAGTGAAAAAAGCTGTTCTCTATATGGTGGCCGAGTCGGGAGGAACTGAATCCGTCAAACAGCTCACTCAGATTCTGAAAGAAGAGAAGGATCCCGAACTGAGACTGGCCGCCGTCTACGCTCTTGCGAATTCGCGCAGCGATGATGCAGTCGACGTGTTGGTCGGGATTGCCCGTGAAGGGACCGACAAGAGGCTTCGTACCGCAGCGGTCAACGCTCTGGGACAAATCGGAACGGAAAAAGCCCGCACTGCTCTGATCGAACTCATTGAAAAGTAGGACCTCCATGAAATTGATCATGATGTCGGTATTGGCGGCAATGCTCTTTGTCCCGGGGTCGTGCATCATCGCCCAGGGAGTCCGCAAGGCCCCGGCAACAGCCGGGAAACTCGGTGACCGATGGTCGTGGGCGCTTTCGCAGGCCGGAGAGGCCCAGTTCAAACAGGGAGGATGGATTGCCTACTCCATCGACAGGCTCATGGGAGAGGATTCATGGGTCGGATCTCACCGAACATATCCGGGCAGCGAGGAGGTTTCCCTGTATGAGACGATCACCGGCGTCCATATTGAGAATCCGGCTGATGACCTTCGCGACGCCGCCCGAAAAGCATTGTCGAGAAGCGAGAGAAAACGAACTGAGAAGAAGGTGATGAAAGAAGTAGCGTTCCTCTTCCGATTTTCAGATCCCTCCGCTATTGAAAGTCAGATCCAGGAGGTTCAGCCGACGAATATGAACCTTAGTGTGGACCTGGAAGGCCTGCCGCTCATCTGGCTGGGCAAAGCATCAACAGAGGAGAGCCTGGATCTGCTCAGGAAACTGTTCCAGAAGTCCTCAAGTATGAAGCAGAAACGAAGAGTCATCATGGCCTATGGAATGCACGATTCTCCTGCGGCCTTTGGGTTGCTGAAAGCAGTCGTAGAGGGGAATGATCAGACGAATGTCAGGAGGGATGCTGCGTTCTGGATCGGTCAGCAGAATTCGTCGGAGGCGCTGGAATTCCTCACAAAAACTGCGCGGAATGAGGCTTCACAGGATGTCGCGGAACAGGCTGTGTTTGCGATCAGCCAGATCGGGACCGAAGCGTCAACCGATGTTCTGATCGACCTCGGGAAAAATGGCCCACATCGGGAGGTGAGGAAGAAGGCCGTCTTTTGGCTCGGTCAGCAGGCCTCCGAAAGAGTCGTCGAAACGTTAAAGGATTTTGCCTACAACAACGATGATGTCGAGGTGCAAAAGCAGGCGGTATTTGCTTTGACCCAGATTCACGGTAATGGAGGGCTCTCGGAAATCATCAGGATTGCGAAAACTCACCCCAATCCGAAAATCAGGAAGCAGGCTATCTTCTGGCTGGGGCAAAGTGATGACCCGAAGGCATTCGAAACCATAGTCGAAATCGCAAAAGGGAAGTGAGCAGTCAGGTTTTTAAGAAAAGAGCTCCCGGATTCTGGTCCGGGAGCTCTTTTTTTGCCGAAAAGGGCATCTTCACGGTGGAAATAAAAAGGCTGCCGTACGCCGAACGGCAGCCTAGATCAGCTCGTCGAAGGAGGCTATCTTTGGACAACGAGCTGTTGTGGGGGACTTGGAATCTCAATGATTACGATATCAACAATCGTGCCTGAGGTGCTTCCAGAAAAAGAGCCGTTTTTGCGAATTTTCGGCACAGCTCTTCCAAGAAATGAAAAAGGAGGGGGGCGATTCTAAGAATTGAAAAACAGGTCAGCGGGTTTCGAGCGAGTGTTTCAGCCCTGAAAGGAGCTCTTGGGCTTTGATCCCCTCGTTCTCGGGTACAAGCTCGACGTATTTTCCAAAAGCTGCCGCCGCCGTGGCAAAGTCCTTCCCGAGGGCATGGATGAGACCGAGGTTGAAGTAGGCGTTCGCGTATGTGGGTCGAATTTCAATCGCCATGTCAAAATGGATCTTCGCGAGCTTGAAATCTCCGGCCTCAAAATACAAGTTCCCGAGATTGTAGTGCGATTCCAGGTGGCGGGGATCTACCTTGAGTGATTTGGTAAAGCAGTCAAAAGCCTCAGCCGTTCTCCCTTGGGACGATTCGATGATCCCGAGGTTGCAGTAGGCGTCGGAAGGCGAATCGCCCTCCTCGATGGCATTGAGATATCCCTGACGGGCGCGGGCATCTCCGCGTTCGTCGAGAAGGAGTGCTTCATCGAAGAGGCTTGTTGTACGGGGGAGGTGCAGGATTCGCCCCTGCTGTTCCGCGAAAAGGTCGAGCTGGTTCTCAGGCCGAGCAGGCTTCTTCCGCCTTCGGACCTTCTGAAAGCCGATCTTTGCCAGCGGTTTGGGGGAGAATTGCAGAATCTGTCCCATAGGCGCGAATCACCCTATTTGAAGGCGATACGTTCTCTTACCCCGCTTTCACTTTCCGAAGCTTTGTCGTCTTGACCTCTCCCTTTTTCTTCCCTGTGGCTTTTTCCATCGGTTTGCGTTGAGACTTTGCCTGTTCAATGCTCTGCTTCAGGGCTGCCATAATGTCGACGACGGGCTTTGGCTCTTCGGTAACTGTCACGATCTCTTTGCCTGAGACTTTCGCCTCGATCAGCTCCTTCACGGCTTCATGATACGTATCCTGCAGATCCAGCTTCTTGTACGTGGTCGCCATGGAATCAACGAGATTACGGGCGAGCTTCAACTGGTCTTTGTCGATCTTTTGCTCCTCCAGCTGAGGAACATCTTTCATCGCCCTGACCTCGTTGGCATAGCGGAGTTTGTACAACACGATGCCGTTTTCCATCGGCCCGATGAGAACCACGTCTTCGCGGTCTCTCAGAACCACCTTGCCGATTCCGACCTTCCCGGTCTCCTTCAGGGTCTGGCTCAGGAGTGCAAATGCCTTCCCGGCCACGGGTCCGTCCGGCCCGGCGAAATACGGAGACTCAAAAAGGAGCGGTGAAACCTCCTTTGCACTGATGAAGCCCTCAATCTCGATGATCTTCGTGCTCTTCAACTTGATCTTCTCCAGATCTGTCGGCTCGACGATCACAAATTGATCGGGTTCATACTGGTAGCCCTTGACGATGTCGTCTTTGGTCACCACTTTGCTGCACTTCTTGCACCGCTTGTCGTACCCCACGGGGCCGTTGCATTCGCGGTGAAGCTGATTGAAACTGATCTTGAGGTCGTTGTCTACGGCGTTATAGACTCTGACCGGAATCGTCACAAGCGAGAAGCGGATGTGACCTTTCCAAATGGCTCTCATGCTGCACCTTTGAGTTGTTGTCCTGGAAAAACTAAGAAATATCTGGCCTCATTCGAACAAACACCGGTTCCCGAAGCATTCCGTCCTTCGTCAGCGATGCATACTGAATCTCGCAAAAAAGCACCGGTTCCACCCATATCGTCTGCGCATCATCGATCGGCTTCTCGTCGACCGGTCGTTTAATCCGTTCAAGCTTCTCCACCTCGCCCAGAACTGATTTTAACATCCGATCGTCAAATCCGGTTCCGACTTTCCCCACGTATCGTAATCTGTTCTCTTCCCGTTGGGCAATGTGAAGTGCACCGAATGACGAGGATCGGTCCCCTTTCCCTTTCGTGTAGCCTACAATCACGCATTCCACGCTGTGCCGGGTCTTGATCTTGAGCCATTGGGGCGATCGCCTGCCGGCCTGATACGTACTCTCTTTCTCTTTGGCCATCACTCCTTCGAGTCCCATTGCCGCCGCGGCCTGGAAGAGCTGTGTTCCGTCTTCAACCGCCTCGCTGAACCTGTATGCGGACTCGGGTTTGATCACGTCGCTGAGCCACGCGCGGCGCCGCGTCAATGGCTCATTGACAATAGGACGGCCGTCGAGCCACAGACAATCGAAAATATAGCAAAAAGCCGGGTGCTTTGCACGCGCTCTTGCCACAGCGTTTTCCGATGTCTGCTGCATGCGATGGATGACGTCCTTGAATACCGGCTTGCCCGAGGAATCGAGACAGACGATCTCTGCGTCAAAGAGGCCCGATGTGGCGCGAAACGATTGCTCCGGGATAAGAAGCTCGGGAAAGCTCTTTGTAATGTCCTTCCGGTTGCGCGAATGGATCTTGACGACTCCTTCATCAAGCGAAATCATCGCGCGGATCCCGTCCCATTTGACTTCATAGAGGTAATTCGAGGAAGGGGGGACGTCGCTTCTGCTTTCCGACAGCATCGGTTCAATGGGATCGAGAATGTAATCAACTTGAGGTTTGTCAACACGCTCACAGAGCCAGTTCTTGTCACCCGTGGCATAAATGCGATATTCCCCGTTCAGCTCACGACTTTGGAGTCGAAAATAGAAGCCGTCCTTCTTCTCTTTGGTAATCTCATATGTTCCGAGGGCAAACACCCACACGTCTCCGCCTCCGTATTCCCCCTTGGGGATCTTTCCTTCAAAAGTCAGATAACTCAGCGGATGATCCTCCACCTGTACCGCCAGCCTCTTGATCCCCGGCCGGGGCGGCAGGCCCTTTGGCACCGCCCAGGATTTCAGTGTCCCCTTCTGTTCGAGTCTGAGGTCGTAATGAAGTCTCGATGCGTGATGCCGATGAATGACAAACGCGGTTCCTCGTCCGGCTTTCACGGAGGGAGGCGGCTCCGGCGTCTTCTTAAACGCCCGTTTCTTGTCGTAACTCTGAAGGGACTCCTTTGTCTCTTTTCGTATCGGTGTCGGAACCCGGGCCGGTGTTTTTCTTTTTGTATGGAGCGGCACTGCATACGCTGCAAGCCCTTCCCACGCGTCCCCGTTCTTGAGAAGAAGATCGGGAACTGTCTGGATATTAAGTTCGGAAGGGGATTTGATCCCCTCAAGCTGGTCCCAGTGGAGGGGCATGGAGACATGTGCACCCTTGCTTCCCCGCACACTGTAGGGCGAGATGATTGTCTGAAAGGTCCGGTTCCGGTAGATGTCGATCAGCACTTTCCCTTTGCGATACTCCTTCTTGATATGGAGGGTTGTGCTCGTCTTGTTCCTGTCAACGAAAGGCTGGGCAATCGCCTTCGCAGCCTCAAAGACTTCGTCGAATGACCATTTCGGTTCGATAGGAGCAAGAACATGAAGGCCTTTCTTTCCCGTTGTCTTGACAAATGCATGGTACCCGAACTGTTCGAGGTGATCCTTGTATTCAAATGCCAGCTCCTTGGTGTTGGCAAACAGGAAGTCCTCGGGAGGATCAAAATCGACAACGAAATAATCGGGCTTGTCGAAACGCGGCGACCGGGAGTGCATCTGATGAAGTTCGATACAGGCGAGATTGGCCAGGAAGACGAGCGATGCATCTTCGGTCGCAATCATATAGTCGATCTTCTTCACCTTGTCGCCCAGTTCGGCGTGGTCCATCCATTTGGGCGCCCAATCCGGACGATTCTTCTGAAAAAAAGACTCTCCGTTTACTCCATTGGGATAGCGGACGACCGAGAGCGGTCTTCCCTTGATGTGGGAGAGGATCGTTGGGGCGAGTTTCAGGTAATACTGAATAAGCTCGGCTTTGACGAACTCGTCCTCGGGCCAAAGGACTTTCTTGAGGTTCGTGAGCTCGACCGTCCTTTTACCCACTTTGACATATTGTGAACTTCGCGCCATGGGAACACAAGGTAACCAGAAAGTGGATAGAGAATCAACCAGCGGGACGTTCTTTCCCTCTGTGCTCTCCGTGTCTTCTCCGTGCTCTCTGTGTCATAGCTTTTGCAGGAGGAGTGTCACACAGAAAACGGCCGATTGATTCGCTTTTAGAGGAATCTTATATTATGCCCCATGATCATCTATCCGGGCACAAGCGGCTATAGCTACAAAGAATGGAAGGGTTTCTTCTACCCCGAAGATCTTCCGAATGATCAGATGCTGAAGTATTATGGCGAGCGGCTCCCTTCGGTGGAGATCAACAACACGTTCTACAGGTCACCGAAGAAGGAAATGGTTGAATCGTGGGCAGCCGCCGTCCCGGAGAACTTCCGCTTTTCCCTCAAAGCCCCACAGAAGATCACCCACATCAAGCGCCTGAGCAATGCCGGCGACGAAACCGATTATTTCATAAACACCGCCCGGGCGATGGGCGGGAAGTTGGGCGTTGTTCTGTTTCAGTGTCCTCCGAATTTCCGCAAAGATCTCACACGGCTCCAGGTCTTTCTGAAAGCTCTTCCCGCAGATGTCCGTTGCGCGTTTGAATTCCGTCATGAAACATGGTTTGATGACGATGTGTTTTCTCTCCTGAGAGAGACGAACTGTGCATTGTGCGTTGCAGACACCGACGAAGAGCTGAAGGTCCCTTTTGTCGGCACAGCAGACTGGGGATACATGCGCCTTCGGAGGCCCGAATACTCAAAAGCCGATTTGCGCAACTGGATCAAGAAGATCTTGGACCAGAAATGGGACACTGCTTTTGTCTTCTTTAAGCATGAGGAAGGGGGAGTGGGAGCGAAGATGGCGGTCGATTTCTTAAAGCTTGCTCCGGGGGCTCCGCAGAAGAAGGCCGGGAGTCAAAAGCTTCAGGAATGATTTAACCTTCCGATGACCTCTCTGGAAAAGTCAATCTCGGTTGAAGTCGAAGAGGGCGGTGCCCTCGTGAGCGGACTCTTCCTGCGACCTGAGAATGCCCGTTCCCTCCTTGTCTTCGGCCATGGCGCAGGTGCCGGAATGAAGCATCCCTTCATGACGGAGATTGCACACGGGCTCGCCGAGAGGGGAGTTGCGACTCTCCGATATCAGTTTCCCTACATGGAGGCAGGGAGGAAAAGACCCGACCCAAAACCCGTGCTTCTTGCGACCGTGCGAGCTGCAGTCTCTCGAGCAAAGGATCTCGATAAGAAGCTCCCGTTGTTCGTGGGCGGAAAATCGATGGGAGGACGAATGAGTTCGACGGCGATGGCCCAGAATCCGATATCAGGCGTGAAAGGAATCGTCTTCTTTGGCTTTCCGCTCCACCCGCCGGGAATGCCATCCGTCGATCGGGCAGCGCACCTTGCAGACGTGAAGGTTCCAATGTTGTTTTTGCAGGGAACCCGCGATAAGCTGGCCGACCTCATGCTTTTGAAGCCTGTTATCAAAACCCTCGGTAAGCATGCACACCTGCACATTATAGAAGGCGGTGACCATTCGTTTCATCTCCCCAAGTCGCAGGGGAAGACGGATGCCGCTGTGCTTGACGATCTCTCGGAAACTGCGGTGCAATGGATGTCGCTCATCGTGCATTAGGTCACTCTTTTCAACTCTGATGATGACTTTAAGTTCTCGCGTAAAGGATTACCTTGGGTTGAACCGGAACGTGGGGATCCTGGCTGCGAGCACGCTTGTACTCGCCCTTGGAGAAGAACTTTGGCTGGCTTTCTTGCCGAAATACCTTGTGGCGCTTGGTGCCTCGGCTTTTGTCGTGGGTCTCTTCGGGTCAACAAAAGACCTGCTTGATGGTGTCTACCAGTATCCGGGCGGTTGGTTTGCCGATCGGTTCGGCAGGAAATCGGCGTTGATGACCTTCACGGTTGTTGCAATGGGAGGATATGTCCTTGCGGCGATCGCGCCGTCGTGGTGGCTTTTGTTCCCCGCGCTTGTGTTGATCATGGCATGGAAATCCGGCGCGTTTCCCGTCTCGTTCGCGGTCATAGGCGATGCCCTGCCGAAGGGAAAACGGGGAACAGCATTCAGTGTTCAATCGGTCATGCAGAGGCTCCCAAGAGTCGTTGGAGCACCGCTTGGAGGCCTCCTCATTATGGTCTTTGGCATTGGAGTGGGAGTGCGGGCGGCCCTTGTGGCGACTATCCTGCTGGGAATGGGGACGCTGGTGATGCAGAGGTTTGGATTTGTTGAGAATCCGCCCTTCGAGTATCACGACGATCAAGGAGCCCTGGGGTCTTCCCTCAGGCGGTTACCTCTCGTACTCAAGCGGCTTCTCTTCGTGGAATGCGTCGTACGCACGGGAGAGGCGGTCGCGGCGTCGTTCATCATTCTCTACGTAACGGATGTCCTGAACGTTGGAATAGAATCCTACGGACTGCTCTACGCACTTCAGCAGATGATCGCGATTGTCATGTATCTCCCGGCGGGAAAACTTGCCGATCTTGCGGGCCGTCGATCCCTGATCGCTCTGACCTTTCTCTTCTTTGGGCTGTTTCCCTTCTCCGTCTACATCGCTCATTCGCCCCTCCTTCTTGTCATAGCATTTGTCATCGGGGGATTGAAGGAGTTCGGCGAACCCGCGCGTAAATCCTTCATCGTGGATCATGTTCCGTCATCTGAGAGGGGGCGGGCGGTAGGAGCCTATTATACAATTCGCAATCTCGCGATCGTTCCCGGGGGCCTCATAGGCGGACTCTTGTGGGGAGTGTCGGCGGAACTGACGTTCCTCTCAGCGCTCGCCCTGGGGCTTGCCGGCTTCGCGGCCTTCCTCCTGCTTCCGGGGAAGGAATTTCACTGAGTGATCCCAACCTTTTGTCTCAGTTGTCTCTTCTCTGGTCGCGCCGCGGGGCGTCGTTTTGATTCTGACCGCCAACCCTGTCTTCCCCTGTCCTCACGGGTCCGGATTCCCTATGCTCAAATGTCGGAGTCGGAGGGTAATAAGGGACATGCACCGGTCCTCGTGGCGGTAGAGGAGGCGGCGGAGGAGGGGGCGGGGGAGGCGGTGGCCACGGATCGTCGATGATCACGTACGTGGGGTGGTCGATGTACGCCTGCGTATAACAGCCCGAAAACGAAAGCGCAGCAATCAGAAGAAATGCCGTGGTTCTCATTGTCATCCCTCCATAGTCCTGAGAAAATAATCCTCAAAAAGGATACCAGCAGGTGGTTTTGACCAAATAGCTTATTACCAGCCGGTTTCTGAATATCAATCACCGGGGCCTCCTACCTTCCTGTCTACTGGAGGCCATCAATGCCCTCCTTTGTGGACACCCGGCGGGGAATCTTACGATTCTTTCATTTTCCTCTTGACAATGTGATATTAATATGATATCATTGCGATATCACAGTCTAGGAGATTGCCATGCAAACTGTCACTGAAACGTCTGCCCGAAGGATGAACGGCTATTTGTTCCTTGTCGCCCAGTTTGTTCTCGTTGCCCTCAATGCCTATCTGATCTATTGGATAGCCCTCAATGAGGAGGTGCAGGGACTCTGGGTCGAAATTCCCCTCTTCCTCTACACCGTCCTTCATATGGTTGGATTCTTCGTCGTTCAGCCGAATGAAGGGCGTGTTCTGGTTCTCTTCGGCAAGTACATAGGTTCTGTGCGGGATTCCGGATTCCACTGGGCCAATCCATTTGCCATCAAGAAACATATCTCGCTGAGAATCCGCAATTTCAACAGTGAGAAGATAAAAGTGAACGACAAGCACGGTAATCCGATCGAAATAGCTGCAGTCGTGGTTTGGCGCGTTGTTGACACTTCGCGGGCTCTCTTCGACGTTGAAGATTTCGAAGAGTTCGTGGGAATACAGAGTGAGACCGCAATCAGGGGTCTTGCAACCAGCTATCCGTACGATTCCCAAACCGAAGAGGTGGCCTCTCTGCGCGGAAATCCCCAGCTCATCGCTGAACAGCTCCAGAAAGAGCTGCAAACGCGCCTTCAGGTTGCCGGTGTTGAAGTGACCGAATCGAGAATCAGCCACCTGGCCTACGCTCCTGAGATCGCTCAGGCTATGCTGCGGCGCCAGCAGGCACAGGCGATTATCGATGCGCGGAAGAAGATCGTTGAAGGAGCGGTAGGGATGGTCGATGATGCACTCCGCCTCCTGAGCGAGCATCACATCGTCGAGCTCGACGAAGAGAAGAAGGCGACAATGGTCAACAATCTCATGGTCGCTCTTGTCTCCGAAACTCAGGCTCAGCCGATCATTAACACCGGGACGCTGTATTCATGAGCGAAAAGAAGAAATTCCTTCTTCGCGTCGACGAAGATATCTACGCGGCCCTCGAAAAGTGGGCCGCCGACGACCTTCGCAGCGTCAATGCGCAGATCGAATTTCTTCTCACTGACGTATTGAAGCAGGCAGGCAGGGCGAAGCAAAGCGAAGAAAGAAAGAAAAAATCATGATTCCGTTTGTGGCGCTTCACGCAGGGTCATTCACGTTTGTTCAGAAAAGCATCTGGCACCGGCGTTATGAGCTGATGGAAGGCGAAAAGACGGTTGGAACGCTGTCGTTTCGTCGTCTTCTCAGCGACCAAACTGATGTCGAATGTGTCGAAGGACATTGGGTATTCAACACGAAGGGGGTATTCAATCCTGTGGCAATCATAAGCCCCCCGGATGCGAAGAAGCCCCTCGCGACGATTTCGCTGAAGCAATCGAGAGGAATGTTCGCTCTAAGGCTCCCTCGTTATAGGACACTGCGGCTGGCTACCAATATTTGGAAATCTGAGTATGTTCTGAAGACCTCCATGAATGCAACTCTCTGCACGCTCAAGATACGGCAGTTTCCGAAATTCGGAGGTGATCTCACCGTCGAACGCGATGCAGAGTTCCTTCGCGAATACCCCTGGCTCACGTATCTTGTTGCCTATGTAGCATTGCTCAACCAGCGGAGGCATTCGTAATTCCGCTGAAAGGAACAACATGAAACCAACGATCATCGCTTTTGCCGCCTTTGCGGCTCTGTTTCCGGAACCTCTTGCTGCTCAGGTCTCCCGAATTGAAGGAGACTGGCAGGGAACGCTGAAGATACAGCTATTTGAGCTCCGGATAGTATTTCATCTTCAATCGACGAAAGAAGGGAGTTGGAAAGCGACAATGGACAGTCCTGATCAGGGTGCGGCAGGGATCGCAGTCGATTCCGTACTCCCCACACGCGACACCGTACGGCTCGTTGTTACCAGGATCCGCGGGAAATATGAAGGGGTGTTCAGAGGTGATACACTCATGGCCGGTACATGGCAACAGGGAGGTATGACATTTCCTCTTGATCTCAGGAAAACCACGGCGCCGATTGTGGTCCGAAGGCCCCAGGAGCCCAAGCCTCCGTATCCCTACAACGAGGAAGAGGTCTCCTTCCCGAACACCCACGCGGGAATCACACTTGCGGGCACGCTGACGTACCCAACATCGGGCGGCCCCTTTGCGGCGGCGGTTCTCATCTCGGGATCCGGAGCGCAGGATCGCGACGAGAACATCTTCAACCACAAACCCTTTAAGGTCATAGCGGATCATCTTTCTAGGAATGGGATTGCAGTCTTGCGGTATGATGACAGAGGAAAAGCGGGTTCAAAGGGCGATTTCGCCTCCGCGACCACTGCGGATTTTGCCTCGGATACCAGGGCGGCCGTCGCCTATCTTCAAACGCGCAAGGAAGTGGATGGGAAAAAGATCGGGCTTATTGGGCACAGCGAAGGTGGTCTCATCGCCCCGATGGTGGCAGGCAACTCCAAAGACATTGCGTTCATTGTCTTACTTGCCGGCCCATCGTTGACCGGAAAGGGTATCATCCTCCTTCAGGATTCTCTCATTTCGCTGGCCAACGGAGTCGGGATTGACAAGATCCGAAAGGATCGTGAGGTGGCAAAGGAGATGTATGCGATCGTCGAATCAGAATCGGATACCTCGGTGTTGAAGGAAAAGCTGAGGGAATTCTTGCGCACCGCATCTGCCGAGTTGAATGATACGACTGGCAAGCGGGAACAGAACGAGGCCGCCATCGAAAGGTCCGTTCAGGTCCTCACATCACCCTGGTTCCGCTTTTTCCTTTCTTATGATCCGCTCCCTGCGTTGAAAAAGGCGCGATGTCCGGTGCTTGCCCTCAACGGAGAAAAGGATCTTCAGGTCCCTGCCCGCGTCAACCTCGAAGGGATCAAGCTTGCAGTGACAGAAGGACGCAACTCTCAAGTGACAACGACCATGATGCCCGGCCTCAATCACCTGTTTCAACACGCAACGACCGGTTCACCAACGGAATATGCCAGGATCGAGGAGACCTTTGCACCGGAGGCATTGTCGACGATTAACGACTGGATTCACTCTACGCTTCGTTTGAAATAGTGATAATGGTGTTTTTCTTTGTGTTCTCTGTGACTCCTCCGTGCCCTCTGTGTAATTCTTTTCTCTGAGGTCCGAGTAGAAAACAAAAAAGGACCGCTTTCTTAGAGCGGTCCTTGTCGTTTGTGCATCAGAATTGCGTCTTACTCTTCCATCTCCATCCTCATTCCACGCATCGGACGATTCATGTTTCTCTGAAAACCGCCTCTCATCATCCCCATTCGCCCCATCCGTCCCATTCGTTCACCCATCCTCATCTGCCCGTGACGTTGAAGTGTCTGCTTCCAAACTTTCTGTTGCTCGGGTGTAAGGAGCTTATTGATCGAGAACCAGACATTGAGTCTCTTTGACCGCGCCTGATTTTGAAGCGTGCCGATATCGTTCGACTTCTTCTCAATTGCAGACTGGCTCGGGTTGTCCGCCTTCAGAAGATCCTGAAGTTCTACATGCGCTTTGGCAATTTCGGAGAACCTGTCGATTTGCTCCTTTTTTGCGTCGCTGTGTATTTTCTCGATATCCTTCTTCTGTTGGTCCGTGAGCTTCAGTTCGTCCATGACGTTCTGGTGCATTGGCATCTGCATCCCCATACCGGGTTGAGCAGAAAGAGTGAAAGTAACGCTCAACAATGCTACAAGTACTCCAAATAACATTCTGCTTTTCATCGTTTCTCCTTGCGTTTGATTCGTTTTTCTATTAGACACGACGGGATGATGGGGGTTTAACCTGTGGAAGGGAAATCTGTTCATTCGTTTGAAAAACGGAACAATTCCCTTCCCGGACGTGTTCTATCCTGTGTTTTCGGACATCTTCCATCCGTTCCTAACATCATAGAGGAGGCTTCATGAATCATCGTTTCTTACTCACCGTCGGCCTTGTTTTTGGCATGGTTGCCGGAGCTGTGGCACAAGAGGCAAGAGGGCTGCAGGCGGATCTGGTTGGCCAGATCAAAAGTGCGGAACGCAAGTTTCTGGCGCTTGCAGAAACCATGACCCAAGAGCAATACAACTGGCGGCCGATGGAGGGAGTTCGTTCCGTGGGCGAAGTCTATGTTCACATTGCCGTTTCCAATATCGCCTTTCTGGAGATGGTTGGCATTCAGACGTCAATGAAGGTCGACTGGGGAATGGAAAAGACCGTGACTGACAAAGCGGAAATAGTCGAAATGCTCAAGAAGACGTTCCAGATTGCCAAGGATGCCGTCGCGAAGGTTTCCAACAAAGATCTCGACAAAACAGTCAAGATATTCGGAAGTGATGGGGCCCTGCGATCGGGATTGGTTCTTCTCGCCACACACGCCCACGAGCATCTTGGCCAGTCAATCGCGTATGCCCGTACGAACAAAGTTGTCCCTCCATGGTCTGAAGGCGGAATGTAGTTCCGGGTGAAAGTGTTGTGAAAGAAAAAAGGCGTCGTACAGACGCCTTTGTTTCCTCTGCAGCTATCTTCTGCTCCGCCGCTTCGTTTTGGTTCTTCCGGCTTTCTTGCGCGGAGATCTCTTCTTCCGACGTGTCGAAGGTCTCTCCGTACTTTTTACTATGCCAAACATGTTCCCGTCGGGGTCCCTGAATTGCGCGAAGGTTACCATATTAGGGATCTCCGTAACGGGGGTGACGACGGTGGCACCCAGCGAAACGGCCTTGTCGAGAGCTGCTTGAGGGTCGTCGACTTCCGCGTAGACCACCGAGTAGGCCGGAGTATCACCCTGAACTCCGCCTATTCCTCCATCGATCCCGTTCTTCGAACCCGTAATGACGAGTCCGTAGTCGATTCCCGGGGCAGGATTGATCTGCCAGCCGAACAGGTTCTTGTAGAAATCGAATACCTTGCCCGGGTTCTTGGTATTGATTTCCCAGTGTACAATTGGCGCGCCCATAGAAAGACTCCTTTTAATTTTGTTGGGAGGATTGAGGAGAATCTGATTCGTTTCACCTCTTGGTTATACTCCAGAGAAGCTGGACAAACGGGTCAAAAATGATATTGGCAACCGGTCGGCCGCTCCATGGAATACGGATGATTGCTTCTGCTTCAGCAGGGACGTCGACCGTTGCTGCCACGGACTTCCCATCATCTGTTTCTATTGCAAGTCTCAATGGGAAGCGATACGGAACACCAGATTGCCGCACGGTGAGGCGAACCTCGCGATCCGACTCCAGTGTATTCCATTCAAACGATGCCTTGATGAAGCCCGGGCGACGCAACCATTGGTCGAAAAACCATCCTAGCTCCATTCCAGAGCTTGCTTCCATGGCTTGCTGAAAGTCCCGTGAAGATGCTGATCGATGCTTGTAGTACTCGTAGTACAGGCGCATTCCGGCATAAAAGGCCGTATCTCCCACAGTCGATCGAAGCATATGCAGAATCCAGGCTGCTTTTTGATAGCTGTTTGAATTGAGGAGGGCCATAAGCCGCGATTCCGCCGTGTCGATGACCGGCCGCTGCGTCGTTGTTCGCGAACGGAGGATCCCGTCTCT